>WLOK01000037.1 GCA_009699315.1 Actinomycetota bacterium
CCTACGCCAGCCCAACGGCCGAGCAGCCACGCGATGGGGACGACCGGCTCGGGATACATAAAGGACTCAGACACGCTTACGACCTTACAGGTGGCATGGCATAGCCTCAACGAGTGAACCGATCCCTCGTCATCAAACTCACCGCCGGAGCCGACGACGCCGAGAAGTGTGCCCAGGCATTCACGGTCGCCGCAACAGCACTCACCGCGGGAGTCACTGTTTCCATGTGGCTGACCGGCGATGCCGTCTGGTTCGCTGTACCTGGCAAAGCGGAGGCTTTCGAGCTTCCACATGCTGCCCCCATGGCCGATCTTCGCGACGCGATTGTGTCGGCAGGGACCCTCACCGTCTGCACCCAATGCGCTACGCGACGTGGCATTGAACAAGAACACCTGATCGCGGGTACCCGCATCGCAGGTGCAGCAGCATTTATCGAAGAAGCACTCGCAGACGGAGCGCAAGCACTCGTCTACTGAGCCGATCTAGCGATGCGCTAGGCGGCGGCCAATGAGGTACATCTCGCAGCCCAGGCACAACGCGAACGCAGCATTCAGGAATGCAGCGATGAGCGCGCAGCCTGTTGCGATGATCGCGACCACAGGAGCGCCGAAGATCGCACTAATGAGGGCCACAACTGCGAAGGCAAGACCAACCGCCTGAGCGAAGCGCGGTGGCGCTGGATCTTCAAGCTCACTCGGCGGACTCAATCGCGGACGCACAAAGCGCCGATAAATCCAGCCATACGGCTGCGCAGAAAGTCCAGCAATCGCACCCAACGCAAAGACGAGCGTCTGCACAGCCAGAAGCACACAGGCGATGTTGTAGCCCGCGCTGCCTTGTGGTGTCCACAACAGTACGAAGGAAAGTGCCAGCACCACCGTGGTGATAACCGCACCGAACCTCGGTCCCCGTGGATCGATACCGCTTTGCGCTGAAGATGTCGACATGGCTCTCCTTAGTTGATAGTTCGATCTAGCCCAGTGCACCGATTGCGGCGATCACATCGGCCTTGCGAGGAAGTCCGCTTGCACGTGTACGAATCAGTCCGGTGGCGTCGAGGACGAGCACTGTTGGCGTGCGCATGATGTGCAATTGACGAACTAGATCTAGGTGATTTTCCGCATCAATGTCGACCGAGATGACGCCTGGCAGCATCTCTGAAACTTCCGTGAGCAATGTACGAGTGGCTCGACACGGTTGACAGAACGCTGAAGAGAACTGCACGAGCGTTGCCGTTGCCCCAAGCTCAACGCCAATCTGATCGCGAGTCAGGGTCTCGTCATGCGCGATGTCACCGGCCTGATGCTCTTCGCGAAGTCGCCCGTCCACTCGTCGTCGCCACAGGCCAAAGGCCGTACCGACGAGCAGTACGGCAACAACGGCGAGGACTCCGGTGATCATGGTGCGTCGATTGTCGCTGCGTCCTCGCCAAAATCCAAAACCGCTACGGCCCATTCCGCTATCCGGCGGACAAGGTTGCGCGAAATGGATCCTTCAGCATGACCGAATCCCGGCTCGATGATGAGGTCAACGCCGGTGGACTGAGCAGCCTGAGCGGCTCGCACGATTGCCTCGGGATGGTCGAGGGGGAAGAAGGCGTCTTGATCGCCGTGCACGACCAGAAGTGGCGTGCCGCCCAATCGAGCAGCCGCTTCCACAGGTGCCAGCGGGGGTGGCTCGGGCCAGCGTCGCGATGTAACCCGAGTGCCCATGAAGGTGCGAATCGCCCACCGGCCCGCGGGTCGTTCAATGGCCCAGTGCAATCGGCGCATCACTCGTGTCCCGCGGTAGAACCAGAAAGCTGGACCACTGACAGCCACAACGGCATCAACTCGGCCATAAAGAGCCGTAGCCCGGAGCGCAACAGCCGCACCCATAGAGAACCCGACCAGCACCACGCGGTCGTAGCGCTCTCGCGCCCATCGCACCGCAGTAGAGGCGTCGAGCGGTTCGTCCTTGCCCAGGGTCGTGGCGCCCGCCGACCGGCCATGCCCGCGTAGATCAACGGCCACTACTCCGCCAAAGCGAGCCAATTCAGCGCAGACCTGACGCACCCGGGCGTTCTCCCACGATCCGGAGAAGCCTGGGATCACGACGAAGGCAAGACCGGAGGGGCCACCGCGAGCGGGCTCATGTGTGGCGCTCAACACGGTCCCATCGGGGGAAACAAGCCGGAAATCCACGAGCCCTATCCTGTCGGTGTGCGGTTGCTGCTCCTCACCCAGGCCATGCAGCCCTCTTCGGAGGTGCTGCCAGCCCTCGGCCTGCTTGCACACCACGTACGCATCGTCCCCGCTCAAGTGACCGCTCTACTTGACGCTCCCCCATGCGACGCACTGCTCATCGACGGACGACGTGATCTGCCGCAGGTGCGCTCTCTCACCCGACTTATCCGACAAACGGGCGTAGATGTCCCCGTCTTCGTCGTCGCGACCGAAGGTGGCCTCGCGGCTCTACAACTCGACTGGGGCTTCGATGACATCCTTCTCGACACATGCGGCCCAGCCGAACTAGAGGCACGGCTCCGACTCGCGACCGCGCGGTTGGCGACAAGCAACAACGCGGGTCCGGATAGCGGTGACGAAATTCGCTCGGGCGACTTGTCCATTGATGAAGCTGGCTATTCCGCTCGCCTGCGCAATCAGATCCTTGATCTGACGTTTAAGGAGTTCGAACTCCTTCGCTTCCTTGCTCAGCACCCCGGTCGAGTATTCACCCGTCAGCAGTTGCTGCAGGACGTCTGGGGTTACGACTACTTCGGAGGCACCCGCACGGTCGATGTCCACGTCCGGCGTCTTCGAGCAAAACTCGGTCCAGAATACGAGAGCCTCATCGGCACCGTACGCAATGTCGGATACCGCTTCGAGCCACAGCGCACCGATGAGGCAACACGAGCGACCCTCGAAGATGACCCCGCGGAGACCCAATTGGGCCGAGAGTTGCCGCGACGCCGCTAGATTTGCCACATGGACGATGTGCGCATTGACGCTCCTGTGCGTATCAATGCAGCCGACCACGCAGCTGTTACTCGTCTTATCGCCCGGGCAACCGAGGCTGATGGCGTGAGCCCAGTGTCTGAGCCAGTAGTTCTCCACCTACGACACGGCGACGATCACGGGGTGCAGCACCTCCTCGCCTGGCGCGGTGCAGCGCTCGTCGGCTACGGACATCTCGACAACACCGATTCGGTGGCTGGGTCATCCGCGGAGGTGGTCGTCGATCCCGATGCTCGCGAGCGGGGCATCGGCCGAGCAATCGTTGAACGGTTCCTCGACATCGAGCCCGGGCTAAGACTCTGGGCGCACGGTCGACAGGCCGGATCCGACGAACTGGCTCGTTCCCTTGGTTTCCAGCGAGTGCGAGTGCTTCTGCAGATGCGCCGGTCCCTCCTCGCGCCTCTTCCGCGCGTACACCTCCCAGACGGAGTCGTCCTCCGAACATTTCGGCCTGGCACTGATGACGCTACGTGGGTGGCGCTCAACGCACGAGCTTTTGCTGACCTCCCCGATCAAGGCAACCTCACCGAATCGGACCTTCGCATGCGAATGCTTGAGCCATGGTTCGAGCCCCAAGGCTTCCTCATTGCTGAGCGACTCGGCCAGATGGTCGGTTTTCACTGGACCAAGGTGCACACGTCGAGCCCACGTCACGAACATCTCGGAGAGGTCTATGCCGTGGCCGTTGATCCCGAGGCAGACGTACGAGGCTTGGGCTCCGCCCTCGTGGTGGCGGGGCTTGCCCATCTCCGGACTCGAGAATTGACCCAGGTTCTGCTCTACGTGGACGCTTCAAACGAACGCGCCATCGGCCTGTACGAGCGGCTCGGTTTCACCATCTGGGATAGCGATGTTCAGTACTCGGCACTTCCTTAGGCAAGCGAGAGTTCACCCAGCAGTTGCCTTTAGGGGTCTCGACCCCCCTCTAGGCTGTGGGATCATAGGGGGATGGACGCCCGACCTCCCTCCGCTGACGACGTGCGTACCGTCACCAGTGGGCTAGAGCATGAGGCGGCCCGTCATATCGATGGCCAGCCCCACGTCAGCGCCGTTCCCGCCGCGTTCGCCGACGCCGCTGGGGAGGACCTCATCGCGGCGGAGAACTCCCCGCTTCCCGACGATCGTTTCCTCGATCGCGAAGTCTCCTGGCTGGCGTTTAATCAGCGTGTCCTCGAACTCGCGGAGGATCCATTCCTGCCCATCTTGGAACGGGCGAAGTTCCTCGCCATCTTCGCCAGCAACCTCGACGAATTCTTTATGGTGCGCGTGGCCGGACTCAAGCGCCGCATGGCCACGGGCATCGCCGTACGAGCTGCCAGCGGCTTGATGCCGCGCGAAGTCCTCGATGTGATTTGGGCGCGAGCGCTCGAACTTCAGCTTCGGCAGAGCCGCGTCTTCCACGACGAGATCCTGCCGGGCCTCGCACACGAGAACATCGTCATTCTGCGTTGGGAACAACTCACGCCCGACGAGCAGAACGCAATGAACGACATGTTCGACAAGCGCGTCTTCCCAGTGCTGACGCCACTCGCGGTGGATCCCTCACATCCGTTCCCGTACATCAGCGGCCTCTCCCTCAATCTCGCTGTCGTCGTGCGCAACCCGATAACCGGCAACGAACTCTTCGCCCGTGTCAAAGTGCCACCGCTGTTGCCCCGCTTCGTCAAGCTCGGTGACCAACGCTTCGTGCCGCTCGAAGACGTCATTTCGGCGCACCTCGAAGACTTGTTCCCCGGCATGGAGGTACTGCAAAACCACACCTTCCGCATCACCCGCAACGAGGACGTTGAGGTCGAAGAAGATGACGCTGAGAATCTGCTCCTAGCCCTCGAGCGCGAACTTCTGCGCCGCCGATTCGGGCCACCCGTGCGGTTGGAGGTCGACAACTCGATCGATCCGTACGTGCTCAATCTCCTCATCGAAGAACTTGGCGTGACGCCACAAGAGGTATTCCGACTCCCTGGCCCGCTAGATCTCACCGGACTCTGGGACCTCTACAAAATCGAACGCGATGACCTCAAGCAGCCTAAGTTCGTGCCTCGCACGGCTCGAGATCTAGCCGAGGTTGAATCGTCGACAGCGCCAGACGTGCTCTCGGTAGTACGCGAACACGATGTGCTGGTTCACCATCCCTACGACTCTTTCTCCACGAGCGTGCAGCTTTTCCTTGAGCAGGCTGCTGCTGATCCGCAGGTCCTGGCCATCAAACAGACGCTCTACCGAACCAGCGGTGACTCCCCGATTGTTGATGCCCTGATCGACGCTGCCGAAGCGGGCAAACAGGTTTTGGCCTTAGTCGAGATCAAAGCCCGATTTGATGAGCAGAACAACATCGAATGGGCGCGCAAACTCGAAGAGGCTGGAGTGCACGTCGTCTACGGTCTAGTCGGTCTGAAGACGCACAGCAAGTTGTCGATGGTGGTGCGTGACGATGGCGATCAGCTACGGCGTTACTGCCACATCGGCACAGGCAACTATCACCCGAAGACTGCCCGCTTGTACGAGGATTTCGGTCTCATTACCTGCGATCCCGAAATTGGTGATGACGTCTCCGACCTCTTCAACGTTCTCTCTGGCTACTCCATGAACACCAGCTACCAACGGCTTCTTGTGGCACCACACTCGGTGCGAAGTGGACTCATCGAGCGAGTCGAGCGCGAAATTGAGCACGCGCGCGCGGGCCGACCAGCCCGCATTCGGTTTAAGTGCAACTCTCTCGTCGACGAACGCATCATCGACTCGCTGTATCGGGCGTCGCAGGCGGGTGTGCCGATCACCATCTTCGTGCGCGGAATCTGTGCCATCAAGGTGGGCGTCCCGGGCCTCAGCGACAACATTCAAGCGATCAGCATTCTCGGCAGATTCCTCGAGCACTCGCGTGCGTACGAGTTTCTTAATGGTGGCGACCCCGAGGTCTGGATCGGCTCGGCCGACCTCATGCATCGCAATCTTGATCGACGTGTGGAATCCCTTGTCCTCCTGAAGAACTCCGAGCACATCGCCGAGATTGATGCGATCTTCAATCTCGCGGTCGATCCAGACACCTCCGCATGGCACCTGGCAACTGACGGCACTTGGACGCGAAGCCTCCTCGACCCAGAAGGTCGTCCTCTGCGCGACTTCCAAGAAACACTCATCGCAGTCAAGAAGGCAGCGGGAAGACTCGCGTGAGCGAACCCACCACGCACCGCGAGGTTGAGCGGAAACTTCGGGTGCACGCGCTCTACCGAATTCCGCCGTTGGCTGGATGTCACCCCAGCATTTCTGCCGTGTCTCCACAGCCTGCCGTGACCATGACGGCGGTGTATCACGACACTGACGACCTCACCCTCTTCCGATGGGGCATCACCTTGCGTCGCCGGGAAGGCGGTGCAGACGAGGGTTGGCATATCAAGTTTCCGGTCGATGGATCCGATTCCCACGCACGTGATGAGTTGCAGTTGTCGTTGTCCGAGGGTGCGATCGGTGAAGTACCCGCGGCCTACCGCGATCTGGTGTCAGCCCTTGTACGACAACAGTCGCTCGGGCCGGTCGTAACTCTGCGAACCGAACGACATCCCTATCACTTGCTGGATTCCCAAGGTCGCCTCGTCGCCGAACTTGTCGACGACACAGTGGCGATCCTTGATGGTGGACGAGTCGCTTCGTCATTTCGCGAGATTGAAATCGAGGAATGCGACGTCGAAGTACGTGCCACAGACGATCTCCTCGATGCCCTTGTATCCGTGCTTGCGGCGGAGGGAGCGACCCCGGGATCAACCAGCAAGGCGGCGGGAGCGCTGGGCCCACGCGCATCCGCTCCACCAGACATCCCCGAGCCCGAATGGCCCGGCCCAGACGAACCCAGCAGCGAGGCGGTTCGAGCACTGCTGGCCATACACACCCGCCGACTTCTACTTCAGGATGTGCGCTTTCGACGAGACCTTCCCGATGCTGTGCACCAGATGCGAATCGCGATCAGGAGACTGCGTTCGGGATTAAAAGTCTTCCGCGATCTAGTCGATGAGGAGTGGGCCGCACAGCTGCGGACCGAGTTGGGTTGGGCCGCTTCTCAACTAGGACTCGCTCGTGACACCGAAGTTCTCACCGAGCGCTTGCGCGGGCATGCGCAGCAGCTTGATGACACCGATTCCCACCGCGCCTGGAATGCACTCGCGCCGTGGCTCGAGGAGCGAACCGAGACTGCTCGCTTGCACGCTCTCAATGCCTTGCGCACAGAACGTTGCGCCAATTTGCTCCAAAGTCTCGTGGATGCATGCGCCAATCCACAGTTGACCGAATTGGCCGACCATCCCTGCAATGAGACGCTGCCACCGCTCATGCACTCCGCATATCGTCGCCTCAATCGAGTCGTCTCGGAACTCACCGACACCTCGCCTAGCGCCGATTGGCATGAAGCGCGCATCGACGCGAAACGAGCGCGCTACGCGATGGAAGCTGTCGTTCCCATTTTTGGTGAGAAGGCACGAGTAATCGCCACTGACTTCGCAGCCGTGACTGACATCCTGGGTGATCACCAAGACGCCTACGTCGCTCAGGAGGCAATCCGTGAGCGAATGGGGCTCGGTGGCGTCGATGCCGACACTGCGTTCTCGTTGGGCCTACTGCATGGCCTCGAAGTCCGAGATGAACTTCAATTGCGCATCGACTTTTGGCAGGTATGGCCGTCTGTTCGAGCCACCTACCGCAAACATCGGATCGGTTAGGTCGGATAAATGTCAGACGATTCGGTGTCGATTCGCGCAGCGGGTGTTGTTCCGATGCGCGAGACCGCGCAGGGCCGTGAGGTCCTCGCCGTGCATAGACCGCACCGCAAAGACTGGTCCCTCCCGAAAGGCAAGGTAGAAGGCGAAGAGCACATCATCGTCACAGCCATGCGTGAATGCCGGGAGGAAACGGGAGTCTCGGCAGTTCTTGGCGTACCTCTGCCCACTCAGATCTATTCGGTCGATCAGCGACTGAAATCGGTGCACTACTGGACTGCAACCCTCGACGCATCGGCCGATCTGGTCACAAATGATGAGGTCGACGAGTTTCGTTGGGTTACCAAAGCAGAGTCCCGCGAATTACTGACGTATCCACACGATGCCGATCTCGTCGATCTAGCTTTGACTACCCCTCAGACCTCACCGTTGATCATTCTGAGGCATACCCAGGCGACCAAACGTTCTGACTTCAAGGGAGAACTGGATTCGGAGCGACCACTTTCTGTTCGTGGGTACCACCAAGCGGACGATCTTGTCGCTTTGCTGTCTGCATTCGGCATCATGCGGCTTCATCCATCCCCAGCCCGGCGCTGCCTGGAGACATTGCAGCCGTACGCAGAAGCCACGGGCGCTGAGATTCACCTAGAGGAGTCGCTGAGCGAGGATGGAAATGCAGATAATCCGTTTGCCGGCGTCCTTCGCCTAGGCGAATTGCTGCATACACTCGGGGCCACCGTTATCTGCACGCATCGGCCCGTGATGCCCGCGCTCATGGATGGACTCGGCGGTGTTTCGGGAGCTAGCGACTGGGCGGACCTTTTCGATCCACGTCTGGCGCCAGGTTCCTTCGTCGTGATTCACCGATCCATGCAGGACAACACACCGCTGATCCAGTCCGTCGAGCGCCACTCTCTCTGACCCCACTTGCCCCAAATACGCCATCTAGCCACATTGTTCAGCAATGGGTTGCCGGGCGTTCATTCTCCGTTTACCTCGGAAAGACGGCATCGACACCCAATGTTTCTATCGTCTTCTTTATCTGTACATCTAATCGAGGAGGACAGGGTGAAACTCACCCGAATTCTGATCGGATCGACGGCCGCCTGTGCGATCGTGCTTACGCTCTCAGCCTGCGGTGGTGGTGGATCAAGCAGTTCGTCTGCAAACGCAGACTGTGCCTCCGGCAGCATCAAGGCCGCTGGCTCGAGCGCACAAGGCAACGCGATCACTGACTGGATCAACGCTTACCAAACTCAGTGCCCCGACGCCACGATTGACTACCAGGCAATCGGCTCAGGCGCAGGAGTTGAGCAGTTCGTCGCCAAGCAGACCTCCTTCGCGGGAACAGACTCCGGTGTCAAAGATGCCGACCTCGAAAAGGCAAATGAGCGTTGTTCAGGTGGCCCCGCAATCAATATCCCGATGGTGGGTGGCGCGATCGCAGTTGTCTACAACCTTGCCGATGTTGACGGACTCATCCTGACCTCGGACGTCCTCGCGAAAATCTTCGCCAGCACCATCACGAAGTGGAATGACCCGGCAATTGCTGGCCTAAACGCCGGCAAATCGCTTCCAGATGCGACTATCGCACAGTTCCATCGTTCTGATTCTTCTGGAACGACAGACAACTTCACCAAGTACCTGACAGCGACCTCGCCCAGCGTCTGGACGTTCGCTCCCGGCAAGGACTGGACTGCTCCCGGCGGCCAAGGCGCCAAAGGCTCCGACCAGGTCATTGCCTCGGTTGACGGCACCGTCAATTCGATCGGATACGTCGAGTTGTCGTACCTCGATGGCATGCAAAACACCAAGGCCGCTCTCATCGACAATGGCGGCGGCCCCGTCGAGGCAACGAGCGCCACAGCGGCCACGACTATCGCGGCAGCGACTGTCACGGGCTCAGGCAACGACCTACTCCTGAAGGTTGACTACACCACCAAGGCCTCAGGCGCCTACCCCATCGTGCTGGTCACCTACGAAGTGGCGTGCCAAAAGGGCCTCAGCACAGACCAGAACCCCGCATTGGTGAAGAGCTTCCTCACCTTCGCAGCCTCGGATGCCGGTCAGAGCCAGCTCACAACAAGTGGCTATGTCCCTATTACGGGATCTCTCCTTGCTAAGGTTCGTACCGCAGTGAGTTCGCTTGCCACGTCATGATTGAACGACGTGGGGCGAACCTTTGGTCCGCCCCACGTCGCCCACTCCACGAGGACAAGACATGAGTACTTCGACGGATGAGACAGCGCAGTCTGCTGCCGATCCGGCCGGTATCTCAGGCACGGCAATCCGAGCCGGCGATCGAAACTTTCTTGGACTTTCCCGGGGTGCTGGCATTCTCGTCTTGGCCGTCATGGCCGCGATCGCAGCATTTCTCGTCTGGAAAGCGATTCCTTCACTTCAGGCCGACAGCGCGAACTTCCTCACCGAGCAGTCGTGGTTACCTGATCAGACTCCCTCGGTCTTCGGTATTGCCGTTTTGGCCTTTGGTACTTTCGTCACCGCCGTCATTGCGATGCTCATCGCGGTTCCGATCGGATTCGGAATCGCACTCTTCATAGCCTTCTACGCTCGACCGAGGTTCGGCAAGGCGTTGGGCTTCATCGTCGATCTGCTCGCAGCAGTGCCATCCATTATTTTTGGTCTTTGGGGCCTCTACAACTTCATGCCTGCCGTCACGTCTTTCGCACGGTGGCTCACCGAATACTTGGGCTGGATTCCGATCTTCGCAAACGACAAACAGCTCTGGACCAAGAGCCTGCTCATGGCAGGTCTCGTCCTCGCCATCATGGTGCTGCCAACTGTCTCCGCCATCTCCCGCGAAGTGTTCGTTCAGGTGCCACGCATGCACATCGAAGCTTCCCTTGCCCTCGGTGCAACGCGCTGGGAGATGATCAAAATGGCGGTCTTCCCGTTTAGTCGGCCGGGAATGATCTCTGCAGCGATGCTTGGGCTCGGCCGTGCGCTTGGCGAAACGATCGCAGTCGCACTCATCCTTTCCGCTGTCTTCGAAGTCAATACACATATCACTGAGCCAGGCGGCAACTCCTTCGCGGCAAACATTGCGCTCAAGTGGGGAGAAGCCGGCGAAGTGGGAAGGTCCGCGCTCATCGCGAGTGGGCTCGTGCTGTTCCTCATCACACTCGCAGTGAACATGATTGCGCGCTGGATCATCGCACGTCGTAAAGAATTCTCGGGAGCGAACTGATGTCCGGCGTGGATGCACAGCAGGCCGAAGTGGAAGGACACCTCAGCGGGCGCAGACTGCCCCGCTGGAGCACCCCCGCTCTGGCGGGTGGCGCGCTCCTCGTCGGCCTGATCGTCCAACTCACCGGCTGGACGGTGGTGGGCCTTGCGCCCGGCGTCGTCGCTGCCATCGTCTTCTTGCTCGGACAGGCCATCACGTCCTTGGCGATTGAAGGCAGACGCCATTCCAAGGACCGCATAGCGACCACATTGATCTACGCCACCTTCGTCGTGGCGCTCACGCCACTCCTCTGGATTCTGATCACGGTTCTAGTGAAAGGTTTGTCCGTTTTCGATTGGACCTTCTTCACCTCCACGATGCGCAATGTGAGCCCTCGCCAGCCCGGCGGCGGGATCCTGCACGCGTTCCTGGGCACCTTGGAACAAGTCGGCATCGCCACCCTTGTGTCTGTGCCGGTGGGGCTGCTTGCGGCTATCTACTTGGTCGAGTTCGGTAAGGGCCGCCTGAAGTTCTGGATCAGCTTCTTTGTCGACGTGATGACGGGTGTCCCTTCGATTGTCGCCGGTCTGTTCATCTACACCGCCCTGATCCTGACCGGGGTGCTCCAACAATCGGGCTTCGCTGCAGCGCTCGCATTGTGCATCCTGATGATTCCGGTTGTCATCCGCTCAAGCGAGGAAATGCTCAAGATTGTGCCTAATGATTTGCGCGAGGCTGCTCTTGCACTCGGCGTCCCGAAATGGAAGGTCATTCTGCGCATCGTTGTGCCGACAGCAATATCCGGGCTGATTACTGGGGCCATGCTCGCCGTCGCTCGCGTCGCAGGCGAGACAGCGCCGCTCCTCCTCACGACCTTCTTGGCGCAGGACATCAACCTGAATGCATTTAATGGCTCCCAGACATCACTACCCACATTCATCTGGGACCAGATCAGCCGTGGCACCACGTCATCGGTCAATCGTGCATGGGGCGCAGCGCTGGCCCTGATTCTCTTCGTACTCATCATCTACGCGGCTGCTCGGATCCTTGCCGCCCGATTCACCCCGAAGTCCCGGTAGAGGAGCAGTTGTGAGCAAGCAAATCGACATCAATGACCTCAACATCTACTACGGCAACTTCCTCGCCGTTGAGGGCGTTAACCTCACCGTCCGGGCCAATTCGGTGATGTCCTTCATCGGGCCTTCCGGGTGCGGGAAGTCGACGGTGCTTCGGTGCATCAACCGCATGCATGAGGTTGTGCCCGGAGCACGCGCTGAAGGTTCAGTTCGACTCGATGGGGAGAACATCTACGGCCCCAACGTCGACCCAGTCCTCGTACGCCGCACGATTGGCATGGTCTTCCAGCGGCCTAATCCGTTCCCGACCATGTCGATCTATGACAACGTCGTCGCGGGGCTACGCCTCGAGAAGACCAAGGGCGATAAGCGCAACCTCGACGAGGTCGTAGAGAGTTCGTTGCGCGGTGCCAACCTCTGGGAAGAGGTGAAGGATCGCCTGAAGAAGCCGGGCGCAGGCCTTTCCGGCGGTCAGCAGCAACGTCTATGCATCGCGCGCGCAATTGCCGTTGAGCCCAAAGTTCTCCTGATGGACGAGCCGTGTTCTGCGCTAGATCCGATCTCCACACTCGCGATCGAAGACCTCATCCGAGAGTTGCGCGAGCGCTACACCATCATCATCGTGACTCACAACATGCAACAAGCCAGTCGAGTCTCGGATATGACTGCGTTCTTCAACCTCGCTGCGGTAGGCAAGCCGGGCAAACTGATCGAGGTCGGTCCCACTCAGCAGATCTTTACGAACCCTCAGGAGAAGCAGACCGAGGATTACATCTCCGGGCGCTTCGGCTGATTTAGGTCACTCGACGGTGACGCCCTTGCCGACCACCACAATGCCAGCGTCGCTCACGGTAAATCTGCCGCGGTCGCGCGCGAGATCCACGCCTATCTCACCATGCTCCGGGACTACACAGTTCTTATCAAGAATTGCTCGCCGCACAACCGAATTGGCACCGATGCGCACGCCTGACATCAAAACAGCGCCTTCGACGATGGCGCCGCTCGCGATGTACACGTCATCGGCGATGACAGAGTTGCGTACGTGCGCGCCCGCGATGATCGAGCCGGCACCCACGATGGACTCATATGCGCTACCGCCCTCGACGAACTTCGCTGGCGGATAAGGCGGACGGTCGCTGAGGATCGGCCACGCGTGGTTATAGAGATTGAAAATAGGATGCACTGACACCAGATCCATGTGGGCGTCGTAGTAAGAGTCGACTGTGCCCACGTCTCGCCAGTAGCCAGCATCGCGGTCGGTAGAACCGGGCACCTCGTTGTTATTGAAGTCGTAGACAGTTGCGAGGCCCTGCTCGGTCAGCATCGGGATGATGTTGCCACCCATGTCATGCCGCGAGCTCTCATCGGCGGCGTCTGCACGCAGTGCCTCGATGAGAGTTTTTGTGTTGAAGACGTAATTTCCCATCGAGACGTACGACAAATCCTCCGCTCCGGGTATGCCTGGTGGATCAAGTGGTTTCTCGAGAAAGCGCTTGATGGTCAGACCGTCGGCGGCCGTCTCGATAACGCCGAATTGGCTTGCCTGCGACCGTGGCGCACGAATGCCCGCAACCGTGACACCCGATCCCGTCTCAATGTGCTGCATCACCATCTGCAGCGGATCCATGCGATAGACGTGGTCTGCGCCGAACACTGCGACGTAATCCGGATTTTCATCATGGATCAAATTCAGACTCTGGAAGATCGCATCAGCGCTGCCGGTGAACCAGCGCGGACCGAGACGCTGCTGGGCCGGGACCGGTGTCACGTGGTCGCCCAAAAGCGCCGGCATCGGCCACGTACGCGTGATGTGTCGATCGAGAGAGTGCGACTTGTATTGAGTCAGCACACAGACGCGACGCAGTCCAGCATTGATAAAATTAGAGAGCACGAAGTCGACTAGCCGATATGCGCCGCCGAATGGAACAGCAGGCTTGGCGCGGTCTGCCGTCAGCGGCATCAGCCTCTTGCCCTCACCACCTGCCAGAACGATCGCAAGAACGCTGGGCCCAGTCTTCACATCTCAAGGGTAACCGCCAGATCAGATGTACGCGGCCGACTTCGAGGTCCTAGGCTGCGAACTATGCGTATCGGGATTCTGACCCGCGAGTGGCCACCAGATGTCTATGGCGGGGCAGGGGTGCATGTCGCCCAACTCGTCGCTCACCTGCGACCACATCTCACAGTGGACGTGCAGTGCTTCGGAGAGCCTCGTACGGACGCACTCGCTCATACCCCTCCCTCGGACATGACCGGTGCGAATTTCGCCCTCCAGACCATGGCTGTGGACCTAGAAATGGCACGTGACGCAGCCGGGGCGGATCTTTTGCACTCTCACACGTGGTACGCAAACCTCGCTGGCCACCTCGGCGGCCTCCTCCACGGGGTCCCCCACGTGATCACTGCCCACTCCCTTGAGCCTCGACGGCCTTGGAAGGAGGAGCAGCTCGGCGGTGGTTACCGAATCTCCTCCTGGGTCGAACGAAGCGCCTATGCCGCGGCAGACGCCATCATCGCGGTAAGCAATGGCATGCGCGACGACGTGCTGGACGCCTATCCATTCGTCGATCCTGATCGCGTACATGTAGTGCACAACGGTGTGGATACAGATGTCTACCGGCCCACAGATTCCACCGACCTTCTCGACGCTGCCGGGATTCGAACCGATCAGCCCTACGTCGTCTTCGTTGGACGCATCACTCGACAGAAGGGGATCTTGCACCTGATCCAAGCTGCACATCGATTCGAGGGCATCAATCTCATCTTGTTCGCGAGCTCGCCAGACACTCCTGAGATGGGCCAAGAAGTCGCTGAGGCGGTTGCGGAACTACGCGTCGCGAATGGCCCCGAAAGCGTCGTATGGATCCAAGAGAATGCTCCGCGGCCGCTCATTCTTCAGGCGCTCAGTCACTCGCTCGCCTTCGTCTGTCCGTCAATCTACGAACCGCTAGGCATCGTCAATCTTGAGGCAATGGCGTGCGAGACAGCGGTCGTGGCAAGCGCCGTAGGCGGTATCCCTGAAGTTGTAGTCGATGGAGAGACCGGCGTCCTCGTGCCCTACGACGCCGCCGAACCGCGCGCTTTCGAGCACGCTTTTGCAGATGCCGTCAACGATCTCGCCGCGGACCCAACTCATGCACGACGCATGGGCGAGGCTGGTCGGTTGCGAGCGATCGCCCACTTCGGTTGGGATGCAATTGCCTTGCGCACGATCGACGTCTACCGGGCCGCGCTGCAGCGCTAGACACACAATTCGCATCTCTGACGCGCGGATGGTTCTCAGCGATTAACGCTGGCCGTGACCATGCTTCGCGCAGAAGCACTGAGCTGCGTTCGAAGTTCGGTCGCTTCGTCGAGATTGCGTCCAATTGCGGCGACCAGAAATGGCTCAAACAGCGACCAGCCCATCAGCATGGCGAGAACCTGGGCCGCTAGGAGACGTGATTGCTCAACATCCTGCACGCCGAGGTTCTGCACCACCTCCGCCGCCGCAGCCATGACTGGGAACTCCACCTGTTGAGTGGGCATTGCGCCATCTACGATGATCCGAGCCATCGCTCGCATCGCGATATGGGGGCGGGGATCCTCAGTAGTCATAAAGCTGACACCGCCTCCGCTTGCCAACGACTCAGCGAAGTATTCCTGGACGTCACGCACAACTGCTTCGACTAAACCAGCCTTGGAGCCGAAGTAATGGTGTACGAGTCCGTGATTGACGCCGGCGCGCTCGGCAATTGCCCGCACTGATACGTCGTTAGGCCCGAACTCGGCAAAACACGCCATCGCGGCTTCAATGAGAACTCTCTCGCTTGCCGCACGGCCCCGCTGTCGTACCTCCGGGACAGGCTCATCGCTCACTTGTCCAGCATCCCACGCATGCCAGTTACCCGCTCGTTAGTCAGCCCCGGCGCCCAATGATCAGATCGGCCACTAGACCGGTCCAACCGGTCTGGTGTGAGGCCCCAAGCCCTGCCCCATCGTCCCCATTGAAGTACTCATAGAAGAGAGGCTCCTTCCACCGCGGGTCCTTGCCGAAGCGGTCTGAGCCCCCAAATTCGGCGCGCCACCCGGTCGGATCTGGGATAAAGAGAGAAATGAGGCGACGACGGAGCTCATCGGCTACCTCTTGAAGATTCATGCGCACGCCACTGCCGGTCGGGCATTCCACCTTGTAGTCGTCCCCGAAATACATGTGAAATCGCTCGAGGGCCTCTATGACGAGGTGGTTAATCGGAAACCACACTGGGCCGCGCCAATTGGAGTTGCCGCCATAGATTGCGGTCTGCGACTCCGCCGGCTCGTAGTCGACCTGGAAAACTTTCCCATCGACTGTGATCGAATAGGGATCCTGCTGATGTCGCTTAGACATTGAC
>WLOK01000038.1 GCA_009699315.1 Actinomycetota bacterium
CTGCCGTTTAACCACAGCATCGTTCAGGGCGCGCGCACCCCATGCCTCGAAGGCCAACGCGATGTCATGTACCCCATCTTTAAGGAGCACGGGTTCAAGTACGACGCGTCCAATAGCGGCACGCTTCAGTGGCCGTCTATGAATGAGTATGGCCTCTGGGAGTTCCCACTTCAAGACATTCATGTCTCAGGATTCGGTCGTGACTCGCTTTCCATGGACTACAACCTCATGTGTCAGCAAAACGGCTCCGGCGGTGCCGATTGCAACGACACAAGTGACCAAGCCGTGTGCGATCAGGCCCGTCAGTCGACGTATGACTCGCTCATGGCCGCAACCGATGCCGTCTACAACGGCAATCGGGCCCCGCTGTTCTGGGGTATGCACTGGAAGGCACTTATGTGTGGCTCTTACATCCGTGCCGTCAACCAGTTCATCCGCGATGCCGTGGCCCAGTACCCTGACATTCAGTTCATCTCCAATAAGGATCTGGTGACGTGGCTGGAAGCTCAGGACCCATTAGTCCTCGCGAAGTTGCGGGCGCAGGGCGCTCAGTCGTACTGAGCGATCCCTTTGCCGCGCTTGTGGCATTGCCGGATGTAGCCGAGGCCTGCAAGGTCGCGCGAGACGAAATTGATGCGTTGCTATGGGATCGTCGTACTCGAGGTCGCACAGCCGAATTAAGTATGCGCTCCGCTCGTCTTGGCGCTCGTGAGTCAGCGGCGATCGAAGGCGCGGAAGTCCCCATTGATCAGGTGCTCGCGGGAGCAGGAGTCGACTCTTCACCTGTGGGTGCGGTGCTCGGTGCCGCACTACGTGTGACCGTTGAGGTGCCTCATCAAGTAGCTGCGTGGCGTACAGCACCGCTGCAAGCGCTCGCCGCACTCCATCTGCTTGCGGCCCGCGATGTGCTCGCTGTCGATGACCTCGGGCGGCCACGATCTAACGACGATGCCGATGATCCGCTGCATCTTGGTCCAGCGCCAAGTTCAAGCGAGGCGACTGCTCGACTAGACGCGCTGGCTCGTGTGCTCACACTGCAGACCGAAGCCCCCGCGCTTGTCGTTGCCGCGATCGCACATGCCGAAATCATGGCCCTTCGCCCATTCGCCTGGGGCTCAGGCCTCGTTGCGCGAGCGGCGGTGCGACTCGTGCTGGCCGATCGAAGTGTTGACCCCGGAAATCTCGTTTCTCCAGAGCACGGCTTCCGCACCATGGGCCGTGCTTCGTATGTGGCAGCACTTCGGGCGTACATGTCCGGCACTCAGACCGGAATGTCCGAGTGGCTCGTCTGGCATGCAGGCGCTGTTGGATTCTCGGCCGCTGAAGCGCGGGTGGCTCTCGACTGATGTTGTCCACAGACGTGGCACTCGGTCTTTTGTCCTTCTGAGATTCCCGCGACGCTCACCTTCACCGACTTCACGCTGGAGGAATCATGCGTCCCGTTCTTGTCACTGACCATCCCGAACTTCTCGATAACTGCCTACGCGTTGCGGCGGCCGTTGGTGTGGAGATTGAACTCGTCCCTGACGTCGGTGCCGCTCGAGCCCGATGGGGCGGTGGATCTCTCGTCTTGGTTGGAGCCGATGTCGCTCAGCGGGTTGCGCTTGCCGCACCTTCGCGCCGGAGCGGGGTCATCGTCGTTGCTCTTGAGGAGCCAGATGCGACGATTTGGCAGGCTGCCGTGAGTCTTGGGGCTGAACACGTTGCGGTCTTCCCCACTGCAGACAGTTGGCTAGCTGCTCGCTTTGCTGACGCTCAGCAAGGACCCGTGCGTAGCGGACTGGTCGTCGGAGTCCGCGGAGCGCACGGAGGCGTCGGCACGTCAACAATTGCTGCTGGCCTGAGTCTGGTCGCTGCGCGCAATGGACATCGCACCCTTCTTATCGATGGAGATTGCGCTGCGGGTGGACTTGACGTTTTGTTGGGCGCAGAAGACGAACCTGGCATGCGTTGGCCCGAAATCATGTCTGCTCGTGGCCGTATTGCCCCGAGTGACTTCGAGAGCGCGCTCCCTCATCTCAATGGTATGAGTGTGCTCTCTTGGGACCGCGGTCCGCTAATGCCGTTTGTTGGAGATGCGGTCGAGGCCGTCATGGCGACTGCCGTTCGCGGGTTTGATGTGACAATTGTCGATCTAGGTCGTGACTCGGATACCTGTTTTGAGTCCCATTTGAGTGCGACGGTTTTGGTTGTGGCTGCATCCGTTCTCTCAGTTGCTGCGGCCCATAGATTGCTTCAGTCATCTGGACGGCTGATTGATCCCCTGCATCTGATCGTGCGCGGGTCGAGAGCCGATGCAGACCTCGTTGCCGAATCACTTGGTCGCCCCGTGACAGCGGTGTGTCCTGATGAGGGAGATGTCCGTCGAGCGGCGGGTGAAGGCGAGTTACCGGCGATGCGGCGACGCGGATCGCTCACTGCTGCATGCACGACGCTGATGGCGGCTCTGCACCCGCAGCCACTGGCGGCGTGATGATGTCCACGACTCTTATCAATCGCGTACGGCATCAACTTGTTCTTCGGGCTGTAGATCCAACACCAGCCCGAGTGGCAGCGGTACTCCGTGAAGATGGCGTCGTCCTAGGTGACGATGCAGTGCTTGCCATGGTGCAGACCTTGCGAGATGAAATTGCGGGCGCGGGCCCGCTTGAGCAATGGTTGCGAGTCGAAGGCGTGACTGATGTCCTCGTCAATGGCGCCGACGAGGTTTGGGTTGATTGTGGGTCGGGACTGACGCGGATCGATGTTCAATTCCCCGACGATGACGCAGTACGTCGCCTGGCGCAACGCCTCGCTGCGTCGGCTGGCAGGCGGCTAGATGATTCGAGCCCGTTTGTCGATGCCCGCCTACCCGATGGATCGCGGCTACATGCGGTTCTTCCCCCAATTGCGCGAGATGGAACTTGCATCTCCCTGCGTGTTCCTCGACGACAGTCCTTCACTCTGGGCGAGCTATCCCGAAGTCGTACTGTTGACGCGACGATGGTCAACATTCTTCGTGCTGTCGTGCGCGCACGGTTATCCTTTCTCATTAGTGGAGGCACCGGATCTGGGAAGACCACGATTCTTTCCGCACTTCTTGCCGAGTGCGGTTCGAGCGAACGATTGGTCATTGTGGAGGACTCAACTGAATTGCGACCGGATCATCCTCATGTGGTCCGACTAGAGTCGCGACCAGCCAATGCTGAGGGCGCCGGAGCCGTAACTTTGCGCGACCTCGTCCGTCAGGCATTGCGCATGAGGCCCGATCGCATCGTGGTGGGTGAGGTACGTGGTTCTGAGATTCTCGATCTGCTCTCCGCGCTCAACACCGGTCACGAGGGCGGTTGCGGAACCATTCACGCCAACTCAGCACGAGATGTGCCTGCCCGTGTCCAGGCGCTTGGCATGACCGCCGGGATCCCCGGCGACGCGGTGCACGCACTTCTAGCCTGTGGACTTGACCTAGTAATTCATCTGAGTCGTGCCGGCGACGTGCGACGAGTCGAGACAGTTGCCCTCTTCGTGGATGGCGTGATGATCGACGCGTTGACTTTCCAAAACGACCGGTATCAACGCGGCCCGGGTTACGAGCACTTGCTCTCTCGCTTGCGCCCCGAGCTGATCGAGTTAGCCGCCTGATGGAACCGTATGCCGCGCTTGCACTTGCGCTTGCCGTGTTGCTTGTGATCCCGATGCCGCTAGGCCAACGCATTGATCGGATGCGCCCAACCTTAGGCGTCTCTGCGCCGCGATTGCGCGAAGTTCTCACCAGCTTGACGCAACGATTTCGAGCTCGAGGCCTTCGTTCTGCCGATGCACGCAGGGCTGGGATGCTTGACCTCCTCAGCGCCCTCGTGGCCGAATTGCAGGCGGGCCTGCCGCCTCGAACTGCGCTGACTCGGGCAGCGGAAGATCACCCGCAACTGTGTCCGCGCACCTTGGCCGCAGCGAGGTTTGGTGGAGATGTTGTCGAAGCCATGCGCGCCGACTCTCATACTGCACCTGTCCTTCAAAATGTTGCGGCAGCGTGGCAGGTAGGGGAGAGCGCAGGAGCGGGTCTCGTGACTGCGCTAGGCACACTGCTTGCGAGTGCTCGAGCCAGTGAAGATGTCCGGCGTCAACTCGCCGCACAATTAGCTGCTCCCAAGGCGACGGCCCGCATGCTCACCGCATTGCCGCTCATCGGATTGCTGATGGGCCTCTTGCTCGGTGGCGACCCTCTTAGCTGGCTACTGTCAACGGCTCCGGGGCTCGTCTGCCTATTCGGTGGAGTAGTGCTGACGAGCCTCGGTGCGTGGTGGACGCATCGCATCGCGCTGGGTGTGCAGGCTTACGCATGATCGTTGCTCTGTTACTTGCCGCCGCCGTACTGGTCGGCGGAATACCCACCAAGAGTCGTCGAAGATTCCGCGTATTCAATCCTGTTCGCGCGTTGCCTTCGCGCCGGCCTTTCAACCGGGCAACGATGATCCGCACTTTTGCTGTAACGGTCGGCCTGTCGATCGTTATGTGGGTGGGGAGTGTGCTCGGGTTTGTTCTTGGTTGTCTCGGGGCTTCGATTGTTGTATTCACGCTTTCGCGATCTTCACCACGTGCTGCTCGACGTCGACAAACGCAATTGCAGCAGCAGACTCCTCTCGTGGCGGATCTACTTGCTTCCTGTCTGGCGAGTGGAGCGACGATTCAAGCAGCTGTGTCAGCAGTTGCTCGAGCGATTGATCCGCCAATGTCAGAAGCGATGGCTATTGTCGAGCGATCACTGGCCGTTGGCGCTCCCGATCCGTGGAGTGAATTGGCGCCCTCGCCACTAGCACGTGCAATGCAAAGATCGACTCGCTCGGGTGCCCCTTTAGCGGATGTGCTTCCGTTGATTGCCGAAGAACTACGGCGCGATGCGCGGTTGCGTGCCGAGGCCGCAGCACGTTCCGCCGGAGTACGCGCAGTCCTTCCATTGGTCGCATGCTTTCTGCCCGCATTCCTTTTGATCGGGGTAGTTCCGGTCGTTGCATCCTTGGCGCAGGGCCTTTGGAGGTGATTTCGCCAGACCACGTTTTCCCCAGATTATGAATTGGGTATTCCGTGTTCCGTGCGCGTCGCTGAGTCTGTGGTCACGGTCATCGTGACCGTCCGACTTGAGTCGGAAGCGCAAGGAGAATCTATGCGTCGAGTTCTTGCCCGCCTTTCCCGCGACGATCGCGGTCTCACAACTGCCGAATACGCCGTAGGTACCGTCGCGGCAGCTGGTCTTGGTGGCCTACTCATCAAGTTGCTGACGAGTGATTGGGTGCGTGACCTCATTTGGAATCTGATCAAGAGTGCGATCTCTGTCTTCTTCCCGGCGTGACCGGAGCTGCTGCGCTCGTGCGGGTGAAGCTCACTCGTACGAGCGCGGCAGCGCGGTCATCGAAGCCGCTGTTGCGATACCGGCGCTTATTGCGATCACGTTGGCTCTCCTGTGGGTTATCAGTTTGGGGGTTACGCATGTTCGCGTCGATGAAGCGGCTTATTCTGCCGCGCGGCTTGCCGCCCGAGGAGTGAGTGAGGATTCCGTGCGACTAGCAGTGCAGTCACGTCTCGCTGATGCTGAGATTGAGATGACGGGCGATGCAGAAACCGTGTCAATCACTGTTACTGATTACGTGTTCGCAGATGTGCCAATTCTGCGGGGCTTTACGACACCAGTGAGTGCGACCGCCGTTGTGGCTCGGGAAATCGAGTGAGAGGTGATCGTGGGGCGGCTACTGTCTTCGCCGTGGCGATGGCGGCAATTCTCTTTGGAGGTGGGGTGGTGGGTCTGGCTGTCGCGGAGAGCACCGTTCGCCACACGAGGCTTGGGCATGTCGCTGATAGTGCGGCTTTAGCTGCCGCCGCATCGGGCTGCCCACTCGCCGAACGACTTGCGAACGAGTCCGGAGTGGCACTCGATTCGTGCGACTTCGATGGCCTCGACGCGGTCGTCTCGGTTTCGTGTCCGGGCGGCGGACTCCTGTCCCGATTGGCGATGTTGTCCGACCAACCGCCGCCCCGCCTAAGCGCCTCCGCCCGCGCCGGTCCTTGATTCGCCGCGAACGGCCACCCAGACATCCGACGTCTTCCCCTGGTTCCCCTATCGTGGAGAACCCAAAGCCGGTACGGTCAGGGTTCAGCCGCAGGGAGGTCCTCAGTGGGTATTCGTCGCGTGGTCACCGGCCACGACGCGCAGGGAAAATCCGTCTTCGCGCGAGATGAGTCCGTCGAAGCCCTCGAACTTCCGCTGTTTCCCGGTTGGCAGTTTTTCGACATCTGGGGTGGCGATTCCACCCCTCGATTCCCTGATGGTGGCGAGTTGCCGACAGCAGCGACCTACTTCCCGCCCCTTCACGGCTTCCGGTTTACTTTCTCGACCATTCCACCCGTGGATACGCCGCCTGCCGTGGGTGTCGATGAGGTCGAGGGCCTCGCTGAGGTGGAGCGTGCCCTGCCCGGGATGATGTCGCACCTTGAGGCCGACGGCATGCACACCACCGACAGCATTGATTTTGAGGTCGTGATCAGCGGCAAGGTTTATCTCCAACTTGATAGCGGCGAAGAGCGACTCTTGCTTCCGGGCGACACCGTCGTACAAAACGGCACGCGTCATGTATGGCGCAATCCCGGCCCCGAGCCCTGCCTCTTGGCCGTCGTGATGATCGGCGCACATCGAGTGAAGGACTGACCATGGATATTCGGCTAGATGGACGACGCGCGATCGTGACTGGAGCGGCATCCGGCATTGGTGCTGCCATCGCACAGTCGCTGTCTGAATCCGGGGCCCTGGTGTTGCTGACCGATCGCAATGCGGCCGGGCTGAAGACCGTGGCTGAGTCGCTCGCGGGATCTTCCGCACAAGCAGTTGTTGATTTCATGGACGACGATGCCGGCGAGCGCGTCGTGGCCGCTGCCGTCGATGCATTCGGTGGCATCGACATCGTGATCAACTGTGCTGGGGTTCTCGAGACTGCGCCATTTGGCGAGATGACCGCCACACTCTTCGACCGCATCATGAAGATCAATGTGCGCGGCGCCTACACGGTTACTCTCGCCGCCTTCCCGTACCTCTCTCGCGGTTCGGCTGTCGTAAACATCGCGTCTGGCAACTCCGTGCTCGCATCTCCGGGGGGCAGTGCCTATGCGACATCCAAGGGTGCACTTGTCTCGATGACACGCGGCATCGCCGCTGACCTATCGCCGATGGGCATTCGGGTCAATTGCATTTGCCCAGGACCCATCGAGACGCCATTGCTTGAGTCCGCGTTGTCCGACCCAGATATCAACGCCATGATCGTCAATGCAGTGCCAGCCGGTCGAGTCGGTCTGGCGTCGGAGATTGCTGCGGCTGCGACTTTCCTTGCCTCAGACGCGGCCTCGTATATGTACGGTGCCAGCATCAATGTTGATGGGGGAACGACTGCGGTGTGGAGTCCTGCGGCTCCAGGTACGTCGCCAGAGGAGTGAGCATGGATGAGTTCACGCTTCATCGCAATCTGATCCAACGTGTCAACATCGGCGACTCGCTGACTCGTGCGGCGGCGCGCTATCCCCGCAAGGAAGCGATTGTCGATGGCGATCGGCGCATGACTTACCGCGAATTTGACGATGCGGTCAACCGCATAGCCCACGCGCTGATCGCGCGCGGATATGTGCGCCATGATGCACTCGCAATTTTGTCGGGCAACAGTCTTGAGTTTCTTCAGGTCTACTACGCATGTGCCAAGATTGGCGTGGTTGCTGTCCCGCTCAGTCTGGTGTGGCGGGAGAAGGAGACTTCCTACGTCCTCCAGCACTCCCGCGCAAAAGGTATTGTCGTCGAAGCCCAACTGCTGAATGGACTCGACGGCGTCCTGCCGCAGTGCCCTGAGCTAGTCGACGTATTCATTGCTCCGGGCACCGCCTCGGGTGATGATCTCGCCACGGCAGAATCTCGTGGAGTCACTCTTCGCGATCTTGCGGAGGGCCAAAGCTCCTCCGCAGTCGAGGTATATGTCGAAGATCGTGATCCGTTGTCGTACATGTACACCAGCGGGACGACTAGTGCGCCCAAGGGCGTCGTATCAAGCCACCTCGCGCTCTACATGGGATCGCTTACGGCTGCAATCGAAATGCAGTTTACGACCAACGACCGCATGTGCACGATGATGCCGTTGTTCCACATCGCCCAGCTCAATGCCTTTTCCACACCAAACGTCATGGTGGGCGCGACTTTGGTGCTCAAGCGCGGCTTTGATGCCCCAGGGCTCTTAGAACTAATTGAGAAAGAACGCATTACCTTTGTTTTCGGGCTTCCAGCCATGTACCGCGAAATGATCGACCATGCCGACATCAAGACGCGGGATATGTCGTCACTGCGCCGCTGTGGCTACGCGATGGCGCCACTGCCGAAGGCAGATTTCCTCCGCGCCATGGATGCATTTGGCTGCGAGTTCTCCCTAGGTTTCGGGCAAACCGAGATGGTGCCCATGACGACGTTGTTTCACCCAGAGCAGCAGTTGTCGCATCACGGATCTGTGGGGACGCAGATCGTCAATGTCCAGCTCGAGATCATGGACGACTCGGGCAATATTCTGCCGTGGGGCCAAAGCGGTGAGATCGTCTATCGCGGCCCGCATGCGCTTGAGGAATACCTGCGCAATGATGAGGCGACCCGAGAGGCGATGACACATGGGTGGTTCCACTCGGGTGATCTGGGCCATTTTGATGAGGGAGGAGTCCTGTGGTTTGAAGACCGCAAGAAGGACGTCATCAAAACCGGCGGCGAAAACGTTGCCTCCCTTGAGGTGGAGAAGGCGCTACTTGAAGCCGAACCGCGAATCCAATCTGTCGCTGTGATCGGTTTGCCTCATGCGAAGTGGATCGAAGCAGTGACTGCTCTAGTGATCCCGCACATAGGCCAGACACTCACGCCCGAAGAGGTTGATGTGGCAGCCCAAAGCGCGCTCCCTAAGTTCAAGTGCCCCAAGTCTGTGGTCATCATGTCCGAGTTTCCGCGTACAGCCACAGGCAAGATCCAAAAGAATATTCTGAGAGAGATGTTTGCCGACCACTACGAAGGAGCATGAGCATGAGCCTGCCTTCCTATCGGCAATTGCCGATCAGCCCGGATAAGCCACCGCGATCTGCGTGGGGAGTGTGGGGCGACGATGATCAACTGGGCACCATGAACCTGCTTACAGTCGAGCGCGCTCAACGCGGCTTGGCTTTAGCGAAGCGTGGTGCGATCTTCCCGCTTAACTGGAATCTCGAGCAGCCGTTCCCGCCGTTCTATGGGCGCAAGCCACTCGTCCATCACATCGATCGGCCTGTTCCCGGTCATCCGCTTCTTGATGACTCAATGGATTCATTCTTCACGCAGGCATCAAGCCAATGGGATGCGTTATGTCATGTGGGCAATCCCGATTATGGCTTCTACAACGGTCGTAAGGACGAGGATTTTACGGGCGAAGAGGGCACCCTCAACGGGATCGAGCACATTTCACGCAAGGGCATTGTCGGCCGCGGAGTTCTTCTTGACATCGCGCGCCACTGGGCGTCCCTCGGCAAGTCACTTGACGGTGGTGAATGCGTGGAATTCACGGTCGCTGACGTTGAAGCGTGCCGCAAGGCCCAGGGCGTCGAGATTGAGACGGGTGACATCCTGATTCTGCGAACTGGCTGGATGGAGTGGTACCTCAAGGCCAGTGCCGAGGTGAAGCAAGGATTGGCAGAGGATTCACTGGCTAGGTTGAAGACCCCTGGTCTCGCTGGTGATGAATCAGTCGCGGAGTACCTCTGGGATCTCCATATTTCGGCAGTTGCTGCGGACAATCCGGCGCTCGAAGCATGGCCGCATAAACTAGAAATTGATCACTACCTGCACTACCGATTAATCCCACTCTTGGGAATGACACTGGGCGAGATGTTCTTCATTGAAGATCTCGCCTCCGACTGTGCGGAGGATGGCGTGTACGACTTCTGCTTTACATCTGCTCCACTCAACCTGCGTGGTGGCGTGGGTTCGCCCCCGAACGCATTGGCAATCAAATGACCGGCGCTCGGGTGGCGATCGTCACCGGCGCAGGCAGCGGCATCGGAGCTGCGAGTGCAGTGCGCTTGGCTGAGGACGGCCCAGTGGTCGCGTGCGATATCGATGATGTGGGGGGTCAGCGCACCGTTGATCGAATTCGCGCGGCAGGTGGAACAGCGATCTATGTGCACCTAGACGTGGCGTCTGAGTCTGAATGGATCTCGATTGTCAGCAAGACGATCGAGACGTATGGACGCATTGACAGCCTCGTCAACAACGCTGGAATCGGCGACTGGGATCCGATCGAGACGGAGGACCTCGCCGTTTACCAACGCGTTGTCGACGTCAACCAGACGGGCACCTGGCTGGGGATGAAGCACTGTGCGAAGTGGCTGAAGGAAGCAGGAGACGGCGCGGTCGTCAACATCAGTTCCATCTTCGGCGTCTCAGGTGGTTTTGGTGGCGTCTCGCCGGGCTACCACGCTTCCAAAGGCGCCGTGCGCACACTGACGAAGGCAGCGGCGATTGGGTGGGCGAAGGATGGTGTTCGCGTCAATTCGATTCATCCGGGCGTGATCTTGACCAACCTGAATAAAGACATGGACATGGATCAACTGCAGGCCATCACGCCTTTCCGTCGTCTCGGCCAGCCTGAGGACATCGCCGAGGCGGTGGCTTTCCTCTGCAGCACGCGTGCTGGCTTTATCACTGGAGCCGAACTCAATGTCGATGGAGGATTTCTCGCCCAGTGAAAGACGAGATTGCAACATTGCAGATCCGAGTCGAATTTGGCATCACCCGGATGTTCGATCACGCCTGCGGCAACTGCGAAGCGTGTCTTCGAGGCGTACTGCTCTCATGCACTGAGCCGTGGGCGGTAGGGGTTGAGATTCTGCGTGGTGCAGTTGAGCCGGATGTGATGTTGCGGGCAGTGACTGCTGCAGCTGCCTTCGCTTCGAGTGGCGCGTCCACTGATGCCGTAGTGCTCGTGTTATCTGATACGCCCACGTTGGCTCAACTCATCCGAGCGATCCATGTTGGTCAAGTCCTGGAGTCCACATCGAGCGCCGACCCTGATGTGCGGGCTGCGCTTCAAGAGCTGACACCCACGGGGCGGCCTGATGTGGTGGTGACAGATCGACAAGGACGTGCCGCTGTTAAGGCGGTCGTACGAGGTGGCATGGTGGCTTTGCCGTTTGCGGAAGTGGATGCGCCTTCGGTGACCGAGCTGGTGCAACGAGAAGTGACGCTTGTTGGTCCAAAAGCCGTCCAAGATCTCGTAAACCGAGTGGGTCACCGTACGGAGATTGAGGCATTCCTGTGAGCGGGGCCACGACGCGGCTCGAACCCCCTCGGCATCAAGCACTTGGCGAAATCGTGTCTCGTACTGCAATGCGTCGACCTGATCACACGGCGTTGATATTTGCGGATGAACGCCGCACCTTCGCTGAGTTAGAAGAACGTGTGGCGCGTCTCGCTGGTGCGCTCGCGACTCGTGGAGTTGAGCGTGGGGATCGTGTTGCCATCCTGATGTTCAATTGCGTCGAGTTTGTCGAGACGTTTCTTGCCTGCCATCGCATTGGTGCCTGTGCAGTGCCGATCAATTTTCGACTCGCGGCCGCCGAAGTGCGGCATCAGGTCCTGCACTCTGGCGCGAAGGTCGTCGTTGTGGATGCCCAGCTAGACACTGTGGCACGCGAGGCGATTATGTCGAGTGATGCGGAGTTACTGAGCAAGAGTCCGACCGCTTCACCAACCGAGTCTCTTGCTCAAGCATTCGTGGATGGACCATGGATTGAGGGCGCAGTCGTTACTGAAGACGAGCTGGCGTTCTTGATGTACACGTCCGGCACAACCGGCGTGCCCAAGGCAGCAATGCTCACGCATCGCAATCTCGTGACGAACACGAACAACTGGCTTATTGAAGTGGGCGTTGGCGAGGAGGACGTATGGTTCTCTGGCCTCCCGTTATTCCACATCGGGGGCATCAATGGAATATTGCCGTTTCTCTACACCGGTGGCACCGCGATCATCACCCCATCGATGGGTTTCGATGCCGCCCAGACGGTTGCGGATCTGGCTACGCACGATGTGACGATCTGCTTTTTTGTACCGACTCAATGGGAAGCCATCTGTGAGTCCGTTTCGACGACTCGGACACAGCTGCCGAGACTTGCGCGAGGGCTCTGGGGCGGGTCGCAATGTCCATTGAGCACCTTGGAACTCATCGCTTCGACACTGCCGCACGTGGGGATCTACAACGCCTTCGGGCAGACTGAGATGTCCTCTAATACCTGCTTTCTGAAACCGGCCGACTCCATCCGCAAACGCGGCAGTGTCGGCAAGGCCGTGGTGAATGTAGAAGTCCGTATCGTTGATGAAGATATGAACGACGTGTCGGACGGAACCGTGGGTGAGATCGTCTATCGCGGACCTACCGTGATGAAGGGTTACTTCAACGACGACGATGCAACCGCTGCGGCTTTCGAAGGTGGCTGGTTCCACAGCGGCGACCTTGTAGCGCGAGACACAGATGGCTACATCACTGTCGTAGATCGGCTCAAGGACATGATCATCAGTGGCGGAGAGAATATCTATCCGGCCGAAGTCGAACGTGTCTTGTTGGAGCATCCTGCGATCATTGACGCAGCTGTCGTTGGTGTGCCGCATCCGAAATGGGTAGAAACTCCTATCGCGGTTGTTGTATGCGCGGGTAGCGCACCTGATGAAAATGAGCTGATCGAATTCGTCAAGGGGCGGATCGCCTCCTATAAGAAGCCTTCGCGCATTGTCTTTGTGGAGGAACTACCGCGCAATGCGGCCGGCAAGGTCCTGCGGCGTACGCTGCGCGAAGAATACGTGGATCTCGGAGGATCAGCATGAGTGCACACAAGGTTGCGGTAGTCACTGGCGCGGGCCGACCAGGCAGCATTGGATGGGCCACCGTGCAGCGACTCCTCGCCGGTGGCTGGAAGGTAGTGGCGTCCGACGTCGGACGCCCCTTGGAGTCACACCCCGACTACGAGGTGGCGGCCCCCGAGGATCTTCTTCGGTTAGGCACTGAGAACCCTGATTCGGTGCTTGCGGTGGCGTGTGACGTCACGAGCGAATCCGAGGTTGCGGCATTGTTTGCCGCTGCAGTTGAACGTTTTGGCCACATTGACGCACTCGTGAACTGCGCTGGGCTCGGCATTGGGCTCACGCCAGTTGTTGATCTGACCCTTGATGATTGGCGTGTCAACATCGACGTGATGGCAACCGGCGCGTTCTTAGTCGCGCGCGAAGCAGCGCGTGTGATGTCTGCCCAAGGACATGGTGGTCGCATCGTGACAATCTCGTCTCAGGCAGGCAAAACGGGCATGCCGCTCCTCACCGCCTACTCCGCAGCGAAGTTTGCAGTCATCGGTCTCACGCAGAGCATGGCGATGGAACTCGGTCCTCTCGGCATTACCGTCAACGCAATCTGTCCAGGCACGATCGAGACACCGCTTTTGCATGTCAAAGGTGGCTTGTACGAGAAATACGCAGCATCCGCTGGAATTTCGGTGGAGGACTACCAAAAGCGCATTCTCAAGTTCATCCCCCTGCGCAGACTCGGCAGCCCTGAGGACATCGCTGAGTCTGCAGCGTTCCTGTTGTCCGATGCCGCTTCATTCATCACGGGTGAAGCGCTCAACGTCACCGGTGGACAGGAGATGCACTGATGAGGGCACTTGTTTATAAGAGTCCCGAGAACGTCGTCGTGGAGACGTTCCCAGATCCTGAAGTTGGCCCGCGCGACGCCCTGCTGACTGTTGAGGCCTGCGGCGTGTGCGGCTCTGATGTGTCGAGTTATCTGCATGGACATTACGTGAGCGAGGGGCAAACCCTCGGCCATGAGATGTCGGCCGTGGTCAAGGAGATCGGCGCTGAACTAGCCCAGGCGCTCCCTGTTGGCACTCGTGTTGCTGTGCGACCAGCGCGCTCCTGCGGTGTCTGCCCCTATTGCATTGATGGCGTTCCTGGTCTGTGTGGAGACTCGGGCGCCCGCACTTTGGGCTATGGCGCACGGGGTGGTTATGCAGATCTAGTGCTTTACACCGATGTCACTGTCGACGCGGACCTCTATGCGATTCCCGCGAACGTCTCCGCCGACGAAGTGTTGTGGGCCGAACCGCTTGCTGTTGCAGTGCGGGCGGTGCGTCGTGCGGGAGCAGTTGAGTCGGTGCTCGTGCTTGGCGGTGGATCGGTCGGACTGTGTGTTGCGGCGGCCGCCAAGGCAGCGGGCATCGTGCGCGTCACTGTCTCTGAGCCCCGCGACGAACGTCGGGCAGCAGCAGCTCAGATCGGCGTTGGTGCCGTGAAGCCAGGTGATGAGGTCGAGCTCGTGGACGCAGTCATCGATACGTCCGGAGTTGCTGCCGCCATAGAGGCAGCAGATGTTGCCCTGCGTCCGGGCGGTGTCTTTGTAACAGTGGGTTTGGGAGATCGGCCCGTTCCGTGGCCAATTCACGATGTAGTTGCGTCGTTCGCGTATTCAGACGACGATTTTGCACTCGCAGTCGATCACATCGTGTCTGGGCGCGTCCGACTCGGTGCATTTGTCACACATCGCAGTGGTCTCGCTGGGGCGGGAGACGCTATCTCGGCGTCGGCGCATGACCCGTCAGTGGTGAAGGCTGCGATCGTCCCCTCGCTGGACTAGTTGATCACCATTGGGAGCCGCGCACGCGCGCTTGACTTATCTGGCCGTCCGCGTCTATGAAGACACGAATGCCTGACGGCCGAGTGCTCAGCCAGAAAAGCAAGAGGCTCACAACGATGACAGCAATCCCAACCAGCATCATCCACATGCGCGCATCGGCTACTCCGATGATGATGCCAGCGATGCCGATGAGGAGTCCGAGGATTAATAGGACCGTCTGGCCACCCTTGCGAGCAGAGGGCGGAGACAGGACCGTTTCTGCATCAGAGCGAAAGGCGATCCGGTAGCCGCGAAGTAGGAGACGTCCCACTTCGTCCTCGACACTCACCCCTGGCATGACGAAAGTGTGCCAGTCGGGGGGAGTATTGCAAGCAGTTTTCGGGGTTTACCCCTCATCCTTAACAGCAAACCTGTCACACGCTTTCAGGACGTGCTTATCCCGCCCAGCATCGCTGCGAGTAGACGTTTCGCACCGTCCTTATCGAGCGGGTTGTTGCCGTTGCCACATTTTGGCGACTGGACGCATGCTGGACAACCAGCGGAGCACTGGCACTCGCTGACGGCGGCGAGAGTTGCAGCGAGCCACTCGTACGCCCGCTCGAACCCACGATCAGCGAAGCCTGCGCCACCTGGGTGCCCGTCGTAAACGACGATTGTGCACATGCCCGTGTCGGGGTGTAGCGCCGTCGAGACGCCACCGATGTCCCATCGATCGCACATGGCGATCAGGGGGAGTAGACCGATGGCCGCGTGTTCGGCCGCATGAGCAGCGCCTGGTACATCGCCCTCAGTGAGAGATGCTTGCAGGAGTACGTCATCTGGGATCGTCCACCACACTGCGCGTGTCTCAAGAGTGCGGATCGGCAGCTCAACGGCTTCTTCACCGAGAACTTCGCCGGTGAGATAGCGACGCCGCATGAAGCTCACCACTTGAGCGGTGACTTCAACTGTGCCGCGCGAGATCGTGACGTCAGCCCATGTAGCGCTCTCGTCGGTTGTCAGGATGTGCACGTCGCTCACATCGCGAGCCTGCGTCGAATAATCCACGCGCGCTTCTTCAACCAGTGCGACACCTTCGACTAAGTCGAGTTGACGAACGACATATGTCTCACCTTGATGTACGTACACAGCGCCGCGATGTGCTTGCGAATGAGCGCTTGATGCGTCGATCGTGCCGAGCAAGCGTCCGGTGTCGAACTC
>WLOK01000039.1 GCA_009699315.1 Actinomycetota bacterium
CGATCACCTTGGCGAGTACGGATTTCACGTCGGGTTCGCGAGTCACGGGCGTGACGTTGACGGCCGCCTTGGCAAAGAGGGCGATAGCAGCCACGCCACAGGGCACCTCGGCAGCACAGATCGCGACCTTAACGCTTGGCTTTGCGAGATCTGCGACGGAGCCAACATTCGCGGGATTGCCGGGCGGCGTTGCAATCTGCAGTGTGTTGGATGCGAAGTCCACTGGGTTGGCGGCAAGTTGCGCATCTACGACCTCTTGCATGATTGCCGTGTCAGCGCTGGCAAAGACGTCGACTTCAGCACCTTGAGCAATCTGCTCAGCGAGTGAACTGCTGCCCCCAAAGTTAAAAGCGATAGACGCGTCGGGATGTGTGGATTCGAACGCTTTGCCGATCTCGGTGAAGGCACCCGTCAACGACGACGCAGCCGAGACCTTGAGAGTGGGCACGGATGTAGATCCACCTGAGGAGCAGGCGGTGAGGCCCAGCGCGATCAAGACGACCACTGCAATTCGCACTACTTCTCCACGATTTCGATCACGACGTTCGTCGATTTGATGGAGGCAATGGCCGGAACGCCGGGCTCAAGACCGAGCTCATCGGCGGCTTCACGGCTCATCAAAGACACAAACCGGTGCGGCCCGGACTGAATCTCGACCTGGGCCATGACCGTGTCGCGGACGACTCTGGTCACGATGCCTGCGAAGCGGTTGCGGGCAGACTGCGCCACGATCGGTCCCACGGGGGCAGCGGGGCTGAGTTCGCGCATGAGTGCGGCGACCGATGAAGCCTCGACGGTGGCTCGACCACCCTCCTCAGGGCCAGCCACGAGGCGACCCGCCTCGACCCAGCGACGAACGGTGTCGTCACTAACGGCGAGGAGTTCGGCGGCTTGAGAGACCCGCAATTGCGTCACAAAGGTGAGATTAGTGCCGCATCCGAGTCTGCGCAACCGGCAAGACACTCGCCGCTAGGTGGTAGTCGTCCTCCGACCAGGCTCCCCCACGCGCGATTACGCGGATGACGTATCGGCCCGCCGGGATCCGGGCACTGATTTCCTCAGCACCCGTGCCGCTATGAGCACTTCGGGTAAGGAGGCGCCCATCGGAGCGCAGGAGCGCGAGGTCATAGTCGGCCGGAAGATCCGACAGCGTGACCATTACGCGCGATGTCGCGCCAACGGTAAACGTCCAGAAGTCACGGTCGGATGCGGAGTGCAGCAGTTCATTCACGTCAGCGAGGTCCCATGGGGTCGCCGTCGCAACTGTGTCACCGGCCTGATCGAGAATCGAGCGGCCAAGGGGGCGCAGGAAGACAGCGACGTGGTACGGGTAGTTCGACACTTCACGTACAAAGGAACGCACCCGGACGACATACGTTCCAGGGAAAAGCCACGCCGACGTCAACTCATCGGTGTTGCCCGCCTTGTTGCTGCGACCCACGACGGTCCCATCACCACGGAAGAGGGCGAGATCTAGGTTGGCGTTCAACTGCGTCAGGTAGACATCCGCACGACTGAGCGCCTCGACGTTGAAGGACCAGAAGTCGACGTCGGTCGCAGTGTCGATGCGATCATCGGCCGTGAGGCTCGGTCCCATCGGTGTTGCGGCACCAAAAGTGTTGCCACCGAGATCAGGTGGCGTAACACGACTCGCGGCGAACCCCAAGGCGTAGGGCACCGTGTCGCTATAGGCACCGTTATAGCCAAATACGTGCACGTAGTACGTGCCGGCAGTGAGTTGGATCGCAATACTTTCTGACTGCGTACTTGGCCGCACGCTCGAAGCGAGCAAAGATCCATTTGCCTGCAGCAGATGAATGTCGTAGTCCGCCGGGAGCTCCGACAGATTCAGCGCGATGTCGTACGTTGCATCCAGCGTGAAGGTCCAATAATCCTGATCATTCAAGGAGATGTAGTCGCGGATCGTGCCCAGTTCGAGATCGGTCGCAGTCCCTTGGGAATCTCCACCGGGGTCGGCTGGTTCGGGCGTAGGCGGGGGTGGCGGCGGAACAACGGTGGGCGCGAACTGCACCGACAGGTGATAGGCCTGCGTCTCGCTGAAGGAGCCGGCATAGGGACTCACCCGGATGTAGTAGCGCCCAGCTGCTGCCTCGTACGTTATCGAGTCGACGTTCTGGCGATCGTTAATAGACGAAGCAACCAACTCATTAAGGCTGTTGTAGACGTCAAGGTCATAGTCACCCGGAAGGTTGCTGATCGTGACCGTCAACGTGCCGGAGGAAGCAAGGGTTGTCTTCCACCAGTCGATGTCTGAGGCAACGTCGATGTATTCATCAAGCTCTGCAGCAGGAATCGGTGTGGCCGTCGCAAAGGTGTCTCCTGCAGCATCGGCGCGCGCAAGTGTTGTGACAGAGACCGAGGTGGACGCGGGTGACGATGTCACTGAGCCGATGCTGCGAACAGAGACTGAGTACGTCGAGGATGCCGTCAGGCCCGAGAGCGCGCACGTGGGAGTGCCCACGGCAGAGGTGCAGGTGACGCCTCCCGGACTCGCAGTAACTTGATAGGAGGTCACACCGGTCGTGGGCGTTGGCTCCTGCCAGGCCACGTCAACCCGGCTGGCCGAGCGAGCGGTGGCAGTAACTGCGGTGGGTGCGGGAAGAGTGGCTGAGCCGCTGCCGAGGGCATCAAGCGCTGCAACAGGATCAACGAGTCCGGCGCCGAAGTCCTGATCGACTCCCACCGGCCCTAAGTCATCGGCGGTCGACATAAGTAGTTCGGGGACGTTGACTACCACGCTAAGAGCACGCGCTCGAGACAGCACAAGCGCTGCAGCGGCAGACACATAGGGCGTGGCCATCGACGTGCCACTCTTCGACGCGTAACCGCTTGGCCATGTCGAGTAGATCGCGGTGCCAGGGGCCGCGATGTCGACATAGTCGCCTTGGTTGGAGTAGGAAGCAATCAGGTTGTCGGACTGCGTGGCACTCACCGCGATGACGCCAGGGAATGCACCGGGGTACTTAACTGGCGATCCATATTCGCGATCATTGCCAGCAGCCGCAATGACAATGACGCCACGTGAGATGGCGTAGGCAACCGCAACTCCCTGCCCCGAGTCGTAGCCGCCACCCAGACTCATCGAGATGATGTCGGCACCATGGTCAGTCGCCCAAATGATGCCGTTAGACACCGAAGATGAGTAACCACTCCCGCTGTCGTCGAGCACCTTGATGGGCATGAGCTTGACATCGGGAGCGAGTCCGGCGACGCCAAGTGCGTTATCGGGAGTCGCGGCGATGATGCCAGCCACATGTGTGCCGTGACCGTGACCGTCATTGCGACCGTCGCCTTCCGGCAGAGTAAAGTCCTTACCGGCAACAAAAGAGCCACCGAGGTCGGGGTGTACGGCGACTCCTGTGTCGATGACTGCGACAGTGACATTTGCCCCGCGCGAGCGCGTCCACGTCGACTCGGCCTGCAAGCGATCAAGCGCCCACTGCTGCGGGCGCAGAGTGTCGTTAGTCATGCGCGTCGTGCGCACCGGATCGAGGAACTGCTGACGCACTTCGGTCTCGATCGTCACCAGAGTCGGGTTCTTCTGCGCAGCGGCGACTCGCGCGACTGCCTTGCTACGCGTCGATTCGCGCCACACACGTATGACGGGATGTCCGCCACGCGCGAAGACTGCCACGACTCGCGCGCCACGAGCCGACCGTTGTAGGCCGACCACAGCGGACGGGTCCATGCGAGTGGATGCCTGCGGAGTACTCCATGCCGGAGCGGTGACAGCAGGTGGGACCTGCTTGACGGTGGCCGCCTGAGCAGGTGCGAGACCCACGGCGAAAGCCAGCCCGACGACCGGCGCCACAAGGCAAGCCAGCCGTCGCGAGATCATGAGGAGATCGTAGTCCGAACCTGCGCGTCTTCAGTCCTTGTGCGCTTGAGCTCAAAGAACCCAGGAGTGCCCGCTACGAGGAGCGTGCCGTCCCAGAGGCGACCAGCGACCTCTCCGGTCGGGACGCGGCTGATCACGGGGCCAAAGAAGGCGATCTGCTCACCATCGGGGCCGGGCACGTGAATGACAGGTGTGCCGACGTCCATGCCCACCGGGTCCATGCCCTCATGGTGGGAGACCCGAAGCTCGGCGTCCAGCGCATCACTCGTGGCGGCTTCGGCGAGCTCAGCCGGCAGCCCCACCTCAGCCAGTGACTCCGCGATGACGGCCGGGAAGTCCCGGTTGTCTTCACCATGGATGCGATTGCCCATGGCCGTGTAGAGAGCGCCTACGCAATCCTCACCATGAGCGAGCCGCGCGGCCGTCACGACTCGCACCGGGCCCCATGCCGACTTCATGAGGTCGACGTACTTCTCGGGCAGTTCGCGGCCATCATTGAGCACGGAAAGTGACATCACGTGCCACGACACCTCGACGTCGCGCACCTTCTGCACCTCCAGCATCCAGCGGGAGGCTTGCCATGCCCAGGGGCAAATGGGATCGAACCAGAAGTCAACGCCAGTCATACCCCGATCGTACTCCGGGCATTCATGGCAGGATTCGACCCATGTCGCCAAACATCACTCGCGCTGAGGCTGCTGCCCGCGCCGCCATGATCCGCTCGCAGTCCTATGAGGTCACCCTCGATCTCACCCGTGGAGCCGAGGTGTTTGGCATGCAGACGCGGGCGACCTTCGAGTGCGTGACGCCGGGGACTTCGTCGTGGATTGACCTCATCGCACCCACATTGCATTCGGCGACTCTTAATGGTGTTGCCCTCGATGTGTCGGCCTTCGATGGCTTCCGCATTCCGCTACCTAATCTGCAGGCCGCGAACGTGCTGGAAATCAGCGCCGACTGCGCCTACATGAACACCGGCGAGGGTCTGCACCGTTTCGTGGATCCGGTCGACAGCGAGGTCTACCTTTACACCCAGTTCGAGACCGCCGACGCGCGTCGTATGTACGCCTGCTTCGAGCAGCCCGATCTCAAGGCCACCTTCCAACTCACAGTCACCGCGCCTGAGCACTGGCAGGTCGTAAGCAACTACCCCGGCGCTAAGAAGAGCGCCTCGGTCTGGGAGTTCGAGCCAACTCCGCGTATCTCCTCTTACATCACCGCACTCGTTGCTGGGCCATACGCATCGGTGTTCGACTCCTACACCGGTCCGCATGGCACGTACCCACTCGGTATTTACTGCCGTGCCTCACTTGCTCAGTACCTCGATCCCGAGGACATCTTCCTCGTCACCAAGCAGGGCTTTGAGTTCTTCGAGCGCTCCTTCGGTGTGGGCTACCCATTCGCGAAATACGACCAACTCTTCGTGCCGGAGTTCAATGCGGGAGCAATGGAAAACGCGGGCTGTGTGACCTTCCGCGAAGAAATGGTTTTCCGGTCTCGCGTGACCGATGCGTCTTACGAGCAGCGCTCCAACACGATCTTGCACGAACTCGCGCACATGTGGTTCGGCGATCTCGTCACCATGACGTGGTGGGACGACCTGTGGCTCAATGAGTCCTTCGCCGAGTGGGCCGCGCATCACGCTGATCGTTTGGCGACACGTTTCACCGATGCATGGACGACATTCCTTAACCAGCGCAAGGCCTGGGCCTATCGCCAGGACCAGTTGCCCTCGACGCACCCCATCGCGGCCGACATGGTCGATCTCGATGCAGTGCGGGTCAACTTCGATGGCATCACTTACGCCAAGGGCGCTTCCGCATTGCGGCAGCTTGTTGCGTGGGTCGGCGAAGAGGAGTTCCTGCGCGGCATTCAGGCCTACTTCACCAAGCACGCATGGGGCAACACCGAACTCAACGACTTGTTCGTCGAGTTGGAAGCGGCCAGCGGGCGCGATTTGAGTGGTTGGTCGCAGGAGTGGCTGCAGACATCAGGCGTCAACCTGATGCGTGCTGATATTTCACTCGACGCCGACGGCAACTACACCTCAGTCGCGATCTTGCAGGAGCCCCCGACTGTGCCTGAAGGCATTGCGCCCACGCTGCGTTCACACCGCATGGCGGTCGGCCTTTATGACCAGACTTCCGCTGGACTCGTGCGTCGCGATCGCATCGAACTTGATGTCATCGGGGCGCGCACTGAGGTGCCGCAACTTGCCGGCCAGAAGCAGCCCGATTTGCTGCTACTCAATGACGATGACCTCACGTTCACCAAGATTCGTCTCGACGAGCGTTCGTGGCGTACCGCGGTGTCGTCGATTGGCGCCCTGGAGTCCTCTATGCCTCGTGCACTGATCTGGGGTGCGGCGTGGGACATGACGCGCGATGCCGAGGTCTCGACAGGTGATTACCTCGAGCTCTACCTCAGTGGCATTCCGCGTGAGACCGACATTGGTGTCGTGCAGACCGTCATGCGTCAGTTGCGCACAGCAATCGATTTGTACGCCGCTCCTGAGCACATCGAGGGCTACACAATCCGTCTCGCAGATGCCCTGTGGGCCTGGGCACAGGAGTCTGAGGCAGGCAGCGATCGCCAACTGGCATTTGTGCGTGGGCTCACGGCAACTGCGACGACGCCCGCGCAGATCGACATCGTCGCGGGGCTGTTGGCAGGAAGCACGACTCTGCCTGGTCTCGCGATAGACACCGACCTGCGCTGGTCGCTGCTGCAGCGACTTGCGGCCAAGGGTCGCGCTGAACTCCCAGAAATCGAGCAGGAGTTGGCGCGAGACGCAACAGCCACCGGTCAGCGTCAGGCCGCCATCGCGCGCGCGTGCCGTCCGACCCCGGAGGCGAAAGAACTTGCGTGGGCCGATCTTGCCGAGCGCGACGACATGCCCAACGCGATGATCGAGTCGACCATCATGGGCTTTCAGCAAGGTGAGCCAGAGCTGTTGCTGCCCTTCCGGGCACGCTACTTCGGCAGTCTGAAAGATATCTGGGAGCGCCGAACCGCAGAGATGGCACAGGACCTCGCTGTCGGTCTCTATCCCGCGCTCCTCGTGTCCGCTGACACGCTGAGTGACACCGACGCTTTCCTTGCCGATGAGTCCCTGCATCCGTCGCTGCGTCGCCTCGTCACCGAGTGCCGCGATGGTGTGGCGCGTGCGTTGAGGTGTCGGGTACGCGACGCGCGCTAAACGTCGCGCACGTGCAGCACGGGGGCGCTGCGGCCTTGCTCACCCAGAGCAATAAGGCCGTCGCGCAGACCACCGAGCAAGTCACCGACGTTGAAGGATGACGTCATCGACATCGCCGCGAGTGAACAGGCGTGGTTGGTGAGGCCGACACGCGCCTGACGGCCAGTGATGATGTGCAGTTCGCGGTCGTTGGGGTCAACGGCAACCAAGACAGACATCGCCGGATCCTGCAGCTGCCCGTGGAGGGAAAGCGCAGTTTTGCGACCGCTCGCGAGGTCGCCGACGTAGACGCTGAACGTCAACCCCGAGAGCTTCTCTGCCGTTTGGACCAAGCGGGTCAATTCCGACCGCTGATGGTCAGTCAACACAGCAACATCACCAGCGGGCACTTGCGCCTCCTCGGTCGTCCTCAGATTCAGCAGCCAGGATCGAAGGTCGCTCGCCTACTGCCGCGTTGCCGATCCATAGGGCCTCACCACTCCAGGTAGTGGATCCCCCACGGCGCGCGTTGCGCGTCCAGCCCGGTGCGAGCACCAGGAGTGACACCACAAGAGCAACCGAAAGCGGGATCCCGAGGAAGAGCCCGAGGGTCTCCAAGGTCGAGTACGGGTACTCGGCGAAAACGCTTGTCATGACCCCGACTCTACCGAACGCGCCTCAAGCGCCCGGGCGACCCTGTCTACGAGCGGATACCTGCCGATGTCCTCAATGAGCACGGGGTTTCCGTCGTGATGAGCGAGCGGCACTCGCCAGTTGGGATACTCCTGATCTGTACCGGGCTGGTTTTGGGCACGCACTTCACCCACGAGATCGGGTAGTGAGACTCCCAGTAGTCGGGCGGGTGACTGCGCGAGGAGTTGATGTAGCGCGAAGACTATGTCCTCGGTACTAGAGCTCTCGCCAAGTAGCCCACGCTGGGTTGCGAGGTCAATCCACTCATCAATCTCGCGTTGTGCTGCAAGTCGTTCGGCGCTTTCGTCACCGGTGAGTAGCCCGAGTTCTGCACGAATGCGCACGTGCTCCAGTGCGAGGTATCCAGCAGTAGGTGGCAAATCGTGCACCGTCACGCTCGCGAGGACATCGCGGCGCCAGTGCTCGGGTGCGCGCAAACTCCCGCCGTCGCGCTCAAACCACAAGATGACCGTGCCCAGAATGCCGCGCTCCGCCAAGGCATCCTGAACCCATGGTTCGACAGTGCCCAGATCCTCACCGATCACGACGCAATCGGCGCGTTGCGCTTCGAGCGCGAGGATGCCCAACATTGCCTGATGGTCAAAGGTGACGTAGGTGCCTTCATAAGCGGGCATCCCATCGGGGATCCACCACATGCGAAACAGCGCCAGGACATGGTCGATCCGCAATCCACCCGCGTGCTGCATGATCGTGCGCAGCATGTTGCGGTAGGGCAGGAACGCGGCGTCAGCAAGTGCCTCTGGTCTCCAAGGGGGCTGCGACCAGTTCTGCCCCAGTTGGTTGTACATGTCCGGCGGCGCGCCGACGCTCACACCTTGCGCGAGTACGTCTTGCAATGCCCACGCATCAGCGCTGTCGGGATGCACACCAACTGCAAGGTCATGCATGACACCTATGCGCATGCCGACTGACTCAGCGTGGGCCTGCACATCGGTGAGTTGCTCGTCCAGCTGCCACTGCAACCAGCGGTGGAAGTTCACCCGGGTGAGGTGTTGCTCCGCGTATGCCAGTACCGCAGCCGAACTTGGGTGGCTCAGCTCCGCGGGCCACGTGGCAGACGCAATGCCGTGCTCTTCGGCGATCGCGGACCAGGTAGCGAAATCATTGAGCCCGACACCTTCACGTGCGACGTAGGCGTCGAAGGCGGCTTGCCGTTGGGTAGTTGCCGGAACGGTATACAAAAGTTCTAGTGCCGCTCGCTTTGCCGTCCACACTGCATTGCGGTCGAGGAGATCCGTCGTGACGTTACGCGCCTGCAGCGGGGCAGCAAGACTTGCGATGTGCGCAATCTGTTGCTCATTGAGTTGCGCGTATTCGGGAATTGACTCGATGTGCAGGTAGATCGGGTTGGTGAATCGTCGCGAGGTTGGCAAGTACGGCGATGGCGTCAGTGGCGCAACTGGCTCAGCCGCATGCATGGGGTTGATGAGCACAAAGTCGGCCCCAAGATCGCGACCACTCCACGTGGCGAGTGCGGACAGGTCAGCGAGGTCGCCGAGTCCCCAGGATGACGATGAACGTGTCGCATAGATCTGCGTCATGAGCCCCCATGAGCGCGCAGCACCCAACCGCGGTGAAGCAAGGTGCGCTGGGGTCACGGCCAAGACCATCGTGTGCTCTCCGGTTGACGTGTGCACATGGACCTCGTGCCAGCCCAGCGGAAGGTCGCTCGGGATACTGATAGCGGCCTCGCCGGTAAGAACGCCGTCCACGAGCCGGGGCGCGACCACGTGATCTAGCTGCGCGAGAGCGCGCCGCGTGCCGTCTTCTAATACGACCCAGGCCCGCAGATGTGAGCCATCAGGAAGATGCACCCATGACCACAAAGACCGGCCCGCGATTGCAACGAAAACCGGCGGCAGAATTCGTCGCCAATCACGAAGTTCACGTTCTACCAATGACCGCGCAGGTGACTCCGGATCAGCGCCTAACGCCCGCAACACTGCCATCACGGTCTGTTCAGACACGTCGCGATGTATGCCGGATTGATCCCAGTAGCCAGTGGCTACGCCGTACGCGTGGGCGAGGCGCTCCAGATCGGCATTCACGTGAAGCAACCCTAGACCGGAAGCAATAGGGTCATGTCATGCCCCAGTACCCCGCCGCACCTCGCCTCGATCTTGTCGACGACCTCCACGGTCGAGCGGTTGCTGACCCCTACCGATGGCTCGAGGATCCCAGTGACGAGCGCACCAAGGAATGGTCTGTACAGCAGGCGGCATTGATGGACGCCGAGCGTGCGGACTGGAAACTCCGTGAGCACTTCGGCGCGCGGGTGGGTGAGTTGTTGGGTGCGGGCACTGTGTCGCCGACCTACTGGCGCGGCCAGCGTGCATTTGTCATGCGTCGCGAGCCTGGCCAGCAGTTTGCAATCCTCTACACGATCGATCCGGGTGCAACCCAAGAGCGTGTCCTGCTCGATCCAATGACCATCGACCCCTCCGGCTTGACGACGCTTGACTCGTGGCAGCCATCGAAGGAGGGCGACTACATCGCCTACCAACTCTCAGTCGGTGGCAACGAAGAGTCAGTCCTGTATGTCATGGACGTGAGCACGGGCCAGACCGTCGACGGTCCGATCGACCGCTGCCGCTACTCCCCCGTCGCGTGGATTCCTGGTGGTGAGGCGTTCTACTACGTACGTCGCATTGCGCCAGAGTTGTTGCCCGAAGCCGAGCAGCACTTCCATCGCCGGGTCTACCTGCATCAACTTGGGGCGCCCACCGACACCGACGTGCTGGTGTTTGGAGCTGGGATGACGATGACGAACTATTACGGCGTCGAGGTCAGTATTGATGGTCGCTGGCTGCAGGTCTCAGCGTCAGAAGGAACTGAGCCGCGCAATGATTTGTGGATTGCCGATCTGACGAAGTCACCCAGCGATGCGCCGGCCTTCACGTTGGTGCAAGGCGATGTTGATGCCAACACCGGCATTAGCACTGGTCGCGATGGCCGGTTCTATGTCAGTACTGATCTTGACGCACCACGCGGGCGCGTCGCAGTGTGCGATCCGGCGACGCCCACTTCTGAGCATTGGGTTGATCTCATCGCGGAAGATCCAGACGCTGTTCTAGATGGCTTCGCGGTGCTGGACGGTCCCGAGGTCGCTTCACCGCAGTTACTGGTGACCCATACACGTCATGGCATCAGTGAGATGACCCTGCGTGATCTGGCCACAGGCGCAGTCATTCGCGAAGTCGAGTTGCCCGGTGCAGGCACGATCTCTGGGCCGATCGAACGCCCTGAGGGTGGCCCGGTCGTGTGGTTTGTCTACACCGACAACACCACCGTGCCACATGTCTATGCCTTCGACGCCCGCACAGGTGAAGTCACGCTTGCGGCCTCGCCTCCCGGTGTCGTCGAAGTGCCGCGCGTCTTTTCACGTCAAGTGATCGCGACCTCGGCCGATGGCACGCCTGTGCGCATGATCGTGCTCTCGCCCACCGAAGCGCCTGATCGTGCGCGACCTGCAGTGCTATACGGCTATGGCGGTTTCGGCATCCCGCTTACCCCGGGCTATTCAGCCGCGATCCTCGCGTGGGTCGAAGCTGGTGGAGTGTGGGCAATCGCCAATCTGCGCGGCGGCGGCGAAGAAGGCGAAGAGTGGCATCGCGACGGCATGCTGGGCAAGAAGCAAAACGTCTACGACGACTTCCATGCGTGTGCGCAGTTCTTGGCCGATGAAGGCTGGACCACCGCGCAACAACTCGGTGTCTACGGCGGATCCAATGGTGGCCTATTGGTCGGTGCGGCGATGACACAACGACCCGACCTCATGAACGCGGTCGTGTGCACGGCGCCCCTGCTCGACATGGTGCGCTACGTGACATCGGAGTTAGGGCCGACGTGGACAGTCGAATACGGCGATCCAGAAATTCCCGAGCAACTCGATTGGTTGCTGGGCTACTCCCCCTATCACCGCGTGGTCGAAGGCACTGATTACCCGGCAACGATGTTCGTGGTCTTCGACAACGACACTCGCACGGATCCGATGCATGGCCGCAAAATGTGTGCGGCCGCGCAGCATGCGACCAGTGGCGAGCGGCCCGTGCTGATTCGCGCTGAGGGCGAGGTAGGCCACGGCGCACGTTCGCTCACGCGTTCTATCGATGAGACGGCAGAGACCTTGTCGTTCCTCGCCCGTTGGACCGGATTGGAAACACTATGAGCGAACCGACCCCCTACGAACGATTCGGTGGCGCGCCGTTCTTCGAGGCACTCGTGCACGATTTCTACGAATACGTCGCCGTTGATCCCGTGCTGCGGCCGATGTACCCAGAAGAGGATCTCGGGCCCGCAGAGCGTCGCTTCACGATGTTTCTTGAGCAGTACTGGGGCGGACCGGGCACCTACTCCGAGGAGCGCGGTCATCCTCGCCTGCGCATGCGTCATCACCCCTACACGATTGATCCAGAAGCTCGCGATCACTGGCTCGCCTGCATGCGCGTCGCCTTAAGCGCGCGCAACCTTTCGGCAGAAGATGACGCCGAGTTGTGGACCTACCTAGTGTCGTCGGCCTTTGCCATGGTCAACACCATGGACCTACCCGACGCCTAGGACTGACGCACGACGCGCAACAGGTATTCGGTGTTGCGATCCTTTAAGAACATCTGTCCGCGGACAGTCGCGAATCGCTTCCATGGTCCATAAGTGGCAGCAGACACGCGCGTGGGGTCAGCAACCAAAAAGCCGAGTTGGCGTGCGTTGTGCAACACCCGCATCGGCAGCCCAGCCCACGTCACGCGAGACCAAATCTCGTCGAGAATGCGCTGCTGAGTGCGCGAATCCGCATCAGCTGATCGCGCGCGCAACTCGGTGACCGCGTCATCGAGTTTGCGCAGCAGATCCTCCGCGACAGCATGAATGGGCATCTGCCAGCCTTCGCTGGGTGGCAGGTCAGCCAGCGCCGACGAGCCAAGAACCTGATCGCCCGAAAACAGGTCTATCTCAATCGGTTCCGCAGGCCGATCTTCGCCAAGCTCGCGGCGCACCTCGACTGCAGAGCGGGTCACGTCCCCTACGTCGCCCGTGCTGGGGAGTGCGAGGAATGAGATGACCTCATGCGGGAGTACTGCGTAGACACCTAGGGCGCTCGGGGTGGCCACCAGGCGCACAGCAGCGCGCTGATCCCAAGAGGCAAGCCGGTCGAGGTGCCCGCGCAGGAGTGCGGCCTCGCGTCTGCCCAAGGAAGTCATGCCCTAAGCCTCCCGCGAATCCGGCTAGGCCGCGACTTGAGACTGCTGAGGAGCTACTCGACGACCTCGAGTGAGCCGAGCAAGTACTCCCGGAAACTCGCGGGGAGCGGAAGAGACTTCTCGGCAATGGGATCGAAAGCAACCACGACGGTGCGCGCCTTCGCCGCTAGTGTGCCGTCATTGTCGAAGATCCGCTGCAACTGCACGTAGGAAGAATTGCCGACAGACGCCACCCATACCTCGACCACAATCGGCTCGGGGTTGAGGTGGAGCGGACGGATGTAGTCAATCTCCTGGCGCGCCACGACCTGCGCGGGCATTTCGATGCCTTCGGCACGCACTCGGCGATTAACGCGGATGCGCGCCTCTTGGATGTAATCGCCATAAACAACGTTGTTGACGTGACCGAGTTGGTCGAGGTCAGAGAAGCGTCGATCAATCTGGATGCGGTGAATGGTCATGGCATTAACCTCGAGTGAGTTTGCGATAGGTGGCGCGATGCGGACGCGCTGCCTCTGCACCGAGGCGCTCGATCTTGTTCTTTTCGTAGGACTCGTAGTTGCCCTCAAACCAGAACCACTGCGAATCGCCTTCGTAGGCGAGGATGTGCGTCGCGATGCGGTCGAGGAACCACCGGTCATGGGACGTGATCACCGCACAGCCGGGGAACTCCAGCAGCGCGTTCTCGAGTGAGCTCAGCGTCTCGACGTCGAGGTCGTTAGTTGGCTCATCGAGAAGCAACAGGTTGCCGCCCATCTTGAGAGTCAGCGCGAGGTTGAGCCGGTTGCGCTCACCGCCGGAGAGCACACCCGCTGCCTTTTGCTGGTCGGGGCCCTTGAAGCCGAATGCACCGATGTAGGCACGCGATGGCATTTCGACCTGGCCGACCTTGATCCAGTCGAGTCCGTCGGAAACGACCTCCCAGACGTTCTTGGTCGGATCCAGACCCGAGCGAGACTGATCGACGTAAGAAAGTGCGACCGTCTCGCCCACGCGGAGATCTCCCGCGGTCGGCAAGACGTCTTTGTCATCGGATCCGCCTTGCGCTGCGGCCACGATCATCTTGAACAGTGTCGTCTTGCCGACACCATTGGGGCCGATCACACCGACGATTCCGTTGCGCGGAAGTGTGAACGACAAATCGTCGAGCAGCATGCGGTCGCCGAAGCCCTTGGTGAGGTCCTTGGCCTCGACCACGATGCTGCCCAGACGCGGGCCCGGTGGGATTTGGATCTCGTCGAAGTCGAGCTTGCGCATCTTCTCGGCCTCAGATGCCATCTCCTCGTAGCGGTCCAGACGAGAACGGCTCTTGGTCTGACGCGCCTTGGCGTTGGAGCGCACCCACTCGAGTTCGTCGGTGAGACGCTTGCGCATCTTGATGTCCTTTTGGCCTTCTACCTTCAATCGCGCGGTCTTCTTCTCCAGGTACGTCGAGTAGTTGCCTTCGTATGGGTAGGCGCGACCACGGTCAAGTTCGAGAATCCACTGCGCCACGTTGTCGAGGAAGTAGCGATCGTGGGTAATGGCGATGACGGTGCCGGGGTACTTCTCCAGATGCTGCTCGAGCCACTGCACACTCTCGGCGTCGAGGTGGTTGGTGGGCTCATCGAGCAGCAGTAGATCGGGCTGCTCAAGAAGTAGGCGACACAACGCAACGCGGCGCTTCTCGCCGCCAGAGAGCACGCTCACATCGGCATCACCAGCCGGGCAACGCAATGCATCCATGGCCTGCTCGAGTTGTGAGTCGAGATCCCACGCATTGCGGTGGTCGATGTCTTCTTGGAGTTTGCCCATCTCGGCCATCAGCGCATCGAAGTCAGCATCAGGGTTGGCCATCTCTGCGGAGACCTCGTTGAACCGGTCGACCATCGCCTTGGTCTCGGCGACACCGAGCTCGACGTTTTCCATGACGGTCTTGGTCTCGTCGAGGTGGGGTTCCTGCATCAGGATGCCGACGGTCGCGCCGGGTGCGAGGAACGCATCACCATTGGAGGCCTGATCGAGGCCGGCCATGATCTTCAGCAGCGTGGACTTGCCCGCGCCGTTGGGGCCGACAACGCCGATCTTCGCGCCAGGCAGGAAGGACAGCGTCACGTCATCGAGGATGACCTTCTCGCCATGAGCCTTACGAGCCTTACGCAGTGTGTAGATGAACTCAGCCATGCGGCTAAGCCTAGTCAGACCTGCGACCGTCGAGTCACGCGCTTGGCCATCCGGTCGATAGATGAGGTGAAGGCCTTGCTCGCAGCCGCAGCGACCGGGCGAGCCAGGAATGCCGGCAGGCCCGGTACGCGTACGTCTTCGACCCACGACAACTCGCAGGTGGTGTTGCTGGAGGCCGTGACGGCCAGATGCACGTCGCCGGTGAGGACTGGGCCGATCTTGACGATGTGCACCGTCATCGCCTCGCGATCAAGCGCCTCAACTCGCATGCGGTCAGGTAGTGCGGCCTTGCCCAGACCTGTCGTCGCAACGAAAGAAGTGCCAACTCCCCCATCACCTTCGAGGATCTGCACCTTGGTCATCGGCACCCACTCGGCATGACCGGACCAGTCGATGAGTTCGTCGAAGACTGCCTGCGCGGGCAGACGAAGGGATCGACGTACGGTGAACACGACTTGGGCCATGGGGAGTCCTTTCCTTCTCGACCGTATCCCAAATCGCTAGAAACCGCTCGCCTGTGGCAGTGCGGTCACTTCGGCGAGCGCACGATGCTCCTGCTCTTCGACCTGCGGCTTCTTGGTGCGCGCAAATGTCGCGATCCCCTTGGCCAGATCAGGGCCGATCGCGGTCGCTTCGAC
>WLOK01000004.1 GCA_009699315.1 Actinomycetota bacterium
GATCCGATCCACCATTACGCGAGTAACCTGACCAGGTGGCAATTGCAATCTTTGATATTGATGGAGTTCTCGCCGACGTGCGCCACCGAGTGCATTGGGTGGAGCGGCGGCCCAAGAAGTGGGTGGAGTTCTTCCAAGCCGCACCCGACGACGGCCTCCTCGATGGTGGACGCGATCACATGGCCGCAGCATTGGCCTCGGGCCTCGACATCATGTACCTCACCGGCCGGCCCGAATGGTGCCGTCGTGACACAGTGCAGTGGCTAGCGCAGCACGACCTTCCCTCGGCTCCACTCCACATGCGGCCAGACGATGACCATCGAGCGGCGCGGTTCTACAAGCTCGAAATTGCCCAATCGCTGGCCGCAGAGCACGAGATTGTCGAAATCATCGATGACGATTCCGCTGTTGTGGCACTCCTGAGGGAAAACGGGTTCACCGTCATTCACGCGACGTGGATGGACGGCGGCACCAATGGCGTCGACGCGATACTTCGCGAGGCCCAAGAAGAAGAGGGCCGTACCTAACCGATCGCGGCGATCTCCACTGCGTTGTCATAGAACGAGGCACCTCGGCCCATATCGGTCAGTCGCTGTGACGTGGTGTCGTTGACGGTTCTACGTCCCGGCGAATTGCGAGCCCATCGAATTCCGTACGAGGCGGCAACGCCCGAGGCGACCATGTCGGTGACGTGCACACGGGCTTCGAAAGAGCCGCGATCATTAAACACGCGCGCAAGGTCGCCTTCGTTTAATCCACGCACGGCCGCATCCTCCGCGCAGATCAACACCGACACCTCACCGGCCTTGCGAGCCAGGGCGGGCACATTGACGAAGGTGGAATTTAAGAAGCCGTGATCTGGTGGGGAGAGCAAGGTGAGGGGATACTTCGCATCGCCCAACTCAGCGGGGGCTACGTAGGTGGGAAATAGATCCAAGCCCAAGCGCGCCAGCGCTTCAGATTCAATCTCGATACGGCCAGAGGGCGTCAGAATCGGACCGTCAACGAATGGAGTCTGCGATACATAGCCCTCGATCCAACCAATCTGACGCAGCTCGTCAAACTGCTCATCACTCACGAGGGACTTCACTAACTCAAGGTCGCTCTCTTCGAACTCCGGATCGGTCATGCCCATCGCGCGTGCTAGTCGACGGAAGATCTCGTTATTGGAGAGCGACTCCCCCGCCGGATCAATGGCGGGAGTGTTGAGCGAGAGGTAGTGGTTGCCGTAGGCCTTGTGCAGATCCCAATGCTCAAGTTGAGTGGTAGCGGGCAGTAGCCAATCGGCGTAGTCCGCAGTGTCCGTCTGGAAGTGCTCAATCACGACGGTGAAGAGGTCCGGGCGCGTGAGTCCAGAACGCACGGTATTCAAATCAGGAGCGACGGCAGCGGGATTGGAGTTCCACACCACTAGCGCCTTGATGGATTCGTCTTGCGTGAGCGCATCGCCGATGGCCACCATATTGACCGAGCGTGTGCCCGCAGGCACCCAAGAGCCGCGGGTGAAGTTGGAATCAAGAACCCAATTCCCTGATGTGGACAGACATGCACCCCCGCCAGTGTCGCGCCAGGATCCGGTGACAGCAGGGAGCAACGAAATAGCTCGCACGGCCGACCCGCCGCCGTAGTGACGTTGCAGGCCGTAGTTGAGTCGGATGAATGCCGGCTGCGTTGTCGCGTAGTCAATGGCGAGACGCTCAATAGTCTCTGCCGGGATATCAGTAACTTCCGCCGCACGCTGAAGGTCCCACTCCGCCGCTTTTGCGCGCAGACCCTCGTGCCCCAGTGTGCGATCGGCGAGGAACTCCGCGTCTTCTAACCCACGCTCGAAAATGACGTTCATCATCGCTAGAGCTAAGGCCGCATCGGTGCCCGGTCGAATAGCGATGTGTTCATCAGCCGCTCGCGCAGTTCGAGTGAGAATGGGATCGATACACACCACACGCGCACCTTGCTCGCGCGCCTGCATGATGAACGGCCACAGATGTGAGTTTGAGGTAAGCGTGTTGGTGCCCCACAGCAAGATAAGCCGAGAGTGCGCTATGTCCTGTATCGGCGGCGCGATCCGCGCACCATACGTATGCGCCCACGCCGTGGATCCAGCCGCGGCGCAGATCGTGCGCTCAAGCAGTGACGCACCGAGGCGATGGAAGAACCGGTCTGCGGTGCCACCACCTTGAACTTGTCCAAGTGTGCCGCTGTAGGAGTACGGGACTACCGACTCCGGACCATGCGCCGCCACCACATCAAGCAGTCGCGCGGAGATATCGGCGATCGCCTCGTCCCACGTAGCCGGTTCGAAGCGGCCTTCGCCCTTAGCTCCAACCCGACGCATCGGGGTGAGCAGGCGTTCTGGATGGTAAGTCCGTTCGAGGTAGCGATTGACCTTCGCACAGAGGAATCCTTGGGTAACCGGATGGTCATGTGAACCACGCAATTCAACAGCCACGCCATCGACCACCTGCGTCTCGAATGAGCATGTGTCAGGACAGTCGTGTGGGCAGACACCCTTGACGATCAGCGGGAGATTAACCATTGCGCCGATTCCTTGCCGCTTGAAGTCGAACATCAAGATCAGATTGCAAGCGCCGACTCACCGTGTCAGGGATCTCGCCGTCCTCGCGCATCCGCACAATCTCCTCCTGCTCTGCATGAAGCATCTCGCGCTGCAGGGCTCGAAGTCGCAATTCGTCGGTCGTGTCGTCCGTCGAATCAACCGCCACGACCCTGGCGATGTCCTCTTGAACTGGCACACGCAAGGCTGAGATAACCGACTGTGGGAGCGGATCCCCCGCCCTTTCGCAGTCTTCGACGAGAGCGTCAAGCCGCTCCAAGGCAGCACGCATTACGGCCACGCGAGCTACCCGCTCCATCTCCTTCTCATCGTCGTCAGGAATGTTTAACTTGCGAGCAAGCGGCGCGAGAGTTGGCGCGAGGATCAAGGTCACCAGGATGACCAGGAAAGTAACGGCGATGAGTAGATTGCGGTCCGGAAAATTGTCGCCAGAGTCCAGCACGAGTGGCACAGTGAAGACCGCCAGCCCCGAAATTGGCCCTCGAGCTCCTGCCCACGACAAAATTGTCGCGCTCTTCCACGCCATCGACCGGCCACCCCACTCGTGTGGACGCGTGGCAACCATGGCGCCGATGAACAAGAATCGAGCTCCGATCAACACCGCCACGATGATCGCGGTGATGACTAGAAGCGGCTGGATTTGAGAGGGCTCCAGAAGATGAATGACTCTCGGTATCTCCATACCGACGATAAAGAATGCAAACGTCTGGAGGATGTACGTGATGTGCTTCCACACAGTGAGCGCCTGCATGCGCCCACGGAAACCGACGGTGCGGTGCATGCCACTTGCCACGATCAAGGCAGTGACGACCACGGCAAGAATTCCAGACCCATGTAGCTCCTCAGCCAGGAAGTACACCGGGATCGGGGCCACGATGACGAGGCTGTTGACCGCTACTGTGTCTGGAAATCTGCGGACGGCAAAGACAAATACAACTCCAAAAGCGATACCCACGGCCAGCCCGGAGATGACAGACAGCGCAAGAATTCCAGCCACCTGACCAAAAGTGACTGTGCCGGCGGCTACCGCGAGAAGGGCAACTCTCAGGAGCGTCAGTCCCGATGCATCGTTAACGAGACTCTCGCCTTCAAGCACCGAGACGATTCGTCGCGGGAGCCCGGCGCGCTTGGCGCTTGCCGCAACTGCCACTGCATCAGTCGGCGCCAACACTGCGCCTAAGGCGCACGCAGCGGCGAACGGTAGGCCCGGCAAAATCAAAGAGGCCGCCCAGCCGATGGCGAGAGAAGTTACGATGACCAATCCGATGGCCAGCGCGAAAATCGGGCGACGGACTGAACTCAAATCGCGAATCGACGCACCCAGAGCCTCCCCAAACACCAGCGGGGCAAGAATGGCGATCAGGATGAGTTTGGGATCGAGAGGTGCATCCGGACCAAAGGGCAAAATATCCACCGCAGCACCGAGTGCGATAAGCGGAAGCGCGGTCGACCAGCCTCGGGATCGGACCAAAAGCGAGAGAACCAGCGCCAAGCCCGCTGCACCGACGATGCCGAGGAAATCCTGATTCACCTACGTGACGCTACACGCTCTTAGACGATGGCGAGGGCCTCGGGCGAAGGACAAGAGCAGACGAGATTGCGGTCCCCAAAGGCTCCGTCAATCCGTCGAACCGGCGGCCAGTACTTGCCCTGGCGAACCCCCGGCAGCGGATAGGCAGCAATCTCACGCGAATAGGGATGAGCCCACTCCCCCAGACAGTGTTCAGCGGTGTGTGGTGCGTTCGAAAGGGGGTTGTCATCCACCGGCCACTCTCCCGCTTCGACCCTGTCGATCTCGGCTCGGATCGCGATCATCGCTTCACAGAAGCGTTCGATCTCCTGCAGATCCTCACTCTCGGTTGGCTCGACCATGAGCGTGCCGGCGACCGGGAACGACATCGTCGGAGCGTGGAAGCCATAATCGACGAGACGCTTGGCGACATCATCCACCGACACTCCACTGCGCTTGGTGATCCCACGCAGATCGAGAATGCACTCGTGCGCAACTAGACCGTTTTCGCCGGTGTAGAGCACAGGGAAGTAGTCACCCAGTCGACGTGCGATGTAGTTCGCGTTCAAAATAGCAACTTGCGTCGCGCGCTTAAGTCCGTGAGCGCCCATCAGCCGCACATATGCCCACGGAATCTGCAACACACCCGCGCTGCCCCATGGTGCGCCTGACACCGGCCCGATGCCGCCATCTGCGTAACCACGACCGACCGGACCGCACTCCGGATGCACCGGATGCGACGGCAAAAATGGAGCGAGGTGCGCCCGCACACCCACAGGTCCGACTCCGGGGCCGCCGCCACCATGTGGGATGCAGAAGGTCTTGTGCAGGTTCAGATGGGATACGTCTGCACCAAATTTGCCGGGTTGAGCAAGTCCGACGAGGGCATTGAGATTGGCGCCATCGACATACACCTGACCGCCAGCGTCATGAACCATCGCGCAGATGTCCGTGACCGCAGTCTCGAACACACCATGAGTTGAGGGGTAGGTGATCATCAATGCGGCCAGCCGGTCGGCGTGCTCGTGGATCTTGGCCTTCAAGTCATCAACATCGACATTGCCCATCGCATCGCAGGACACCACAACGACCTGCATGCCGACCATGACAGCACTCGCCGCGTTGGTGCCATGCGCAGAACTGGGAATCAGACACACAACGCGATGCTTGTCACCCCGGGATTTGTGATAGGCCGCTATCGCGAGAAGTCCGGCGAACTCCCCCTGCGAACCAGCATTGGGCTGCACGGACACTGCGTCGTATCCGGTGACTTCGGCGAGCCAGCCTTCGAGGTCAGCGATCAACTCGAGGTAGCCCTGTGCCTGATCAAGCGGCGCGAACGGATGCATATCAGCAAACTCTGGCCACGTGACCGCCGCCATCTCCGTGGTGGCATTGAGTTTCATCGTGCATGAGCCGAGCGGGATCATCGCACGGTCTAGCGCAATGTCTCGATCCGAGAGCTTGCGCAAATAGCGGAGCATCGCAGTCTCGCTTTGATGCGCAGAGAACACTGGGTGTGTGAGGTAGAGCGAGGTGCGTTCTAGGTCTGCCGGGATGCTGGACTCCGCAGAATCCGGCAAGTGCACCCGATCACCCATCTCGCACGCAGCCATTGCATCCAGCACGAGTTGCAGATGAGCGTCCTGGGTGACCTCATCGCACGAAATGCTGACGTGATGGGCATCAAGTTTGCGGATGTTGACGTCTCGCTCATGCGCAGCCCGCATCAAAGCGTCCACCGACTTCGCGCAACGAATAACAACAGTGTCGAAGAAGTACAAGTGGACTACTTCGGCGCCCATCGCCCGAGCTGCTGCGGCAAACCGTGAAGCTTGATCATTAATGCGCTCAGCGATCTCTCGGAGACCCACCGGGCCGTGGTAGACCGCATAACTCGATGCAACAACAGCGAGAAGCACCTGAGCCGTGCAAATATTGCTCGTCGCCTTCTCCCGCCGAATGTGCTGCTCGCGAGTCTGAAGAGCCAGCCGCATGGCCGGCTTGCCATCTGCATCCACGCTTACGCCCACGAGGCGACCGGGCATCGAACGCTCTAGTCCACTACGAACGCTCATGAATCCAGCGTGTGGACCACCAAAACCAAACGGCACGCCAAATCGCTGGGCGGAGCCGACCACAACGTCAGCGCCCCACTCCCCAGGTGGCGTGAGCATGGTGAGGGCCAAAAGATCAGTAGTGACCGCAACACCCACGCCACGTTCATGGGCAGTTGCAACCAAGCTCGATAGATCCCGGATACATCCGGAAGATCCGGGGTAGGACAGCAAAACACCGAACGCATCCACGTCAGGCAGCGCCGCATCGGCGTCGAACTCGATGAGTTGAATGTCGACAGGCAAAGCGCGCGTGCGCAACACGGCGAGTGTTTGCGGGTGCGTATCTGAATCAACCAGGAAGGTGCGCGAGTCACCCTTATGCGTTCGCAAGAGAACAGTCATCGCCTCGGCTGCTGCAGTGGGCTCATCCAGCAATGAACTCCCAGCGATCGGTAGACCCGTCAGATCTTCGACCAGCGTTTGGAAGTTCAAGAGCGCTTCAAGTCGGCCTTGTGAAATCTCTGGTTGATACGGCGTGTACGCGGTGTACCACGCGGGACTCTCCAACACGTTGCGCTGGATGACGGGTGGAAGCACACAACCGTAATAGCCCTGACCAATCAGACTGTGCAACACCGTGTTGCGTCGAGCCAACCCACGCAGAGCCGTGAGAACACTTGATTCATCTAGCGCGGGTGGGAGATCAAGATCCTCGAGCATCCGAATTGATGCGGGAACGACCGCGGCAGACAAGTCGTCGAGTGATTCGTATCCGACATAGGACAGCATCGAATCCACCTGTTCGGTCCGAGGACCGATGTGGCGATGTGCGAACGGAGGAATGCGACCGGACATTCCATAAACACTACTTCAGGTCAGGCACCTGCGGCCGCGATGCGACGTGCGCGTCGCTGGGCCAACTCGTCGGATTCTGAGTGATCCTCAACACGCTCACTCGGCATGGTCGCGAGGCTGCCTTCGACCTCACGCCATACGCTACCCACGGCGATTCCAAAAACGCCCTGGCCACCACGTACGAGGTCGACCACATCTTCTGCACTGCGGCATTCGTAGATTGAGGCCCCGTCGCTCATCAAGGTGATCGACGCAAGATCATCGCTACCGCGGGCATCAAGGTGTGACACCGCGGCACGGATGTTGCTCAAGGACACTCCTGTGTCGAGAAGTCGCTTGACGATGCGCAGGATGAGGATGTCGCGGAAGCTATAGAGACGCTGTGAACCTGAGCCCGCTGCTGGCCGCACGCTCGGAACGAGGAGCGAGGTGCGCGCCCAATGGTCCAATTGGCGGTAAGTGATGCCCGCGGCCTCACAGGCAACAGTCCACCGGTAGCCGACATCTTCGGGAAGCGGAGTCGCCTCAAGCTCGGGGAACAGCGAGTCCTGCTTTGCCACATGCGACTCAACGTTCTCAGCCGATCGTGTTACATCCACCCACGCCTCCAGTTGTTACCTGTCACGTTAGAGAACACCAGCCCCACGCGTCAACGCGACTCGCGGGGAGTCTCTGGACCGAAGTCCTCCGGAGAGATCTGATCGAGGAATTCTCGGAAGCGTTCAACCTCGTCCTGCTCGTCCTCTGCGACCTCCACGGCGGCACTGTCCAAAACCGAGTCCGCTACGAGAATCGGCGACCCCGTGCGCAGGGCCAGAGCGATGCCGTCAGAGGGCCGGGCAGAGATCCGAGAACCTCGGTCCAAGACTATGTCTGCAAAGAACACGCCGTCACGCAATTCGGTGATCTGCACCTCGACCACCATGGCCTCTAGCGCGACGAGGACGTCGCGCAGGAGATCGTGGGTCAGAGGCCGAGCTGGGACAACCCCTTCATAGGCCAGTGCGATGGCGGACGCCTCAGGCTCGCCTATCCAGATGGGTAGGTAGCGTCCGCCCTCACGCTCACGGAGGATGACCACCGGTTGGGTCTGCGGTAACTCGAGCCGGACTCCGACCACATCCATCTGCCTCACGTGTCCACCCTAGTCGCTGTAGGAGCCAATCAGTCTTGGCTTAGGCCAGAGCGGATCAGCGCCTCATGTAGCGAGACGACTAAATCAAGGACAGCCATGCGAGCCTCAGCCTGCCGCTGGCGCCCATCGACACCCTTGCCATCGACACCGGCCAGCGCTTGGCGCACGAGTCCGACCTCGCGATCAGCAGCCACACGGGCGGATCGTAAATGCCGAGGCTCAATGCCGTATCCCCTCAAGGCAGCCACCACCTGGCACACCTCCGCGGCCGAGTCCTCAAAGCGCCCGTCTGGATCGGGGATAACCAGGCCAAAGGAAATGAGATCTGTCAGTGCTTTAGCGTCAATACCACTGCGCGACTGCAGGGTTGCTGCGCTGATGCGCTGTCCTTTGCGAATTGGCCTTTGAGCCCGCGCCGGAGATGAACTGCTGAGTGATGGAGACGAATTCAGGTGTTCCCGGATAACTCGCAGTGGCCAAAAGTTGTCACGCTGGAGCCGCAAAATTATTTGGAGTGTCTCCACATCGTCAGCAGAGTAGACGCGGTAGCCCGAACGTGTGCGTGACGGTGTGACAAGCCCCTCAGTCTCCAGGTAACGAATTTTGGACTCGCGCAGATCAGGAAACTCAGCGGAAAGTTCCGCAATGACCTGACCAATTGTGCGCTCTGCGGTCACGCGCTTGCCTCGCCACCGTCCCCGATCAGATACACGAAACGGTATTTACCGATCTGAACCTCATCGCCGTGCAAAAGTTGATGCAGGGTAACGCGGTGCCGATTGACGTAGGTTCCGTTGAGACTGTCTGAGTCACGGACGGTCCAACCGTATTCAACGCGTTCGAAGACTGCGTGACTGCGACTCACCGTGACGTCATCAAGAAAGAGTTCGGATTCGCGTGAACGCCCCGCGACGGCTCGCTGCCCGGATAAGGCGAACTGTGACCCCTCACCGGGACCTCGGCGTACGACGAGAACAGCAGCACCTACTGGGAGATTAGAGCCAGTCGTGTAGGCCGGCATGGCACCCGAAGAATGCATAGTGTCGCTACCCGTGCCGCCTTCGCGACCGAGATCTGACTCGATGAGCGGAGCTCCACAATGGCTGCAGAATAAGTCGGCTTCAGCGCCATCATGACCACAGCGCCCACATGGCCGGTTCATCACACACCGCCATCGAGGAACTGTGAGTATTCGATGGCGCTCAATAGGCCCGATGCTCCGTTGGCGAGACTGACTTCGACCATCCACCCTGCGTTGTAAGGGTCGGAGTTTACGGTCTCGGGAGCCGAATCAAGATCGGTGTTGACGCGGAGCACTACGCCGGAAACGGGCGAGTAAATATCGCTGACGCTCTTCGTGGACTCAACTTCACCGCACACATCTCCAGCGCTGAGAGAGGTCCCCACCTTAGGAAGGCTGACAAACACGATGTCGCCGAGAGACTCCTGAGCAAAATGGGTAATGCCGAACGAGGCGATCTCTCCCTCGACTCGAACCCATTCGTGTTCGGTTGAGTACTTAAGGTCCTCGGGGACCATGTCGACACCTCCTGCTCCGAGTAGGCCTAAACCTACCCAGCCGAACTGACATTGGGCAATGCGGGCACCTGGACGCTGTCTTTGCGATCGATCGTGATCGAACCCCCGCCTGCCCGAATGGTCTCGGCTATGCCGCCGGGGATCTGAAGGGCCGTCGCGATGGTCTGTGGTTCCCCCACCGCAATGACGATCAATGGCAGGCTCACCTTGGTACCCGAAATCGAGATCGCGTCTCCGTCATCTCCCACCCACGATGAGGCGACCATGCGCACTCCCCCCACTGCGATGGCCTCTGCACCCGCGTCGCGCAGTTCCTGAATCATGTTCAAGACCAGCGCCGCAGCCAGACCCCGTTGTCCAGCCGCGATCGTGAGCGTCACACCAGCTCCACTCACCGGGGTGACCCCCGACAAGATCTCCAGACCACTGACCCGGCGCTGTGCTTCCACAAGTGCCTGTCCATCTGACCCGGCGAGGATGCGCTCCTGCGCAACTTCGAGTCGACGAGCTTCAACTTCTAGACGATCCCGACGGCTGGTCAAATCATCGAGGACTTGGACCAAGTCTTCGTTGCGAGCGCCTTGCAGCGGGGATCCCTGCGATTGACCGCGGATGGCCATCACTCCTAATACTCCCAATGCGACGAAAAGCAGCCCGATGAGCGCTTGAGTGCGAGTCGGCCGTAAAGCAAGACGATGCCAGAGGGAGTTGTTCATGCCTTGAAAAATTTCCGTCTAATTGCCGCTGCGTTAGCGAAGATACGCATAGCCAGAACGATGATGACGCCTGTCGAAATTTGAGCACCCACACCGAGTTGATCACCAAGGAAAACCAATAGACCAGCGATGACAATGTTGGACAAAAACGACACAATGAACACGCGGTCGATGAACGTACCGTCGGTAAGGGCGCGGAACGCTCCTACGACCGCATCGAGGGCGGCGACAACTGCGATCGGCAGGTACGGCTGAAGCCAAATCGGAACATCAGGATGCAAGAAGATGCCCAGTACAACGCCGATCGCTAACCCGATAACGGCAATCATGAAGTCTCCTGTCCAGAAAGTGCGAGATGGGGAAGTTCGGCTGCGGAGGCAGGCATGTGAACTTGCGAAGTGTCAAGAGACCATTCGATGCCGTACTGCTGTTGCAACGAGCGCAGAGTTGCACCTTCGGGACTATCCGTAAAACGGGAAGCCAAATCATCTGGACCTAAAGCTGTGATCACATACGGCATAGCCAACGGCCGATAGTCGACGAGTATCGCTTCACCCGCAGATCGGATGGCGGTAGTACTCGTCATACGAATCCCGTTGATCGCGATCGCCGTTGCGCCCACCGACCACAGTGAGTTGGTCACGCCTTGTAGGTCGCGGTCCAGGACTCGACCGAGCCCACCAGTCCCAGGCTTGTCGGCGATGGAGAGGACAACGCCCGGAGCGGTGATGGGCGTATAGCCAGCGGCAAACTGCGCTGACGCTAAGCGATCGGCAAGGAGTCGGCCTTCTGGGGAATTGGGGAGTACCGCCGAAGAGAGCTGAGAAACCTCCGCTTCACGCGCGGAGATCTCGGTATCGATCCTTGCATTCTCTGATTCGGCAACGAGGATCCGGTCGAGTAGATCTTGCCGTTGTGCGGAAGTAGTGGATTGCTGGGCCCGAACAGTGACCAATGCTGTTGCCAGAATGAACCCGACAAGTCCTACCACCAGCACAAGACCGACTGCTGATCGTGGAATACGCATCGGACGAGCCTGGTGTTGGGAGGTGGTACGTGTCCCGTAGTCCGAGCGCACCGCGTCATCAAAGAGGGTAGTGAGCAGCGACATGGTGCGCGGCTCATTGCGGGCGACGGTCACGGCACTATGACATCACGCCTAGGCAGGTAGGCGCTCAACGAGAGGCCCGGAGTTTGGATCGAATGGCGCCGATGTACTCCAGACCGACCCACCAGTACAGGAAGGTGCCCCACAAGATGAGCCCCCAGCCCAGTATCCGAGAGACATCAGCGCTTGCCCAATCGGTCGCACTAGCGAGTAAAAATGGGAAGCCCCAAAAAAGTAGGAAGGTCGCGGTTTTGCCTAAGAACGTGACCGGAATCCCGGTGACCCCGTGACGTTTGAGGACTACGAGAAACACCCCCACGACAAGATCACGCGTAAGCAGGAGTGCGAGAAGCCACCACGGGATGATCGATTGGATCGCCATCGCAATCAAGGTGGCGGCAATGTAGAGGCGGTCAGCCACGGGATCTAGTACTTCCCCAAGTCGGGATACTTGACCGGTAGCACGAGCCACAACACCGTCGAGATAGTCCGAGACACCAGCGGCGATCAAGACACCGAGTGCCCAGCCATTTTGGTTCGTGAGGATTAGCCAGATGAGAACCGGCAGCGCCAGCAGACGCACCCCACTGATGGCATTAGGAATTGTGTAAATGCGATACGTGGTCATGTGCTCTTCCGGCGTGGGCGCTTGGGGTCTCGGATGACGAAGAACAACGCCGCCGCAAAACAAGCCCCGGCCAACAGCGAGAAGAGCAGCACGTAGGTGCGCGCATGCGACGCGGTGAATTGGACAGACAGATCTGCAATGACAGGCGAATCGCCATCAAGGCGAACTAGCACCATCGCTCCGTCGCTCCCCGAGACGGGTATCCGAACGACACGACCGGTACCCGACGCTGTCCATTGGCGGGTCTCAGGTGCGGCGGGTGCGCCCTGCCCAGGGACGGGGAAAATCTTCCACGTGCCATCGCCTGTTGGTCTGGCTGCCGCGTACGACGAACCAATCAGGTAGCCGCGAGCATCATCAAGTGCGTCCTCGCCATAAAAGATTTCGCCTGGGCTCACGGACTGAGCGCGAATTTCGGCTTCGCCCCACCATTCCACCAAGGGGACTGCCACATCCACGCTGACGCCTGCCGCCTCCATGAGCAAGGAGTGCGAACCTTCTCCACCGTTGACTCGCCCAAGGTCAGCGACGATCGGACCATTTCGAAGATAGATCCAGCCGGTTATCGCAGAAGTTGTCGCGAACGCGCCCACGAGAACCGCCACGATGAGCAGACTCCGCGCAACCGCAGGCTTGCGCAGGAGACTCCTAGTCGCGGCCATGTCTCCATCATGCCGGACAACGCGGTCGGCCTGCTCTAGTCACGGGCGAGTGTCACGATGCCCAGGCACATTTCATCGGTAGTGCCCTCGCCCCATGTGATGTATCTGGGCTCGATGCCCGCAAGCGCGGGGAGTTTGTCGCGGAGGCTCGTGTCATGTGTGCATGTCACGCGTAGCACGTCTCCTTGCTTGACGTGAAGAGGCTCCGCGAGGAATTTGGCCCCCTGCTGATCGAAGTCATAGGCGGGTACATCCAGGATCCGACGTTCAGCAGAAGTTCCCGGATTGAGATCAATCACGATCGATTTTCCCAGAAGATGCATGTGACCAGCGGTTGCATAAACAGTCGCGTCGTAGGGCACCTTGTGATCACAGTTCTGCGTGGCGCCGCCTTGAGGATTGGTGAGATCCCCACCGCAAATGAGCTGGAGTCCCCAAATGGTGCGCATGGACTCACCCCCAAAGCGAGCAATCGTGTCCTTGACCGAAGCATCTCGATCGCATAGCGGACCCGACTCACTGCTACGACAGGGCAGCTCAACCGGTGCGGGCAGGAGCATCGTGTCCAGCGCTCGCATTCCGGAGGTTGCGGCGACGGTACGAAACTCGAGTGAGGTCTGGTCTAGGCCATCTCCAGCGCGCAAGTTGTAGTGCACCTGCAGAACCACTTGCTCTCCAGGAGACAAGGCGACTCCGGTGCCTTCGGGGTACCTGATCTCTCTTCCGCCCGGTGCCCACGCGGCTAGCCAAGGGGCGCTATTTATTGACCCAATGTCGGCATTGCCCTGCGCTGGCAACTGAGGCCCACCAAAACAGCCCCAGCCGTCTTGGGAGTCTTCTGCGTCCTTCGCTTTCGCCGCTGGGACTTGACTGGGCTCCACCCGATAGGCGATCGCATGGTGTACGACATCTGGATTGCCCGGCACGAAGCGGACACCCGTAATGAAACTTTCGGTCGTGACTCCTGGATCGAGGAGGAAGCAGCGGTAGTCATCCTTTGCGCCATTTGTCGCGATGGGCTGATAGGGCTGCGCGAGTCCAAGGGTGAGCATTACTTCACCGGTGCCCATCGGTGAAGGCGGCGCGATGCTGTCGTCGTGGCCGTGGCCTGATGACGACACCACGGGCAGCGAGGGCGCGGTTGCAGACGTCGTTGTGCACGCCGACAGCACACCACCTAGGAGGGCCGCACCGACCAGGACTGCTGCTCCCTCTCTGCGCATGCACAAATTCTACGCGTGTGAGAGTGGAAATTGGTGCCTAAGTGTTCCAAGACATGATTACGTGCTGGTCCCGCTCAAACCCCAACCCGCTTAGGGCGCCAGCTTCGAGCGCGAAGAGCCGCCCAGCCACCGCGGGGAGTCCCAACCAAGTGGCGGTCAAAATTCGTAAAAAGTGTCCGTGTGCAACGAGCGCGACGGATTCACCATTGGCCAAAATCGGCTGACAACGCCGAATCACGCGAAGCGCACGGATCGCAACATCCTCCGGCTGCTCTCCTGGGGTTGCCCCTGCCGGGACCGGGTGATCCCACACCACCCACGTGGGGTCCTGCAGGTCCACGCGAATGTCAGCTGTCGTCCGGCCTTCCCACGCGCCGTAATCCCACTCCAGTAGATCTGGATCATCTTGCGGATCCAGACCTGCAAGATGAGCAGTCTCTTTCGCTCGACTGAGGGGGCTGGTCAGTACGAGCCCGAAAGCACGCGACGACAGTCGCGGGGCAAGGGCGCTAGCACGTTCACGACCGTTGTCCGTTAGTGGAATGTCTGTGAGGCCAGTGTGCTGACCAGATTTACTCCACGGCGTCTCGCCGTGGCGAATGAGCACAATGGTGGGAGTCATATCGCTTCACCTCTCGAGTGCAGAGTAGACGAAATGGCGTACATGGCGACGGCACTTGCAGCAGCGACGTTTAATGAATCCACGTCGTTGTACATCGGTATGCGCACCAAACGAGAACAAGCCTGCAGAGCAACGTCAGAGAGCCCTTCCCCTTCAGTGCCCACAACAACAGCAATTCGAGGGTGTTCCATCGCTACGGCGTGAGCAAGAGTCGTCGCCTCACTGCGGGGGGTGAGTCCCCACACGTCAAACCCTGCGGAAACGAGTTGCCCAAGGGCTGCTGGCCAATGCTCGGCGCGCGCCCACGGCATCCCGAGTGTCGCGCCCATTGACGTTTTGATCGCGCGACGATACAGCGGGTCCGCACATCGTGGAGACACGATAATCGCATCGACTCCCAGTCCTGACCCCGATCGAAATGCTGCTCCCACGTTTGCATGATCGACCAGATCCTCCAACACGAGGACAACTCGAGCTTCGGAGATTACGTCCATCACTGTCAGTGCCGTCGGCCGTCTGAAGATCGCTAACGCTCCCCGGTGCACATGGAAACCGGTCGTCGCGCGCAGAATCGATTCATCTGCGACATACATGGGCGTGGACTCGGGGAGGCCGAGATTGCTGATCTCATCGATCCATTTCGCGATACACAATGTGGACACCACAGCGTGCCCAGCAGCGATGGCGCGAGCGATTACTGAAGAGCCCTCCGCCACATAGAAACCCTCCACTCCCTCCCGTCGAAGGCGAGCGTCCATATCGGTCATACCGGAATAGTGCGTTAGTCGAATATCGTCCGAATGCTCAATCTGCTCGATCATGTGGTGACCAAGAGCACTACGGATGCAACAACTCCCACAGCTACGACAGCCCACCGCAGCAGGCCACTGGACATGTGCTGCGCGAGTTTGGCACCCACCACCCCACCAATAATCGCCAGCGGCATCACAACGGCGACATCCGGCCAGTAGACGCGCCCAGCGATGATGAATACCAACGCGGCCGTGACATTACCGACGCCCGCGAGGACATTCTTTGCTGCATTTGCCGCCTGGGTGTCACTGTCGTAGAACGCGCCGAGAATCGCCATGTAGATCACACCTTGTCCAGCACCGAAATATCCGGCGTAGATACTGCAGACTCCGACGGACGTGTTCAATGCAACTGGGCGTTGGTTGTTGGCAGACAGGACTCTCATTCGACGGCGGAGCAGTGGTTGGAACGCGACAAGGAGTGCTGCACTAAGAATGAGCCACGGTACGAGGAGAACAAACACCCGTTCGGGGAAACTCAACACAAGAAGAACTCCCCCGGCTGAACCGATAACGGCGAAGATAAACGCGGGGGCAAGCTGCTTCCAACGGCCACGCAGGTAACTACGGTAAGTCCACGCTGCCGCAAAATTGCCAAGACAAAGACCAGTTGTGTTGGTCCCGTTGGCGGAGATGGGAGACAGCCCTGCGGCGAGGAGCATGGGATACACCAGAAGCGTGCCCGACCCCACAACTGCGTTGATGAGCCCGCCCATAAAACCAGCGAGGGCAAGAAGGGCGATCGTGCCGATGTCCATAAGGTTGAGTCGCCCTAACTGCTCACGATGCCACGAGCGGACCAGCGACCCTGACTGTTCGTGACAGAGATACCGATCCCGTACGTGCGCGTCAACAACTCGGACGTCAGCACCTCCGCAATCGGACCTATCGCAACCGCCCGTCCGCGCGCCAACACCAAACAGTGAGTGAATCCGCGCGGAATTTCCTCGACATGGTGAGTGACCAGCACCATGGCTGGCCCGTACAGATCACCCGCAAGGTCACCGAGTCGTCCAATGAGATCCTCGCGCGCACCCAAATCCAGCCCCGCAGCCGGTTCATCGAGAACGAGCAGTTCGGGGTCCGGCATGAGGGCGCGGGCAATTTGCACCCTTTTCCGTTCCCCTTCCGACAAGGTACCGAATGTTCGCGCAGCAAGATCGGAGATGCCCATCTGAATGAGTAGGGCGTGGGCGCGATGCAGATCGGCTGGCGCATAGGCCTCGCGCCACCTACCAGTCACTGCCCATGCCGCCGTAACAACACAGTCCAGAACTGATTCATGCGGCGGAATGGCCTCTGCCAAGACGGCACTCGATAACCCGATTCGGTGGCGAAGTTCTCCCATGTCTGTGAAGCCGAGAACCTCCTCCAGCACCGACACGGTGCCTGAGGTGGGATGCGTTCGACCCGCCGCGATGTGTACGAGTGTCGTTTTACCAGCCCCATTCGGCCCGATAACAACCCAGCGTTCACCATCACGAATGGTCCAGGAGATGCCGTCAAGGAGCGTGGTGCCGTCGCGTCGGACGGTCACCGCATCCATTGCCAATACCTCGCTCACGACGACGACCCTAGTGAACTCAGGTAACGTGCCGGTTCGTGACACTCCCACCCCTGGCCGGTCCCCTCGTGGCATGGGTCACGGCCATGCAGTTGGGAATTGCGGATCAAGAGCAGGCCATGAGAGCTCTCGGCGACGATTTTCAAGGTGTGCTCTGGTTCACCGGGGACCTCCTCCCGCCCGACATTGCCCTTGCGCAGTTGGCAAGTGGCTCTACCTGTGGGCTTGCTCTCCCCATCCCTGGCGACCTTGGGTGGTTGCCACCTGAGGCTCTCGTCTCTGGCGAAGCGCTCATGGCTTTCACAGCAGACAGCACGCTCGTCATCACTCCACCGGGGCCCGGTGAACGCTGGTGGCGATGTCTGGCTCACCCATTGGACCCACGCCCGCAACCGGTACAACTGTCCTTCGCGCGCCGCGAACTTAGCTCAGCAATTCGAGGAGCTGCGGAAGCCTTAGAGCAACTGGGCCTCCAACGCGGAGACCCCCGACTCGACTCACATCTCGCAGAAATTGACTCACGCTTAGCGCGGCAAATTCTCCCTCGCCACATCGGTGCTGTCGCCACTCGCGTGATCGCACAGGCAACCACGGTCTTGGCGTTGACGACTCTGGGCGTGCTGAGTGACGGCGCCAGTGTGACGGCACTCGAGGCAAGCAAACGGCTAGCCCCCCTTCGAGAAGTTTCCCGCGCGGCGCGAGCGGCTCTCGTGTCCGCCTATTCCAATCCCGGTACGGTGGACCGGTGAACAGCGCCGCTGAGACCCTCCTCATCACGCTCAGCGGTGAGGATCGTCCCGGAGTCACAGCCGCCGTATTCGCGGCTCTTTCCGCGCACGACGCAGAGGTGCTCGATATTGAGCAGATTGTCGCGCGGGGACACCTCACTCTCGCGGTTCTCTTGGATGTCACTCGGTGTGACTTGGCGGCGATTCGAGCGAGCATGGCCGACGTAGGAGCCGACACGGGCTTGGACGTGCGCACAGTGGTCGGAGCGCCCGAGCGCAGCAATGACGCAGCTGGGCGGCTCACAGTGACCGTTTTAGGTTCGCCATTACGACCCGACGCCATGGCCGCCATCGCGCGCAGAGTCGCCGAGCACGACGTCAACATCGACCGCATCCGACGCATCGCGGCATACCCAGTGACGGCAATCGTCTTCGAGGGCACCGGACTACGCGTGGAAGAATTGCGCGCAGTGCTGGCTGCGCAGGCTGCTGATCTGGGCGTCGATATTGCGGTGCAGCGTGGTGGAGCGATGAAGCGTGGACAACTACTCGTTGTTATGGATGTGGATTCAACCTTGATTCAAGACGAGGTCATTGATCTCCTGGCCCGAGCCGCTGGTGTCGAGGATCAAGTTGCAGCAATAACCGAATCGGCCATGCGCGGCGAAATTGACTTCACCGAGTCCCTAACTCAGCGGGTTTCTGCTTTGGCAGGGCTTCCTGCATCCGTAATTGATGAGGTCCGAAAGCAGGTTCGACTATCACCGGGCGCGAGAACGCTTTGTCGAACGCTGCGCAATTTTGGCTTTCGTGTCTGCCTAGTCTCGGGGGGCTTTGACGCAGTAATCCGCCCGATCGCGGAGGAACTCGGCATAGATGAGTTGCGCGCTAATCACCTAGAAATTGTTGATGGCCGTCTCACCGGCAAAGTGGTGGGAGAAATCATTGATCGAGCTGGGAAGCGCCGGGCCCTCGAGGAGTTCGCAGCGCATTTCGCAATCCCGATGTCTCGCACAGTTGCCATCGGCGATGGCGCTAATGACCTCGACATGCTTGCGGCTGCAGGCCTCGGCGTTGCATTTAACGCCAAACCTGCGGTGCGATCCGCCGCGCATGCTGCGGTGAACGTGCCGTACCTAGACTCGGTTCTCTACCTACTGGGCATCACTCGCGACGAGGTTGAAGCCGTCCAGTAATCAGCCGCGTGGCACAACAAACTCCAGCAGCTCAGCACTACCTTCGGCCAGTTGCGGCCACTCCCCACTAAACGAGAGCCGTGCCACCGCAGAGGTGGGGAACTTTTCCTGCATCGCCGGTAGGGAGTTCACCGAAAGCCTCGTGGCCAAATCCTCAAGGCCTGGGTTGTGGCCGATGAGAAGTGTGCGCTGCGCTTCACCACTCACGCGAGCAACCGCGAGGAGCTCGCGCCAGTCAGCCTCGTAGATGTCATCGGTGAATTCGCAAATCAGTTCGGTCTCCACGTGGGATGAGGCGATTTCCCACGTCTCACGGGTTCGTGTGGATGTGGATACAACAACGCGATCAATCGTGCCCGCCTTGGCGCTCAGCCATACCCCGAGTGCATGAGCGTCACGACGACCTCGTTGCAGGAGTGGCCGTTCATGATCGTCGAGACCCACTGGCCAATCAGACTTGGCGTGTCGAGCCAGGAGTAACTCAGGCATCAAGCACCTTGCGAGTGGAAGCCACCGTCTACGTGGATCATTTCGCCCGTGGTGGCTGGGAACCAATCGGACATCAAGGCCACGCAGGCTTGTGCGGTGGCCGTGGGATCGGTCAAATTCCAGCCCAACGGAGCACGCTCGGTCCACATGTCCTCGAATGCTTCAAAGCCCGGGATGCTCTTAGCCGCCATTGTCCGCAGGGGCCCGGCTGCCACGAGATTGACGCGAATACCGCGGGGCCCTAGATCGCGTGCCAGATAGCGGGAGGTGGACTCAAGCGCCGCCTTTGCCACACCCATCCAGTCGTACTTCGGCCACGCCTGGGTAGCATCGAAATCCAGCCCCACAATTGACCCGCCCGACGACATCATCGGGACGGCAGCCATGGCCAACGCTTTCAGGGAGTAGGCAGATACGTGTACGGCGGTGGCAACATCCGGCCACGGAGTGTCGAGGAATCCCCCGCCCAGCGCACTAGCGGGTGCGAACCCGATCGAGTGTAGAACTCCATCAAGTCCGTCGACGTGCTCGCGGACACGCGACTCAAGCATGGCCAGATCTTCTTCTGAAGTGACATCGAGTTCGACCACCGGCGCAGACACGGGAAGACGCCCCGCGGTACGCCGTGTCAACGACATTGCCCGGCCGAAGGAAGTCAGCACCACCTGGGCACCTTGCTCCTGGGCGATTCGCGCGACGCTGAAGGCGATCGACTCATCGGTCAATACACCCGTGACGAGAACACGCCGACCCTCAAGAATTCCCACGAACAATTCCCCTTCTCTCTAGTGCCCCATGCCAAGACCACCATCAACCGGCACGATCGCACCGGTGATGTAGGAAGCCTCCGCGCTAGCGAGAAACACGATGGATCCCGCCACTTCATCAGCCGTTGCATAGCGCCCTAGCGGCACTTGCGACAAAATCTCCTGCTTACGATCCTCGGGGAGCCCCTCAGTCATCTCGGTATCCACGAAGCCGGGAGCTATTACGTTGACGGTGATGCTTCGTGAACCGACTTCGCGAGCCAACGAACGGGCTACGCCCACGAGTCCTGCCTTTGCGGCCGCGTAATTCACCTGCCCCGCAGAACCCATCCCCCACACCACACTGGAGACAAGGACGATTCGGCCCTTCTTTGCCTTGAGCATCCCGCGCAATGAGCGACGAGCGCATCGAATGACGCCCACCAGATTTGTTTGGAGGACAGCATCAATGTCGTCATCACTCATCCGCATAAGGAGCGTGTCGCGAGTGATACCCGCGTTGGCCACCAAAACTTCTACGGGTCCATGCTCGGATTCAATGACGTCGAAGGCCGCCTCGACTGATGCCGTATTAGTCACGTCCATGGAGACCGCAGGTAGGCCGTCGGGGGAATCGCCACTGCGCGAAGCCACGATTACTGTGTCGCCGGCATCTCGAAATGCGAGAGCTGTGGCACGACCGATTCCACGGCTGCCACCCGTGACTAAGACAACTCTTCCCACGGTCCACCTCCTAGGTCGACGCTATCGCGTCAGCGAGGCAACAACGGCTCTGCCCCGCCGAGTGTCACGATGTAGCCATGGCCGACGAGAAGATCACCAGCGGGCGCGCTTTCGACCGATTCATTAGCTTCAGCGATTCAGTCACCGCTGTTGCGATCACTTTGCTGGCCCTATCTCTCGTGAACATCGCCGCACCACAAGGTGAGCAGTCTGTGTGGGATGTCATCACCCTGAATTCAGGGGCTATCTGGGCTTTCGCGATCACCTTCGCGGTGGTGGGCACCATGTGGAAGAGCCATGCACGAGTCTTCCAGTCCATCCAAGGCTATGACCATCCGATGTTCCTGCTCAATCTCGCGTGGCTGGCTCTCATCGTCTTGCTCCCATGGCCCGCATCTTTGTACGGAACGAGCGGCAACTCCGTACACCAGAACGGAGCGCCCCTCTCAGGAGCTGGACTCTTCTACTGGCTGGTCCTGGCGGCGATCTCATTCCTACTTTCCGCCATGTCGATTCATGCCTCTCGGACGCCCGGTTTACGAGACGAAGCAGAAATGAAGGCACACCAAGGAGGGACAGTGCGAGGTGCTGCCGTCCGCGGGCTGGTCTTCACGGTTGCCTGCATCTTCATCGGCATTGCGAGCCTCTTCGCGCCGATAGTGGCGGAGTGGTTACCGCTGATCTTGGTGCCGATCGGGATATTTACGAACAGGTACCAGCGCGAGCAACTGCGAAGCACGTAGTCTCCTCCCATGTCTCACGAGATATCCGCCGAGTTTCTCTCACTTCCGCGTGAAGCATGTGCGAGCGCCGCTTTGCAGCGAGCGGGTGAGCTCGGGGCCGAATACGCCGACCTCCGAGTTGCTATGACTCGCTCTGCGACATTGCGACTGCGCGACACGATCGTCGAGGGGGCAACTGATGACGCGTCGACCGGCATGTCCGTGCGAGTTCTCTGGCAGGGCTGCTGGGGGTTTGCTGCCAGCGATGTCGTCAGCGTGGCCGAGGCCCTGAAACTCGCCGAGAAGGCTGTCGCTCTGGCTCGCATCAGCGCGCCGCTCGTCACCATCCGTGTCGAACTCGCCCCCGAACCTGTCCACAGTGGCACTTGGACGTCCATGCTCGAGATTGATCCGTTTGATGTACCCGCGGCCGAACGGGTGGCGTTGTTAGCCGACCGGAGCGCACTACTGCTTGCCGCGCCGGGAGTCAGCCACGCAGACGCCGGGCTGCAGTTCGTGCGAGAAAGCACATTTTTTGCAAGTGCTGCCGGGACGCGTACGACCCAACAACGCACCCGCATCGAAGCTGAGTGGTCCGCAACGCACGTATCCGACAGCGGCTTCGAGTCGATGGCCACGACTGCTCCCCCCGTTGCCCGCGGCTGGGAATACCTACTCGGACGTGGCGAAACTATTCGTGGTGCACGACCTTGGGACTGGAATAACGAGCTTGCGCAACTGCCATTGCACTTGGCCGAGAAAGTGGCTGCGCCCACAGTGGTGCCGGGTCTCACGACTCTTGTTATAGACCCTACTAATCTTTGGCTGACCATCCACGAGTCCGTGGGCCACGCGACGGAACTGGACCGCGCACTGGGGTATGAAGCCAACTACGCTGGCACGTCCTTCGCCACTCCGGAAAAACTTGGCACATTTCAGTACGGCTCACCCCTCATGCACATCGTCGGTGATCGCACGGCGGCTTACGGACTCGCAACTACCGGCTGGGACGACGAGGGGGTAAGCGCCCAAGACTGGGATCTCGTCCGAGACGGCGTTCTTGTCGGCTACCAGCTGGATAGAAGCATGGCTGGGGAGATGGGTATTTCGCGTTCGAATGGGTGCGCCTACGCAGACGCGGCAGAACACGTTGCGATTCAACGAATGCCCAATGTCTCGCTTATGCCGAGTGCAGATGACACTTCCCTTGACGATCTCATCGGCGGCGTTGACGATGGTCTCTACATCGTGGGCGATCGAAGTTGGTCGATAGACATGCAGCGCTACAACTTCCAATTCACCGGTCAACGATTCCACCGCATCACATCTGGCCGACTTGCCGGGCAAGTCAAGGACGTGGCCTATCAGTCACGTACCCCTGATTTCTGGGGATCCATGGTCGCCCTCGGTGGCCCCGCGACGTACCTCCTCGGGGGCGCGCTGAATTGTGGCAAAGGTCAACCCGGTCAGGTGGCTCCCGTCTCACATGGATGCCCAGTGACTGTCTTTGAAGGAGTAAATGTGCTCAACAGTGCAGCAGAGGCGGGTGCATGATGCGTGCGACACCCCAGGAACTCATTGAACGAGCCCTAGCTCTATCGACTCTTGACGGTTGTGCGGTGATAGTGAGAGATGTCAGCCGCGCGGATTTGCGCTGGGCTCGGACCACTCTCACTACGAATGGTGAATCCACAGCTCTCGACATTACGGTGATTGCATTTTCTCGAACCGGTACCGGTACCGCGACCGCCTCAATCGGTCGAGCCGCACCAGATCTGGCCGATCTGAACACCTTAGTAAGCGCGGCCGAGGCTGCGGCGCGCGAGGCGCCAGATGCGGACGACGCGTTCCCCTTCGTGACTGGTGGGGTCATCGATCCAACTTGGGACAACGCAGCTGAACCCACCTCGGGCGCAATCTTCGGATCCCTCGCTCAGCGATTGGGTGATGCATTCGCAAGCAACACTTCCATTGAGCACTTCGGATACGCCGAGCACGTATCAACAACAACGTGGCTGGGCACCAGCACCGGAATTCGACGGCGATTCGTCCAGCCTGAGGGCCGCCTCGAGATGACAGGCAAGTCAGATAGTCGTTCTCGCTCGAGCTGGTGGGGGGCCGCGACTACGGACTTCACCGATGTCAATCCAGCAGACGGTGCCGCATACCTAGAGAAGTCCCTTGGTTGGCAGGCAACGCGCGTCGAGGTCGCCCCTGGCCGCCACGACGCCATTCTCACTCCAAGTGCAGTCGGCGACTTAATGGTCGACCTGTGGTGGTCGGCGGCGGGTCGCGACGCCATGGAAGGACGCAGCGTCTTCAGTCAGCCCGGCGGAGGCACACGTATCGGAGAGCGAATCGGCATTCCTGGCGTCACACTTTGCAGCAATCCCTGCGAGCCCGGTATGCCCTCGGCAGACTTCATGGCCACCGGTACCACGTCATCCTTCGCGAGTGTCTTCGACAATGGAATGCCGCTACCTCGCGTGGACTGGATTATGGATGGGGTCCTCAGCAATCTGATCACGACCCGACAATTTGCCCATGAATCTGGGCTACCGCTGGCCGCGCCCGCTGACGTCGTACGTATGCAGGTCGACTCTGGCAGCGGCTCGTTGGAGGACCTAGTCGCACGCAGTTCACACGGTCTCCTCGTGACCTGCCTTTGGTACAACCGCCTGGTCGACCCCCAGACACTGCTACTCACGGGCCTGACCCGTGACGGCGTCTACGTGGTCCGCGATGGCGAGATCGTGGGAGCCGCAGGGAATTTCAGATTCAACGACTCCCCGGTCGCCATCCTGCAGCGCATCACAGATTCGACAACAACCGCCCGCACGATGCCCCGGGAATTCGGCGACTACGCAAATCGCGTGGCCATGCCGGCGCTGGCGGTGTCGGACTTCCATTTCAGTACCGCGAGTGAGGCGCTTTAGCACCTGCCCGGATGCGAGGTTGGGCGCGCCAACGTAGGGTGAGGCTATGGCAGTTGAGCCACAAGAGGTCTACACCGTGACAACGGCTCAGGTAGGCACGGCCCAAGAGCAAACCGGGCGTGTCGGCAGGTACCTGTTCTCCATGGGCATTCGCACCGCTTGTGTCCTAGCTGCGGTAATTATTCCGGGGTGGCCGCGCTGGCTGTTTCTGGTCGGTGCCGTGTTCTTGCCCTACATTGCCGTGGTTGTCGCTAATGCTGGCCGAGAGAAGATGTCCCGTGAGTCGATTCTCACTCCCGAATCCACCCACGCAGCACTCACCGCGGGACCAGAAACTCCTCAGCCGTAAGGTGGGGATGTGTTATCCCTCCTCCGCACTCCGCGCTGGATAAGTTTCACCGCACTTGTGATTGTGCTGATCGTTGCTTTTGGGTTGCTGAGCAGATGGCAATGGTCGCGTGCGGAGACTCACCGGATGGAGCGCATCGCTATTGATGAGCGAGCCAATATGCCTCCGGTTCCACTCGCAAGACTGATTCCACTCGGTACACAACTTCCCGGCGATCTCGAATGGCGCCAAGCGTCTGCGATCGGCACCTTCACTGGGCAGTCTGCCTTGGTCCGCAAACGCCCCCTAGATGGCCAGAATGGCTTCTGGGTAATGTCCGCGCTCCAACTCGCCGATGGAACATTCGTGTGGATAAACCGCGGTTGGACACAGGCGACAGGCGACGCACTCCGCACACCTACGGTGGCACCCGCACCCACCGGAACCGTGGAACTCATAGGCAGGTTGCGCCCGTCAGAGTCCGGCCCTAACCCACAACCAAAGGATCTCCCGGAAGGGCAAGTGACCGACGCAGACATGGCAATCCTGCCTTCTGTCTCTGGGCCCGCCAACGACCTCTATCTGGAGTTGGTGTCGTCAACGCCTGATGCACACGCCGGCTTGACCCTGCTGACGCCGCCAGAGATTGATGACAGCCGGAACATCTCCTACGCTGTCCAATGGCTCTTGTTCGCGGCGGTAGGGATCGTCGGCTGGTTCTTTTTTCTGCGTCGCGAGGCGCGCGCCGACGCGTCAGAGGAAGCTGATCAGCGGAACTGAGTGCTATAAAGATCTGAGTAAACACCTTGCGCCGCAAGCAGCTCTTCGTGAGTCCCAGACTCCACAACGCGACCCTCATCGATCACCAGAATCATATCTGCGTTGCGAACAGTGGATAGTCGGTGTGCGATGACCAAGGATGTCCGGCCCACTAGCGCAACCTCTAGGGCCTGTTGCACCGCATATTCACTCTCTGAATCCAGATGTGCCGTTGCCTCATCAAGTACAACGATGGCCGGGGACTTGAGTAGTAGTCGAGCTAGCGCCAGACGTTGTTTCTCTCCCCCAGAGAGTCGATGACCGCGATCTCCAACGACCGTATCTAGTCCGTCGGGGAGATTGCTGATGAGATCTTGTATCTGTGCTCCTTCGCATGCCGCGCGGATCTCGGCGTCAGTTGCCTCTGGCCGTGCGTATCGAAGATTTGCACGAATGGTGTCGTGGAACATGTGTGCGTCCTGAGTCACCATTCCGACGGCCGCGTGCACAGAGTCCAAAGTCAGATCCTTGATGTCCACCCCGCCGAGCTTGACGTGACCCGAAGTGGGGTCATACAACCGCGGAACGAGAGAGGTGATGGTGGTCTTGCCCGCACCTGACGGTCCTACTAGTGCCACCAACTGGCCTGGCTTGACGTGGAATGACACTCCACGCAAGACAGACTCATGGGCACGACTTGACTCCGGACGGGCAATTGACTCCAGCGACGCCAACGACACTTCTTCAGCCATGGGGTACCGGAAGGTCACGTCTGTGAACTCAATAGACAGTGGTCCGGATGGTGCCGGTATGGCATTCGGACTCTGCTCGATCAGTGGTTTCAGATCGAGAACCTCAAACACGCGCTCAAAACTCACCAATGCGGTCATCACATCAACTCGGACATTGGATAGCGCGGTCAGCGGGCCATACAGTTGGCCCAAAAGCGCCACGAGAGCTAAGAGTGTGCCAAGACTCAAGGTGCCCATCACGACAAAATTGCCGCCGACCCCATAGGTAACAGCCGTGGCCAAGGCAGCTACCAGGATCAATGCTGTAAAGAACCAGCGGTTTGCCATGGCGATCGAAATGCCGATGTCGCGAACGCGACTCGCTCTCCCCCGATAATTGGCATCCTCATCGTGGGGGCGGCCGAAGAGTTTGACGAGCAGAGCCCCCGCGACGTTGAAACGCTCTGTCATTTGGGTGCTCAACTCGGCGTTCAACTGCATTTGCTCACGCGTCATCGCCTGAAGTCGGCGCCCCATCCATCGCGCCGGGAGGAGGAACAGGGGCAGAAGAATGAGTGCGAGCAACGTGATTTGCCAAGACAAAATGAACATGGTGATGAGAACAATGGTCACGCTGATGAGGTTGCCGACAACACCGCCCAAAGTTGACGTAAACGCCTGCTGTGCGCCAATGACATCACTGTTTACGCGGGAGACCAATGCGCCAGTCTGTGCCCGAGTGAAGAAGGCAATTGACTGCTTCTGGACATGCGAAAAGACTTCGGTCCGAAGATCGTAGATCAGGCCCTCGCCAATACGAGAGGAGAACCAGCGAGCAATCACGCCTGCACCTGCATCTGCGATGGCGAGAACCGCGACAAGGACGGCACCAATCGTGACGACTCGGGCGTTTCCAGCGCTGATGCCCGAATCCACGATCCATTGGAAGAGGAGCGGTTGCCCCACAGTGAGCAGGGACACCGCAACCAGCGTTATCAAAAACAGAATGACAATGCCCCGATACGGCCGGGCATACTTGAAGACACGTTTCACCACGGCTCGGCCGACCTTGCGGCGCTTGAGAGACGAGTCACGCGTCAAGGCTCGGTAGGCAGCCCAATCATGAGACATTTAGTGATCCGATGCAGAGAGAAGGGCCCGAAGTCGCTTAGCCTGCGCCAGTCGCTCCGCTGAATGCTGGGTAATCGGATCAACCGTTTGCGCGTTGAGCAGGAGCGGCTTGAGTTCCAGTGCTGCTCCATGAGTCGCACGGATGGCCTCAATCAGCAGTTGACCGGTGGCCGCAAGCTCGCCGGACGGGACCGAGGTCACCGCTAGACCACGTTGCACTGCCTCGACTGCGCCCATGGATCGTCCGGTGAGACACATTTCGAGAGCTTGGCTGTAGCCCATTGCGCGCACAAGCGTGTGCGTGCCCGTCAGATCCGGGATCAATCCGAGCTGGGCTTCCTTCATCGACAGATCCACGTCGTCAGCCACGATCATGAGATCTGCGGCGAGTGCAAGTTGGAACCCGGCACCTACAGCGTGTCCTTGAACGAGCGCGATCGTGATGGGTCGGATCTCACGCCACATGCGAAACCCGTCCTGAAATGCGGCTATTGCGGAGTCCAGAACGTCATCGGGTTGACGAGCGAGGTGAGCGAGTGATTGCTGTCCAGGAATGCCTTCGGGAGTGAACATTCGACGATCAAGTCCGGCGCTAAAGGAAGACCCGGCACCAGTGATCAGGACGGCGACGACGTCGGCAGGAATAGATTCGGCGATCTTGGTGAGTGCCAGCCACGTGGCGGGAGTCTGCGGATTGCGCCGTTGTGGGTCGTTGAGAGTAATGGTGACCACATCGGCCGTCCGTGAGACCGCGAGACCGCAATCTTCTGGAAGGGCAGTGTCCATGGGTCTTACGCTAACTCAACAAGGTCTAGGTAGTCGTGACCCCAGAGATCTTCGTCGCCGTCAGGAAGCAGCAGTACTCGCTCAGGCTCTAGAGCTCGTACCGCTCCCTCATCGTGCGTCACCAGGACAACTGCGCCCTCGTAACCGCGCAAGGCGCCGAGTACCTCCTCTCGACTTGCTGGATCGAGGTTATTTGTGGGTTCGTCCAGCAGCAAAACATTGGCACTACTCACCACGAGCATGGCCAATGCAAGTCGAGTCTTCTCACCACCAGAGAGAACACCGGCCGGCTTAACAACCGAATCACCCGAGAATAGAAACGACCCCAGCACGCGACGTGCTTCCAATTCGCCAATATCCGGCGAGCTACTCAACATGTTCGAGAGGACACTCGCCTCTGGGTCGAGGGTTTCGTGCTCCTGTGCGTAATAGCCAATTCGTGCCCCGTGTCCGAGGATGCGCTCCCCCGTATCAGGCGCATCCACATCAGCAAGCATTCGAAGGAGAGTGGTTTTGCCAGCTCCATTGAGCCCGAGAACAACTACGCGCGAGCCCTTGTCGATGGCCAGATCCACATCGGTGAACACTTCCTGTGATCCATAGGACTTAGATAGTCCCTTTGCCATCAATGGAGTCTTGCCGCAAGGAGCCGGGGACGGAAAGCGTAGGCGCGCCACTTTATCGCTGCGTCGTTCAGCCTCTAGACCCGTGACCAGCCGGTCAGCGCGCTTGAGCATTGACTGAGCCGCTTTTGCTTTTGTCGCCTTGGCACGCATGCGTTCAGCTTGCTCGCGCAAGGTGCTGGCCTGACGTTCGGCGTTTGAGCGCTCGCGCTTGCGTCGTCGTTCATCCACTTCACGTTGCTGCAGGTACGCCTTCCAACCCATGGAATATGCGTCGAGTTCCTGCCGGGTAGCGTCCAGATGAATGACCCGGTTCACAGTTGCGTCAAGGAGTTCGGTGTCGTGACTGATGACGATGAATCCACCCTTATAGGCACCGAGGAATCGTCTCAACCAGCCAATTGAGTCAGCATCAAGGTGGTTAGTCGGCTCATCCAACAAGAGCACGTCTGCGCCGCTGAAGAGAATTCGGGCGAGCTCGACTCGTCGACGTTGGCCGCCAGACAGAGTGCCTAGGGGCTGCCCGAGAACCCGTTCGGGTAGCCCGACGCTCGCCGCGATTGTGGCCGCTTCAGATTCGACTGCATAGCCACCCAAAGTCATGAACTCAGCTTCCGCGCGAGCATATTGCACCATCGCCTTTTCCTGCGCTTCGCCCGTGGTGCTCCCCATCCGTTCTGACGCGGTGTGCAGTCGGGCCACGATCTCGTCGAGGCCACGGGCCGACAGAATTCTGCCGCGCGCGGTGATCTCGAGGTCGCCTGTACGCGGATCCTGCGGGAGATACCCCACTGTCCCGGAGCGCGTGATCTGTCCTGCCGCCGGCTGAGTCTCACCAGCCAAGGTGCGCATGAGGGTGGTTTTACCGGCTCCGTTGCGACCAACTAGGCCTACCCGATCACCCGGACCTATCCGCAGTGAGCCGTCTAGGAGGAGTGCGTCTGCCCCAGCTCGAAGTTCTATACCTGAAGCAGAAATCATCAGAGGTTGAAGCCGAGCGCCCGCAGCATGTCTCGGCCGTCATCGGTGATCTTGTCTGGGCCCCACGGCGGCATCCACACCCAGTTGATCCGGTAGTCGCTCACCACGCCACTTAGTGCCGCGCGAGTCTGGTCCTCGATCTGGTCGGTCAAAGGGCAGGCCGCGGAGGTCAAGGTCATGTCTAGAGTCGCGATCGTGTCATCCACATGAACGTCGTAGACGAGTCCGAGATCGACCACGTTGATTCCCAGCTCAGGGTCCACGACGTCTTTCATCGCTTCCCACACCAATTCACTTGCTGTCTCACTCACCAGTTTTCCCTTCGACCACGATGTCCACTGCCTGACTAACCGCATCTCTCCATGCCATCCAGGCAAGCAGTGCGCACTTCACTCGCGCTGGGTACTTGGAGACCCCAGCAAAAGCTATTCCGTCTCCCAACAAGTCCTCGTCGGGAGTCAAGGTGCCACGAGACTGCATAAGCTCGCTGAAACCTTGCTGCACCATCAGTGCATCCCCTAGGGACAGACCCACGATCTGTTCGGCAAGCACGCTCGCGCTTGCCTGTGAAATCGAGCAACCTTGACCATCGTAGGACACGTCGCTGACGACCACGCGCCCCTCGCCGTCTTTCGTCAAGTGGACCCGGAGATCTATCTCATCCCCACACGTGGGATTGACGTGATGAACCTGCGCCTCGAACGGCGTGCGAAGCCCACGCCCGCGTGGATGGCGATAGTGATCCAGGATGATCTCCTGATGCAGCGGGTCGTCACTCATCGAGAACCCAGGTAAAAATCACGTGCCGCAACCACTCCGTCGACGAGTGCGGCGATGTCGTCCAAGTCGTTGTAAAGATATGTAGTCGCACGCGTGGTGGCCGGGACGCCCATGCGTCGGCATGTCGGCCACGCACAATGATGCCCCACGCGAACTGCTACACCACGTGAGTCAAGGATGTGGCCGACGTCGTGCGGATGCACGCCGTCAACCACAAACGACACCGCGCTGCCTCGATCGCCCGCTCCCGGTCCGATGATCTTGACGCCCTCAATCGATCCGAGGCCGTCAAGCATCGCGACAGTCAAGATCTCCTCGTGATGATGTACTCGATCCATGCCAATGGCTGTGAGGTAATCCGCCGCAGCCGCGAGGCCAATGGCCTGAGCTGTCATCGGCGTTCCCGCCTCAAATCTTTGCGGAGGTAAAGCAAACGTAGAAGACTCCATCGTCACGGTCTCGATCATCGAACCCCCTGAGATGAAGGGCGGCATGGCTTCGAGAATATCTGCCTTGGCCCAGAGGCACCCGATCCCGTTGGGCCCGAGCATTTTGTGTCCGCTCCACATGATGGCATCTACGCCGAGGGATGTGACATCCACTGGCATGTGCGGAACGGACTGGCAGGCGTCAAGAATGACCAGAGCTCCCACCGCCCGAGCGGCAGCAACAATGGTCGCGACCGGGTTGATGGTCCCTAGGATGTTGGATTGGTGAACGAAAGACACAACCTTGGTGCGCTCGTTGATAACGCTGAGATCGGAAAGGTCGAGACGACCCTCATCAGTGAGGCCGATCCACCGAAGAGTCGCACCGGTCTTCGCACACACTTCCTGCCATGGCACCAAATTGGCATGGTGCTCCATCTCGGTGACAACAATCTCGTCACCTGGCGCAAGCACAAAGCGTTCGGCCCCGTCAGGGATTGGTGAGCCGTTGCGTGCCTTATCGGTCGAGTTCGAAAATGCATAGGCCAAGAGATTGATCGCCTCGGTGGCATTGCGCGTGAATACGATGTCCTGTGCTTGTGCCCCCACAAAAGCTGCGATCCGGGCTCGAGCAGACTCGTAGGCATCAGTCGCTTCCTCCGCGAGTGCATGCGCGCCGCGGTGAACTGCGGCATTGCAGGTGAGGTAAAACTCACGCTCAGCATCCAGCACAGCGAGCGGCTTTTGTGAAGTCGCGCCCGAGTCAAGGTAAATGAGCGGCATGCCGCGCACATAGCGTCCAAGGATCGGAAAGTCCTCCCGAATCCTCGCTACGTCAAGTGGTGCAACTGCGTTCACGAGAGATTGGCCGCCTTGTTGACGTAGCGCTCGTAGCCTTCTGACTCTAGAACATCAGCAAGCTCAGGGCCGCCACTCTCTACGATCTCACCGTCAAAAAAGACGTGGACAAAATCGGGGCGTACGTACTTCAGGATGCGAGTGTAGTGCGTAATCAGGAGCACACCCTTGTCGCCGCGTGCCCGGAATCGGTTAACACCATCGGACACAACCTTAAGAGCATCAACATCGAGACCAGAGTCGGTCTCATCGAGAACGGCAATCGCGGGATTGAGCAGTTCCATTTGTAAGATTTCGTGACGCTTCTTTTCGCCACCGGAAAAGCCTTCATTCACATTGCGCTCAGCGAAGGAAGGATCCATGGACAACTCGTTCATAGCCTCCTTCACATCTTTAGTCCACGTTCGCAGTTTGGGTGCTTCTCCCCGAATTGCGGTCACAGAAGTTCGAAGGAAATTCGAGACGGACACACCGGGGACCTCAACTGGGTATTGCATCGCGAGAAACACGCCAGCACGTGCGCGCGCGTCGACGCTCAGCGCCAGCAGGTCTGCGCCATCGAGAGTGATAGATCCGCTAGTCACGCGGTACTTAGGGTGGCCCGCGATGACATAGGCAAGTGTCGACTTGCCGGACCCATTGGGGCCCATGACTGCGTGCGTCTCGTTGCCTTTGATGGTGAGGTTGACCCCACGAAGGATTTCGCGCTCACCGCCATCAGTATCGATACTTACCCGAAGATCGCGGATATCAAGTTCGGTCACGCCGACTGCCCTCCAGCATTTAGTGAAACATGGATACGTGCTTGTGGTCCGATACCGTCAACACGAACTGCGTAGACGGGCACGGCTGAAAGTGCCGGAAGGGAAGCCGGCACACCGGTACGTAAATCGAAGCGAGAGCCGTGCAACCAGCACTCGATAAAACAGCCCTCAACGTCACCTTCGGACAACGCGACGTCGGCGTGAGAGCACACATCGCGAATTGCGTATAGCTGCCCCTCGGAGCGAACGACCGCAACCGGCTCTGCACCCAACATCACTCGGAGTGCGCCAGGCTCGGGTACATCTTCGACGGCACACACGTCAACCCAGTCGTTCATGACTCAATAGCCTCACCGAGGCGACCTAGGCCCAATGACTCTAAGCGCGCGTCGACGGAAAACAAGACGGCCGCTTCGAGGTCTGGATCTCCGACGCGCTGCACGACATCTGCGAAGAAACCACGGACTACCAATATGCGCGCCACGTCCATGGGGATTCCCCGTGACTGCAGATAGAAGAGCTGATCGTCGTCAAAGCGCCCGGTAGCGCTCGCGTGGCCAGCTCCGGTGATCTCGCCAGTCTCGAGTTCGAGGTTGGGCACCGAATCAGCACGGGCACCCTCAGAAAGGATCAGATTGCGATTGAGTTCGTAGGTATCCGTACCAATGGCGTTGGGACGCACAATGACGTCGCCGATCCATACCGAATGAGCACCTTCACCGTCTAGGGCACCCTTATAGGCAACATAACTTCGACAGTGTGGTTGCGTATGTGTGGCGAGAAGTCGGTGTTCGACATGCTGGCCGGGACCCACCAAGAAGACGCCGAGCATTTCTGCGTCGCCACCAGGTCCGGAGTAGTCCACGGTGGACACCAATCGCACAACATCGCCACCCAATGTGACAACCGCGGAACGATAGCGAGCGTCGCGCCCGACACTCACGTGATGATGGCCGAGATGCAAGGCATCGGCGTCCCACAACTGCTGCGAGACGACCGTGAGCGATGCGCCGTCACCGACTTCGACGTCGACGTTGCCAGCAAAAGCACCCGCGCCAGTGTGCGTAAGCACAACTGTGGCTGAGCTGAATGGTTCGGCAACGATGCGTATATGTCCAGATGCAACGCCACCAAGCCCCTTGACTCGGAGATTCACACTTGGCCCACCAGCGCGTTCACGCGGAATCGTGACCTGCACGACCTCGGAGACATCGGCCCATGCGCGCGACGACACTCGATCGACCGGTTCGTAGCGAACCCCGTCACACGACACCCGCTCTACCCGGCAATCTGTGGGGTCCCAGTCGATACCGACCTGTCCCGTGAACTCCGAATCACCTTCAAGACCGCGCAACCTTGCTAGCGGGGTAAAACGCCACGGCTCTTCACGGCCTGTGGGTACTGCGAATTCAGTGTGCGTGATGGTCATTAACCGACCGAGCCTTCCATCTGGAGCTCGATCAGCCGGTTGAGCTCGAGGGCGTACTCCATCGGCAATTCGCGAGCGATGGGCTCGACGAATCCGCGCACAATCATGGCCATCGCTTCATCCTCTTTCATGCCGCGTGACATCAGATAGAACAGCTGATCGGCACTGACCTTGGAAACTGTGGCTTCATGCCCCATCGACACGTCGTCTTCACGTACGTCGACGTAGGGATAAGTATCGCTGCGCGAGATGTCGTCTACGAGAAGTGCGTCGCAGCGAACGGTGCTCTTCGATCCGTGCGCACCCTCGAGAATCTGCACCAGACCGCGGTACGAAGTGCGACCGCCGCCACGTGCCACGGACTTTGACACGATGGAAGATGACGTATTAGGCGCAGCGTGCACCATCTTTGATCCGGCATCTTGATGCTGACCTTCACCCGCGAAGGCGATGGAGAGCGTCTCGCCTCTGGCGTGCTCCCCCACGAGCCAGACCGCCGGGTACTTCATGGTCACCTTCGAGCCAATATTGCCGTCGATCCACTCCATCGTGGCGGCCTCGTGCGCCACAGCACGCTTGGTCACGAGGTTGTACACGTTATTGGACCAGTTCTGGATGGTCGTGTAGCGACAGCGTGCACCCTTCTTCACGATGATCTCCACAACCGCGGAGTGCAAGGAGTCTGACGAATAAATAGGTGCAGTACAGCCCTCGACGTAGTGCACGTAGGCGTCTTCGTCGACGATGATCAAGGTCCGCTCGAATTGACCCATGTTCTCGGTGTTGATGCGGAAATAGGCCTGCAGAGGAATATCAACCTTGACGCCCTTGGGCACGTAGATGAAAGATCCACCCGACCACACGGCAGTGTTGAGCGCAGCAAACTTGTTGTCGCCTACGGGGATTACGGAGCAGAAGTTCTCACGGAAGACATCCTCGTGCTCACGCAATGCCGTGTCAGTATCGAGGAACAGAACGCCCTGCTCCTCGAGATCTTCACGAATCTTGTGGTAAACGACTTCACTTTCGTACTGAGCTGCGACACCGGAGATGAGACGTTGTTTCTCGGCCTCCGGGATGCCCAAACGATCGTAAGTGTTCTTAATGTCGGCGGGAAGTTCGTCCCAGGACGTGGCCTGCTTCTCCGTGGAACGCACGAAGTACTTGATGGTGTCGAACTTGATCCCATCGAGCTGCGAACCCCATGTGGGCATTGGCTTGCGTTCGAAGAGACGCAGACCCTTCAACCGCAAATCCAGCATCCACTGAGGCTCGGACTTCTTCGCGCTGATGTCACGCACCACGTCTTCATTGATACCGCGGCGTGCGTTTGTGCCTGCACTGTCGGAGTCGGACCACCCAAACTGATAGCGACCAAGGCCTTCGAGATCGTCGTCAATGGCTGTCATTGGACATCCTTCCCGCGAGAACTAGCGAATCGTCACGACCGAGAGCCGGAACGTGAGTGGTGCATACGCCATCGCCGTGAGCGATGGTGGCCAAGCGTTGAACGTGAGTGCCAAGAATTCGACCGAATGCCACCGTCTCGGCCTCGCACAGCTGGGGGAACTCGGCGGCCACGTGCGACACGGGGCAGTGATGCTGGCACAACTGCACGCCGTCAGCGCCTTCGGCGGCTCGGACAGTAGAGGCGGCATAGCCATCTCGGCTCAAGGCGGCTGCAAGTGCCTCGACGCGCTGAGTGGCGGTCGCGTCCGCTTGGGCCCGATAGCGCGTTTCGAAGTCGGCGGCACGGCGCTGCGCGAAGGTGGCGATCGCTTCTTCTCCCCCGAGCTCAAGGACGTAGCGCAAGGCCGAGGCCGCCAAATCGTCATATGCCTGCTCGAAGACCTGGCGTCCTGAATCGGTGAGCGAATAGACGCGAGCTGGCCGACCACGTCCGCGGACGCGACGAGGACCAAAGGGCGGTGTTTCGCTTGCCACCACAACTTCGTCTGCCTCGAGGTGGTCAAGATGCCGGCGGACCACGGTGCCGCTCACGCCCAGCCGGATGCCAAGTTCAGCTGCCGTCGCTGGTCCCTCCAGAAGGAGTGACCGAGCGACTCGCTCGGGGGCATCGGCTAATTTCATACCCTTATTGTTGCGCAATTCCCTGCGAGCGCAACACCGGGGTCCACGTACACTGCTCCTCGTGAGGAATCCGGCAATCGAAATTCGGGGTCTCACCATGCTTTATGGCGACGTCACGGCCGTTCGAGAGCTTGACCTGGCTGTCCCCAATGGCCAAATCACTGCGGTTCTGGGGCGAAATGGCGCCGGAAAGACCACAACCTTGGAGGTCTGTGCCGGAATTCGCCCCGCCCAGTCAGGGGTAGTCCAGGTGCTGGGCGCCGATCCGATTCGGGACCGGGCCATTCTCGCCCCAAGGGTGGGCGTGATGCTGCAATCCGGTGGTGTCCCAGGCAGTAGTCGTGGGGTGGAGTTCGCCCGTCATTTGGCTGGCATGTATGCGCACCCGCTCGACGTGACCTTGCTGGCGCAGCGCCTGGGTGTCTTAGACGTGCGCACTGCCTACCGCCGGATGTCAGGTGGCGAGCAGCAGCGCGTTCGACTCATCTGCGCCTTGGTAGGACGGCCTGAACTGGTGATCCTCGATGAGCCCACTTCGGGACTCGACCCGCTCGCTCGAGGATTGGTCTGGAATCTCCTGGGCGATCTCAAGGCAGCTGGACTGACCGTTGTTGTATCTACCCATCAGTTCGATGAGGCTGAGCGCCTCGCCGACCACATCGTCATTGTCGCGCGTGGTGCGGTAGTCGCATCCGGTTCGCCGCGCGAACTTGGTTCCGCTGATGCTGATCGCGTGACGTTCCTTAGCGGCATGCACGTCTCCACAGAAGACCTCAGCCAGAGCCTTGGAGTTCTTGTTTCAGAGATCTCTCCCGGGCGTTACGTCGCTCAAGGTGCACTACCCGACAACACCACCAACGTTATCCAGGATTGGGCCCGCGATCACGGAGTCGTCGCCCGCGACATCGTCCGCGGGCGTCGCACTCTTGAGGACCTCTTCCATGAGGTGAGCCAATGATCCTGGACTTCACCCCTGCGCCTGGAGCCGCACCGAACTATCGGCGAGTGATCCGACAGGCTTCGTACGAACTCAAGTCGACATTGCGCAACGGCGAGCAACTTTTGCTGACACTGATCATTCCTCTTGCCCTGCTTTTGGGTTTGTCACTAAGTTCGATCGTCAATCTGGGCGGCACGGACAGAGTCGCAATCGTCGTGCCGGGAATCCTGACACTTGCAGTGATGTCGACTGCATTCACCAGCCTCGCGGTTGCGACCGGATTCGAACGGCGGTACGGATCACTCACGCTGCTCGGCACAACTCCACTGACGCGCACCCAGATTCTCGCCGCGAAGGGCCTCGCAGTGGCAGCAGTCGAATTGATCCAGTTCGTCATGATCATCGGGGTTGGACTGATGTTGGGGTGGTCCGCGACAGGAATTGGTTGGGCGATTATTCTCATCGTCTTAGGCACAGCGGCCTTCGCTTCGCTTGGGCTTCTGCTCGCCGGTGTACTCCGAGCCGAAGCGACGTTGGCGATCGCTAATGGCATTTACTTAATTTTACTGCTCGCCGGCGGCACGATCGTCTCTGCGGATCGACTACCCGGCAGCATGTCCACCACCGTGCAGATACTGCCCTCTGCCGCTCTTGGCTCTGGGCTTCGCGAAGCAATGCTCCACGGAAGTTTCGCTTGGTTTCCCGCGGTGATCCTGCTCGCGTGGGCCGGTATCGGGGGCGGTCTAGCCGCGAGGTTCTTCAAATGGCAGTGAGCCGTAGGCTATTCCTGTGATCCCCCGCTGGCTCCGCGTTGTCTTCTGGGCAAACCTTGTTGCGCAGAGTGGGATTATCGTGACGGGCGCCATAGTGCGGGTGACGGGCTCTGGACTCGGGTGCCCAAATTGGCCTGACTGCGCCAACGGATCCATCACCCCAACTCCTTATCAAGAAGAGTCTTGGCACAAGTACGTCGAATTCGGCAATCGGACCCTGACCTTTCTCCTGGTGGTTTTGTCGATTGCAGCGCTCGTGGGTTCGATCATCGTCGTCGTGCGCCGCAGAGCTAGCGTCTTCACTGGGCCAAGATCACGCACGCTCCTTCTTCTCAGCGCAATCCCAGTTCTAGGCACATTCGCACAGGCGGTTCTTGGCGGCATCACGGTGCTGACCGGTCTCAATCCGCTCATCGTGGCAGGTCACTTCCTAGTGTCGATCGCCCTTGTGGCCGGGTGCGTCAATCTGGTGGTCCGCGCGAGTGAAATAGGGCTCACACCTCGCCCGATGGTTGCGACGCCTGTCCTCTGGCTCGGCCGTGTTTTGGTTGTAGTTAGTGCTGGTGTTGTCACCTTGGGCACGATCGTCACTGGCAGTGGTCCCCACTCCGGTGACGCGCAAACACCCAATCGACTCGGTTTCGATCCTCGAACGGTCGCTTGGCTGCATGCCGACATTGTCCTGCTCTTCGTCGGACTGCTCATCGGATTGATCGTCGCCATTCACCTCGTCGAAGCACCTCGTCGCACTCGAAACCTCGCATGGACGTTGCTCGCCATCACCATCTGGCAGGGCCTGATCGGCTACACGCAGTACTTCACTGGCGTTCCCTGGCTGCTAGTCACTGTCCACGTGATTGGTGCCGTACTGCTCTGGATCGTGGTGCTGTTCTTGCTGCTGTCAATGCAAGACCGCGGCAAAGCACTCGGATTAGGGCAGGAACGGGTCCAGAGCAACAAATAGAAATAGCAGCGCGAGATACGTAATCGAGTAATGGAAAAGCCGCATCGGCTTGATGAGTACGTCACTCTTGCGTAATCGCGCAGAAAGTGCGTAAGCCTCGTAAAGAAATACCGCGCCAAGGACAACCGCTGCGGCTGAATAGACGATTCCCATGCGAGCTACCGGGATCAAGGCGAGAGAGGTTGCGATCATCACCCACGAATAGATGATGATCTGTCTGCCGACCGCGCGCGGTTCGGCGACGACAGGGAGCATCGGAACGCCCGCCAATTCATATTCATCGCGATAGCGGAAAGCTAGCGGCCAGTAATGCGGCGGAGTCCACCAGAACACTATGAGGAATAACAGAACAGGAATCCACCAGGAACGTCCGCCGTCAACAGCAGCCCAACCAATCAGCACCGGCATACAACCCGCCGCGCCACCCCACACGATGTTTTGCGCAGTTCGCCGCTTAAGCAGCATCGTGTATCCGAGCACGTAGAATGCAATAGCGACAGCGGTGAGTACGCCAGCAAGAACATTTGTCGTCAGCAACATGAGAGCCACACTGGCGATGCTGAGGATGAGTCCGTAGATCAATCCAGCACGAGGCGAGATCTCACCGGTAACGAGAGGGCGATGCCCAGTGCGCTCCATGAGCGTGTCGATGTCGCGGTCGTAGACGCTATTAAGAGTGTTTGCACCTGCCGCGGCCAACGAACCGCCGACTAATGTCACCAGGACAACGCGAAGCGGAGGGAGGCCGTCTTGGGCCAACAGCATCGTGGGGACTGTTGTGACGAGGAGCAGCTCGATAATCCGAGGTTTGGTGACGAGAAAATAGGCTTTGATCGTGGCTCGGGGACCACGTCGCGCCGATGTCGTCACCGATGTGTTCACGTGCGTCAGCGCGTGCGACCGCTGCGAGCCTGCAATCTCTGCAGCGCCTCTTCAAGGATCGACTCGCCATCGCCATCCGAACGACGTTCTTTGACGTAGGCGAGATGCGTCTTGTACGGCTCGACTTTGTGCGGTGCGGGCGGCGCTTCTTGGTTTTGGCTCGCCGGCCACCCACAACGGGGGCAGTCCCACGACTCCGGCACCACAGCATCGGACGCGAAACTCGGCGTGGTCTGGTGACCATGCGCGCACCAGTAGGTGATGTGCACCCGGGGCGCAGAGTCGCCACGCTCAGCCTCGCCCATGGGACCAGCACCGACGCGACTACCGCGAATTGCACTACCTGACGCCACGAGGGCCCCTTTCGATTGAATGCTGTAGGTCAGCCTGAAGTGGTCTTGACGAGCAAACCGACGGCCACGATGCAGGCGACCCAAATCAGGCCGAGGGCGACAGTGAGCCGGTCGAGGTTGCGCTCGGCCACGGAGGAACCTCCGATAGAAGAGCTAACCCCGCCTCCGAACAGATCAGAGAGACCGCCACCCTTGCCGCGGTGCAGCAGGATCAGAACGATCAGCATGAGGCTGGTGATGATGAGCAGCACCGAAAGGACGATGGTGAAGACCTGGACCATGGGGGAAAGGATACGCGATGGCTATGCGTCGCCGTGCATTCGGTAGCGAACGATCCCCACGAACTCATCCGGATCGAGGCTCGCGCCCCCAATGAGGGCCCCATCTACGTCTGGCTGGACCATGATCCCGGCGATGTTCGCCGACTTCACTGAGCCTCCGTAGAGAACCCGAACCGCCTGAGCTACCTCGGCGCCGTGCTCGGACGCTAACCAGCCCCGAATGGCGCTGCACACCTCCTGAGCGTCCTCGGGCGTCGCGACCTCACCGGTCCCGATGGCCCAGATCGGCTCATAGGCAATCACGGTCTTGGCAACCTCCTCCGCACTGAGCCCGGCCAGCGATCCGGCGAGTTGAGCCAGCGTGTAGGGCACCTGCCCGCCTTCGCGTCGAACATCGAGACCCTCACCCACACACACGATCGGCGTGAGGGAATGGCGCAGAGCCGCCCGCACTTTGGTGTTCACGGTCTCATCGCTCTCGTGGTGGTAGAGGCGCCGCTCGCTGTGGCCGACGACCACCACGCTGCAGCCGAGTTTGGCCAGCATCGCTCCCGAGATCTCTCCGGTGAAGGCACCGGCCTCGTGGGCGGACACATCCTGAGCCCCGTACCGCAATCGGTAACCGTCGCCATCGATCACGGTCTGCACGGAGCGAATGTCCGTGTATGGCGGGAGCAAGACCACCTCAACAGCCTCGTAGTCTGCGTCATTGAAGGTGAATGCCAAACGTTGAACAACCGCGATCGACTCAAGGTGATTGAGATTCATCTTCCAGTTGCCTGCCATCATGGGCAAACGAGTGTGGTTCACAGGCTGTTCTCCAATGCAACAAGACCGGGTAGGGCTTTACCTTCGAGAAATTCAAGGCTCGCACCCCCGCCGGTAGAAACGTGGCTGAATCCTTCAATGCCGAACATGGCGACGGCCGCAGCGGAGTCACCGCCTCCCACAACGGTCATTCCTGGGCACGCGGCAATAGCCTCCCCGACCAACTGTGTACCGCGTGAGAACTCCGCAATTTCGAATACGCCCATCGGCCCATTCCACACAACCGTCCGCGCTTGAGAAATCACCGATTCAAACTCCGCGATGGTCGCGGGGCCAATATCGAGACCCATCCAGCCCGTCGGGACTGCATCGGCAGGAACCACTCGGGTTTCCACTCCCCCGGCAAACTTTTCGGAGATGACGAGATCTACCGGTAGCCGAAGATCGACACCGCGACCCTTGGCGGCTGCGAGGAAGCCTCGCACGGTTTCGATCTGATCTGTCTCGAGTAACGACCGCCCCACTTCGTAGCCCTGCGCCGCGAGGAACGTGAATGCCATCCCGCCTCCGATGAGCAAGTGATCTACATGCTCCAGCAGTTTGCCGATCACTGCGAGTTTGTCGGAGACCTTAGAACCGCCGAGGACGACCACATAAGGACGCTCAGGGTTCTCCAGCAGTTTGGTGAAGACGTCGACCTCGGTCTGGACTAGTAGCCCAGGTGCGCTGGGCAAAAGTCTGGCGATATCCGACACCGACGCCTGCTCGCGGTGTTCGACCCCGAAACCGTCGCTCACAAACAGTTCACCGATCGAGGAAAGTTCCCCGGCAAGCTCTTGACGCACTGCTGGGTCTTTGCTCGTCTCGCGAGGGTCAAAGCGGATGTTTTCCAGGCACATTACATCGCCGTCGCTCAGCGCCGCTGCCATCGTCCGAGCCTGCGGAATATCCGCAGCGACTAGCACGCTGAGGCCCAGTAATTCACCGAGCCTCGCCGCAACCGGAGTAAGTGAGTACTTGGGATCCGGGCCGCCTTTGGGCCGACCGAGGTGTGAGATAACCACGACTCGGGCACCGCGGGTGCGTAGGTTCTGGATTGTCGCCACGCTCGCCCGAATGCGAGTGTCGTCAGCAACTTCTGGTCCATGAACACCGTCACGCAGAGGGACATTCAGATCTGAGCGAAGCAGGACTACGCGCCCAGTCACGTCAAGGTCAGCAAGGGAACGCACGAGTTAAAGGCGCTTGCCGACGAACTTGGTGAGGTCCACAAGACGATTGGAATAACCCCATTCGTTGTCGTACCAGCCCAAAACCTTAACCATCGAGCCTAGGGAATTCGTCATCCCGCCATCGACAGTCACCGAGGAAGGATCGGTCACAATGTCGGTCGAGACGATGGGATCTTCGGTGTAGGTCATGATGCCTCGTAGTGGGCCCTCTGCCGCCGCCTTCATAGCGGCGTTGATCTCCGCGGCAGTTGCCGGCTTGCGCAACTCAACGGTGAGATCAGTGGCCGAACCAGTGGGTGTCGGCACTCGCATGGCGTAACCATCCAAGCGACCTTTGAGTTGCGGAAGAACCAGACTCACCGCCTTAGCCGCCCCTGTGGTGGTGGGGATCATGTTGATGGCCGCCGCACGCGCACGGCGATGATCTTCATGCGGGAAGTCGAGGATTCGTTGATCATTCGTATAGGCATGGATCGTTGTCATCATTCCGCGCTCTATACCGAAACTATCGTCCAGCACCTTGGCCATTGGCGCGAGGCAGTTAGTGGTACACGATGCGTTGGAGATCACATTGTGGATGGCAGAGTCGTAGACGTTTTCATTGACGCCCAACACAATCGTGACGTCCTCGTTCTTTGCCGGCGCCGAGATGATGACTTTTTTCGCGCCGGCCTCGATATGGGCTCGCGCCTTAGTCGCATCGGTGAAGTGCCCCGTGGACTCAATCACGATGTCAGCGCCGAGTTCCTTCCAGGGAAGCGAGGCTGGATCTCGCTCCGCGGTGACCCGCACGCGCTTGCCGTCGAGGATCAATGCGCCTTCTGCCGCTTCAACGGAAACCGGTAGGCGACCCAGAATGCTGTCGTACTTAGTCAGGTAAGCAAGTGTCGCAGTGTCCGTTAGATCATTGATGCCGACGATTTCGATGTCCGTCGAATTCGAAGCGAGCAAGGCGCGGTAGAAGTTCCGCCCAATTCGACCGAAACCGTTGATTCCCACCTTGATCGTCACAGCAACTCCTTCGGTACGCGGTGAGCCCATCACCGCAGTGGCCCGAGCCTATCGAACCCACAAGGACAATAATGCGGGGTGCCTCATGCAGAAATTCGCAAGAGGTCAGAGAATGTTGTCGGGGTCGATTGCTGATTCCGTCGATGGTAGGCCGAGCTCCTGAGCCTGCTTGTCAGCCATTGCGAGGAGGCGGCGGATTCGGCCAGCGATAGCGTCCTTGGTCATGGGTGGATCTGCCAAGGCGCCGAGTTCTTCGAGGCTCGCCTGGCGATGATCGAGCCGGAGGCGACCAGCCTCAGCCAAGTGATCGGGAACTTCTGGACCAAGAATTTCAAGCGCTCTTTGCACGCGAGCGCCTGCGGCAACTGCTGCACGGGCAGAGCGCCGCAGATTGGCATCATCAAAATTCGCAAGACGATTCGCCGTCGCGCGTACTTCACGACGCATCCGACGCTCTTCCCATGCCATCACAGATTCGTGGGCACCCATTCTGGTAAGAAGTGCCGAGATTGCATCGCCGTCGCGGATGACGACCCGATCGACACCGCGCACATCGCGCGACTTCGCGGCGAGGCCCATGCGGCGAGCGGCTCCCACGAGCGCCAAGGCAGCTTCGGGTCCGGGACACGTGATTTCCAGTGAGGATGAACGCCCAGGCTCTGTCAAGGATCCGTGTGCGAGAAATGCGCCGCGCCACGCTGCCTCGGAGTCGCAGACACCACCGCTGACTACTGCTGGAGGCAAACCACGAACTGGCCGTCCGCTTCCGTCGACGATTCCGGTCTGGCGGGCAAGCGACTCGCCACCTTCGACGACGCGAACAAGATAGCGGTTGCCCTTGCGCAAACCGTTGTGCTGCACGACGGCGAGTTCGCTTTCGTGCCCATAAATCTCGAATATGTCGGTGCGCAGTCGCCGGGCGATTGTGCTCGTATCAAGTTCGACTTCCAGCACGATTCGACCTGAAACAATATGGAGGGCGCCACTGAAGCGAAGAAGGGACGCCACTTCCGCCTTGCGGCAGCAGGAACGCTTCACCGCAAAGCGACTCAACTCGTCTTTGACGACGGCGGTCATCGCCATGAGGTGATCCTGTCATGCGCACCCGCGGAGATGCGCAGCGCCTCCTGCATGGCGATGGACAGCATCTCCGGATCATGGAACGAGGCGTCCCCTCGGTCAGCAACATCCGCTAAATGCACGTGTGCCCCGCCACTGACCGCCACGAGGCGATCTGGGTCAGCCACCCGACCACGGTCTGCGATAACCACCGAGAGGCTGAGATCTGGTGCGTGCTCGCGGAGAACCTTGAGGTGGTTCTCGGGGGTGAAACCCGTTGTCTCGCCAGTTTGCGGGCCAAGATTCAAGACGAGAATCTTGACCGCCGAAGACTGCACCAGGGCCTTCCGGATGCCGGGAATGAGCAGGTGCGGCATGACGCTCGTGAACCACGACCCGGGCCCAAGAATGATCACGTCGGCGCTGGTGATCGCGGTGACAGCCTCTGCGCACGCCTGCGGCGCCGCGGGGCAAATCTCCACCCGGACCACGGAACCGGACGTAGTCGCAATCCGCATCTGCCCGCGGACTTCCACGAGTGCCTCTGGGCGCGCCGGGTCACCACCGCGCACCGTGGCAATCAATTCGATCGGCTCGATGGCGGCCGGGAGAACGCGCCCTTCGGTGCGAAGTAAGGCTCCTACCCAGTCAAGCCCTGCGACGAGATCGCCCGTTTCCTCCCAGAGGGCCGTAATCAACAGGTTGCCCAATGCATGTCCAGCGAGCGGCCCAGAGCCACCGAACCGATGCTGAACTACCCGACTCCACGTCTCGCCCCACGCGTCTTCGCCACACAGTGCCGCGAGCGCCATTCGCAGGTCGCCCGGGGGGACGACTTCGAGTTCCTCGCGGATGCGGCCGCTTGAACCCCCGTCATCGGCAACTCCCACCACAGCCGTGACGTGCGGCGTAAGAAGACGTACGGCACGCAGACTGGCAGCGAGACCGTGCCCGCCACCGAGTGCGACTATGCGGGGTTGATCACTCATTCGCGGCCCAGATCTCGATGCACGACAAGCGACTCGACACCATCTATCACCAAGCGAGCGGCGAGGTTTTCAGCGATAGCGACGCTGCGATGCTTGCCGCCCGTGCAGCCGACCGCGATCGTCACGTAGCGCTTGCCCTCGCGCAGGTAGCCCTCTGCCGCCAATCCAATCAATCCGGCAGCACGATCAAGGAAATCACGAGCCGCTGGCGAGTCCACTACATAATCGTTGACCGGTCCGTCTAGTCCGGTCTGCTTCTGCAACTCAGGGACCCAGTGCGGGTTGGGTAAAAATCGCGCATCGAGCACTACGTCTGCGTCGACGGGCAAACCATACTTAAAGCCGAAACTCAGCACCGTGGCACGAAGTCGCACATCTGCGTGATCTGCGAATGCTGCCTCAACCTTGCGCCGAAGATCGTGCACGTTAAGGGTGCTGGTGTCAATGACGAGATCAGCGGACTCTCTCACGTCAGCCAGAATCTCGCGCTCTCGTCGGATACCGTCAACGAGTCGCTCGCCGGCCTGCAACGGATGGGGTCTGCGATTGCCCTCAAACCTCTGCACGAGAACTGTGTCATTTGCTTCCAAGAAGAGGATGCGCAGATCGACTCCGCCAGACTGCCGGAGGTCGTCCAGGCTGGCTCTAAGGGTTTCAAAGAACCCACCTGCGCGAACATCGACAACGACAGCGAGTCGCGAAATCTCGGCTCCCTGCAGGACGGCACTCACCATTTGCTCCAAGAGCATCGGCGGCAGGTTGTCGACGACGAACCAGCCCTGATCCTCAAGGGCTCGGGCGGCAGTGGAACGTCCCGCTCCAGACATGCCCGTCACCACGAGGACTTCCAACTCGTCAGGCATCGTTACTGTCCTTCACCTCGTCGTTCGGACTGTCTGGACGTATTCTGCCCGTTTCGCGCCCCAGCGTGTCGTGGATCGCGGATGCGGTGACCGGCCCAATCCCAGACACCGACGCAATCTCCTCCACCGAGGCTTCTCGCAGACTTCGCACTGATCCAAAGTGCCGCAGCAACTCGCGGATCCGATGCGGGCCCAAACCAGGCACCTCCTCCAACTGGCTGCGGGTGCTTCGCTTACCGCGCTTGCGCCGCTGGTGGGTTATGGCGACCCGGTGCGCCTCATCACGGAGCCGCTGCAGGAGGTAGAGCCCTTGACTACCCCGCGGAAGGATAAGCGGATCGGGGGAATTGGCCAGCCACACCTCTTCAAGGCGCTTGGCCAAACCAATGACGGTGACACCAGGCACCTCAGCAAGTCGAACCGCACTCTCAGCGGCTGCTACCTGGCCTAGCCCGCCATCGATGACCAATAAAGCTGGCGGGTAGGCGAATCTGGACGGACTGCCCTCCTCGCTAGGGACGGCCCGAAACCTACGGGTGACCACCTCAGCTATCGAGCGCACATCATCTTGCGCAGCCTCGTCGCTGATGATGAAGGAGCGATAGTCCGATCGCTTGGGAGCACCATCTTCGAAAACAACCAATGAACCAACAGCATCTTGACCTGACAGGTGCGAAATGTCGATGCATTCGATACGCAGTGGGGCTTCTGGCAACTCCAGCGCGTCACGCAATTCAGCAAGAGCTGCGCTTCGAGTCGTCAGGTCGGCAGCACGCTTGACCTTGTGCATCACCATGGCCTCCGCGGCATTACGCGCCACAGTCTCTAGGAGCGTGTGCTTATCGCCTCGTTGCGGCACCTTGATGTGTACCGGACCATTTCGCCGCGCAGACAGCCACGTAGAGACAGCCTCCTGATCTGTCAGTTGCGCCTGCAACAGAATCTCTCGCGGCATGTCTTCCTCGGCTGCATCGCCATAGACCTCTCGCAGTACGACAGACAGCAGCGCTACTCCCTCAATGTCTTCTACCTTCTCCATGATGAATCCCCGTTGCCCGCGGACCCGCCCTCCCCGCACATGAAAGATCTGCACAGCCACTTCTAACTCATCCTCATCGACGGCAACGAGATCAGCATCTGTGTCATCGGGAAGCACTACCGCGCTGCGCTCTGCCACCCGCTCGAGTGCCCCGATGTCATCTCGCAGGCGCGCCGCTCTCTCGTATTCTTGGGCTTCGGACGCGGCTTTCATCTCGCGCTGCAAACGACGAATATGGGCGCCCGTGTGTCCGGCCAAGTACGAGCAGAATCCCTCCACAATGTCTCGGTGCTCTTCTTCGCTCACCCGTCCGACACAAGGCGCCGAACACTTGCCAATGTCGCCAAGTAGGCAGGCACGCCCCGAAAGTTCGGCTCTGCGGAAGACGCCAGCGCTGCAGGTTCGAGCAGGAAACACCCGCAGGAGTTGCTCCACGGTTTCGCGGATCGCCCACGCATGCGTATACGGGCCGAAATAGCGGGTGCCTGCACGCTTTGCTCCACGCATCACCAAAATTCGCGGGAATCGCTCACCTAAGGTGACCGCCAGATATGGATAAGACTTGTCGTCGCGGTACCGCACATTGAATCGAGGCGCATACTCCTTAATCCAAGAGTATTCCAACTGCAATGCCTCGACTTCATTGTCGACAGTGACCCAGTCGACGCTGGTCGCAGTCTCCACCATCGTGAATGTGCGTGGTGCAAGTCCCGTACCGAAGTAGGAACTCAGCCGCTGCCGAAGGCTCAGCGCCTTACCTACATAGATGACGCGGTCGGACTCATCGCGAAATCGGTAGACACCGGGAGCGTCTGGAATCCCAGCCGGCTTCTTCACCGCCACGGCGAAAGCCTCATCCGAGGACGAGAGTTCCGTTCAAGTCCTTCACTGCCACGGGAGCCAGTCCTCGCACGGCCGGACCCTGCTCCACGTCACCCGTCGAAGCGTTGAAGAGTGAACCGTGGCATGGGCACACGATGACATTGTCGGAGACACCAGCCACGAGACATCCCTGATGAGGACACACAGCCGAAAATGCCTTGAACTCCCCCTGCGCAGGCTGCGTGACAACGACCTGTTCTTTCTCGTAGACCTTGCCGCCGCTGAGTGGGACTTCAGTGCTCGGGCCCAAGGTGGTGGGTTGAGCGGGGCTTGGGGTGCCGGATGTAGTAGCCATTCCGTTGCTGCTTCCGCATGCGGCGAGAGCACCCGCCACACCAATGGCGCCTCCCGCTACAAGGACTGCGCGTCGCGAGGTGTTCGTCATGGGGTCAACCTACGCGATCCGAGCATCGGACGCAGGAACTGCCCCGTGTGACTCCCCTTGATCTTGGCAATCGCTTCCGGGGTACCCGTTGCGACAACCTTCCCACCGCCGGATCCGCCCTCGGGACCCATGTCGACTACCCAATCTGCGCACTTCACCACATCGAGGTTGTGCTCGATTACGACGACCGTGTTGCCCTTATCGACGAGCGATTGCAGCACGATGAGAAGCTTGCGGATGTCCTCGAAGTGAAGACCTGTGGTGGGCTCGTCCAGCACATAGATCGTGCGGCCAGTGGAACGCTTCTGTAACTCGGACGCCAACTTGACGCGCTGGGCTTCACCGCCTGACAAGGTGGGCGCAGGTTGGCCGAGTCGGACATATCCCAGGCCGACTTCAGACAAAGTCTTCAGGTGACGGGCGATAGGTGGAATCGCGGCAAAGAAGTCAAGTCCCTCCTCGATCGGCATGTCCAAGATCTCCGAGATCGACTTGCCCTTGTAGTGAACTTCCAAAGTTTCACGGTTGTATCTGGCTCCATGGCAGACCTCGCAGGGCACGTACACATCCGGCAAGAAATTCATCTCGATTCGAAGAGTGCCGTCGCCCGAACAGGCCTCGCATCGCCCACCCTTTACGTTGAAGGAGAATCTCCCTTGCAAATATCCGCGAACTTTCGCCTCTTGCGTATCGGCGAAGAGTTTGCGCACGTGATCGAAGACGCCTGTGTAGGTTGCCGGGTTGCTTCGTGGTGTACGTCCGATCGGGCTTTGGTCGACATGCACGACCTTGTCGATGTGCTCAAGCCCACGCACGCGCTTGTGGCGGCC
>WLOK01000040.1 GCA_009699315.1 Actinomycetota bacterium
AGATAGCGCGCGAGTCGGGCAAGCCCATCAGCGTTGCCTTCGATGTGTGCAAGGACGTGGCCGCGGGTCCAGCCGGGTAGTACAGCTGGCTCCTGCACAGACAGGTCGTTCATCGCCGCGACTGTAGCGAGCAGTTTCTCGGTTTCGATGGCAACTTCATCGAGGTCCCGGTGCCACTGGCTCATGTCATGCACTCCGTGCCACGAGCAGTTTGATCTCACTCACACTTACATCTTCGCCACGTTGGTTCACGATCCGATGACTCCACGTCACGACTCCCGCGTCTGCACCCCGGTCAGCCTTGTCAGTGACTTCGGTCTCGACATGAATCGTGTCGCCGATGAAGGTTGGCTTGAGGAAACGCAGCCGGTCAAAGCCATAAAGTGCTTGCGTATAGGGCGACACAAACGGTGTGAGCCCTGTCGAGATGGACAGCACCAACATGCCGTGCGCGATGCGCTGGCCAAACCGGCCCGCAGCAGCGTATTCAGCATCGGTATGCAATTCCTGCCAGTCACCACTGAGCATGGCAAACTGCACGATGTCGGCTTCGGTGATCGTGCGCCCCCGCGTGACGTTGCGGTCGCCTACGTTGATCTGCTCGTACGGCTTCTCGATCACGGTGATGTCTCCTCAAGGCTGTCGGCAGGTTTCACGAGCGTACTGCGAACCCATCAGGCGTAGGGGCCTCGGGATGTCCCTCGTGGACGGGGTGCTCCATTGAGTAGCGTGGCTGCTGTGAGTGAGCCAGAGTCGTGAGTGTCTCGATAGGCCGAGCGACCGACATGCGCCCCGGGGCAGTACTCGCTGCATCTGTAGTCACTCAGGCGACGGTCTCCGCGATGTTCCAGGGCTTGCCGGCCCTTGGCCCAGCTCTGCAAACGACCTTCGGTCTCACCACGGCGACTGTCGGCATCATGCTCGGGTGTGTGAGCGTCGGAGCTTCCACTGTCGTGATCTTTTGGGGCAGGTTGCTTGATCGCACTACCGACAGGTTTATCGCTGCAGTAGGCCTCTTTGGTGCGGCGATACTCCTTATCTGTGCAGCTTTCGCAGCTCGAATGGCGAGTGAGTGGGTGACCGCTGTCTGCCTAGTGGCCGCTGGCGGGCTCGCCGTGGCTCCGTCACTTGCGATTACGAGCGGTATGGCCCGTGCGTTCAAAGGTACGAAGCGCTTTGGGCTTGCCTTTGGAATTCGACAGGCGGCGGTCCCTGTCGGGGGAGTGCTCGCAAGTGTCACGCTGCCAGTGATCGCCTACAGCCACGGACTGTCTTTGCCGTTCGTGGTCCTTGCTATAGCCATGGCGGTCAGCGGGATTTACGTGCTCTTCGTGATTCGGCACGGTGAGCGGACTCCTCGAAGTGCACAACTCCCATCTGCCGATTGGCATCGGATTATTCCGTTACTGGTGAGTTGCGCTCTTTACACATTCACGCAAATTGGAATCTTGGCTCTTCTCACGCTTTTTCTCTTCAACGAGCGTGGCTGGGATCCGCGAACCGCAGCACTCATTTACTCGATTGTGATGGCTTCAGCGATCGGCTCGCGCATTGCGGTCGGCCATCTTGCCGATCGGCTTGTGGGTGGCGCCTTGAGAATCTACCGAGTGATTGGCATCGTCACAGCGCTGTTGTTGATTGCGTCAGCCGCGACAGTTCACTTCTCCGTGGTCGTGCCTCTCATCGTTCTTGCCGCAATTTCAGGAATGACCTGGAATCCACTGATCTTTGCTCTCACGGTGCAAGCAGTGCCACCAGCACGCCTCGGCGCGACTCAAGGTGTAGTCACGTCCGTGATTTTCCTTGGCGCAGGACTCGCCCCGATTGTCATCGCTCCCATCACCAGCGCCACTTCGTGGTCGGTGGGGTGGCTGATACTTGCGCTCGCTTGTGTCGTCGGAGCAGTTATTGCACGGGTCGGTCCCGCTCAGTCGAGATAGCGGACTCCGGTCAGTTCTTCGCTCGCAAGCCAAAGTTGCGTTGCATTGTCGCGGTTGCGCGCCGCGCTAGACATGCCGACTTCTTTGGGGTGGCCCCGCATCTCGCCGATACCGCTTGGGCCGATGTATGAACCACCGGCGACGCTCGCGTTGGTCGCTGCATACAACGTGGGGAGAGCACCCATCTCCGCCGTCTGAGCCATGACTCGATCACCGAGGCCATAGAACTTGTGTCGGAAGCCGCCTCCGTTCAGAGTGGCTGAGGTGCTCTGGAGATTGGTGGAGGCGTAGCCCGGATGCGCTGCGACGGAAAATGCTGCAATTCCGGCTCGCTCAAATCTGCGCTCGAGCTCGCTCATGAAGAGCAGATTGGCCAGCTTGCTCTGGCCGTATGCCCCCCAAGCGCTGTACTTCTGCGCGCCCATGAGGTCGTCGAAGCGCATCCGACCGATGCGGTGGGCACCTGATGAAACCGAGACGACCCGTGCGCCCGGGGTCGCCGTGATAGCCGGGAGAAGGAGCCCAGTGAGCGCGAAATGTCCGAGGTGGTTGGTCCCGAACTGCATTTCGAAGCCGTCGGCCGTCAGCGCGCGTGGGATCGCCATGACGCCCGCGTTGTTGATGAGTAGATCGAGTCGCGAGTGTGCCCCCAACCAGCCAGCGGCAAACTCGCGTACGGCACCGAGGTCGGCCACGTCGAGGCGCTGGACGTCGACCTTGGCCCCCGCAGACCGAGCCCGGATAGCGGTGGCGACATGCTCGCCACGAGCCGTGTCGCGCACCGCGAGGGTGACCTCGGCCCCATGGATCGCGAGTTCGGCGGCCGTGACCAGGCCCAATCCTGAGGTCGATCCGGTCACGATTGCTCGTCGGCCGCTTAGGTTCGGGATATCTGACGTTGTCCACTTCATGAGGCTGATTCAACACGCTGACGCCTATTGCCGCTCTACGGACTGCTCAATTGGGGCGCCCGTGAGGAGCGGTGTACTCTTTCCCCTCGGGTCCACGCGGCCCACGGCCCCAATAGCTCAGTCGGCAGAGCATCTCCATGGTAAGGAGAAGGTCTACGGTTCAATTCCGTATTGGGGCTCGGATGGAGTTGAGTGGTCCAGCCATGTGGCTGAGTCGCGCGGCACCAGCCAAGAGGCGGGGTAGCTCAGCCTGGTAGAGCAAGCGGCTCATAATCGCTGTGTCGCCGGTTCAAGTCCGGCCCTCGCTACTGAAAGATGTACGACCCGAAGCACCACCAGTGGGCGCCAGCTCAACTGTTACGAGAAGGGCAATGCCGTGGCCAAGGCCAGCGACGTTCGACCGAAGATCACCCTGGCCTGCCAGGACTGCAAGGAGCGCAACTACATCACCAAGAAGAACCGGCGCAACGATCCGGATCGTCTGGAGATGAGTAAGTTCTGCCCCAAGTGCAATAAGCACACGGTGCATCGCGAGACTCGCTGACGTGGCTCTCAACCCTGATTTCGTCGGTCGGACTTATCCGCCGGTCGGCACCTATCAGGTAGGTCGCGAGAAAATTCGCGAGTTCGCGACTGCGATCGGAGACAGCAATCCGCTGTTCCACGACGTGGACGCCGCGAGCGCTGCTGGCTACGTCGACGTCATTGCGCCGCCGACGTTTGCCTTCGCTCTTGCGTTCCAAGCGATGATATCGGTCGTATCCGACCCGGAGCTGGGGCTCGACTATTCCCGCGTCGTGCACGGCGAAGAGAAGTTTATCTACGCTCGACCAATCGTGGCTGGTGACGAACTCGTCGTCTCCACGGTCATCGACACGATTCGCGCCGCGGCAGGCAACGACATGATTACCGTCCGCAGCGATATCGCCACGGTCGCGGGAGAGCACGTAGTCACGACCTACTCGCTCACTGTCGCTCGCGGTACGGCCTGAGAGGATCACGATGCCCACATTCGCTCAGGTCAACGTCGGCGACGCCCTGCCGGCCCAAGACTTCCCGATCACTCGCCTCAACCTCGTGAAGTACTGCGGCGCCTCCGGCGACTTCAACTACATCCACTGGAGCGAGAGTTTCGCCAACGATGTTGGTCTCCCCGGTGTCATCTCGCATGGCATGTTCACGATGGCCGAAGCGGGTCGTGTTGTCACTGATTGGATCGGTGATCCGGGCCAGTTGTGTGAATACTCGGTGCGGTTCACTCGCCCTGTTGCCGTTCCTGACGATCTCGTAGGGACTGTGATTTCCGTTTCTGGCACAGTTGCCGAAAAGCTCGAAGACAATCGCGTCAAAGTAGACCTCACGGCTACGTGCAAGGGCGAGACTGTCCTTGGTCGTGCCTACGCGATCGTTCGACTTCCCTAACTAAGGTGGCGATATGAGATTCGCCGAACTCCCGGATGTCCCGTCTTCCGAATTCACGCATCAGGTTTCTATTGGTGTAATTGTCGACGGATGGCCCGAGGACACCGCTACTTGTTTTCAGGCGTTGCTCGCGCACGCGCCCACAGAAGTTCGTGTCATCGCGCTTGATCTCGGTGATGTTGATGGCGCCGGAGCGGTCCTTGACCAATTCGTGACGGCAAGTGCGGGCCGCCTTCAGGTCGTCCATGTTGAGGAGACCCTCCACGACGTCGGCTGGGCGGCTGCGCGGACAGCGCTACTGAAACTGGACACCGCTGAGATTCATGGCGTTCTTGACCTCTCCACGGTTTTCGACGGTGACGCGGTGACTCCGCTCCTCGAGGCGTTCAGCGATGCGACCGTAGTGGCCTCCGGGTGGCGTGGTGTCAACATGGACACGACCGACTGGTACTCATTCGTCGATGCTGGACCTGGCGAAGTTGATGCATTGCTTGGATATTTTTTTCTCGTACGGCGAGATGCAGGCATCGCCACTCCTCCGCATCCAAATGCCCACTTTTACCGCAATGCCGAACTTGAATGGGGACTCGCACTTCGTGCCGCCGGTGGCCGCATCGTGGCGCCAGTTGAGGGCTTACCGGCCCACCAGGATCGCCATCGTGGTTACCACGACAGCGATCCTGACTACCGCGACGCGGAGTCCAAGAAGACGTACATGCGCATGCTCAAGCGGTTTAAGGGGCGCAACGAGATTTTGGCACCACGGTGACTTCGCAGATCCGGCTCGACGTCCCGCTGGCCGATCTCACCACTATGCGGGTAGGCGGTTTGGCTCGCGATCTCGTTGAGGTACACACGTCTGAGGAGCTCATTGAAGCGGTATCCAGTGCAGACACCGAAGGTATTCCACTTTTGGTGCTGGCAGGTGGCAGCAATGTCGTCATTGCAGATGAGGGCTTTGCCGGTCGTGTAGTGCTTGTGCGCTCCCGAGGTGTTGAGCCGGATGTGACTGACTGTTACGGCGCGTGGGTCACTGTTGCAGCGGGGGAGCCGTGGAGTGATCTCGTCGAACTTGCGGTTCAGGAAGAATGGGTCGGCATCGAGGCTCTGGCTGGCATTCCAGGATCTGCGGGTGCAACTCCCGTTCAGAACGTAGGCGCTTATGGCCAGGAGGTCGCGAGCACAATCGCCCGAGTCGAGGTGTATGACCGGCAAACTCGGCGTCGCGAAATTATCCCGGTCGCGGATTGCGGTTTTTCCTACCGGACATCGCGATTCAAGGGATCCGACCGCTACATCATCTTGTCTGTTGTATTTCAGTTCAAGCGTGGGGATCTTTCCGAGGCAATTATCTATCCAGAACTTGCGCAAACCCTTGGTGCTGAGATTGGTGCTCGCGTGCCAATGACAAAACTGCGTGATGCCGTTCTCGAGTTGCGCGCATCCAAAGGGATGGTTCTCGACGAAGCCGACCATGACACGTGGAGTTCTGGCTCATTCTTTCTCAATCCGGTTGTGCCAACAGATTTTGCGCTCCCAGCCGATGCACCCACCTGGGCAACTGACGAAGGCGTCAAAGTCAGTGCAGCCTGGCTGATTCAGCAGGCGGGCTTTGATCGCGGCTTCACGCTCGCAGGTTCACGTGCGGCAATCTCCAGCAAGCACACTCTCGCGATAACGAATCGAGGCGACGCCACAACACGAGAAGTTCTAGATTTGGCGCGAGCGATTAAAGTGGGTGTTCAGACCACCTTTGACATCACGTTGCGCAGCGAGCCGACTCTTGTCGGTTGCGAGATTTAGCGCTCCTGCTGGGCGAGGAAGTGCCACAAGTCGTACGTATCCAAATCGATAGCCCGATTGCCGCTTGTCTCAAGTGCGATGGCGATTTGGGTTCGATGTTCGATGGAGTGGTAGATCGCTTGGGCCAAGACCATCGCGCGTGGCTTTGAGTTCATGCCGTCTTCGTCGTCGAAGTCGACCATGTCGTCGGGAAGCGCGCACTGCTCAATCAAAGTCGTATACATCCGTTGAAGGTAGGCACTCAACTCCGCAACATCTGCGGCTGTCTCCGGCTCGCGCAGATCAGTCCACTTCGAACCGGTGAGGATGTAGCAGTACCACTCCGCACCCTGCAGCATATGCATCGCAATATGCGCAACGGACCACTCAGGTGACGCATAACTGCACTTGAGTGACGACTCAGGCAACTCCTGGAGCGCACTAAAAAGTTTTGCGTCAGCCCACGCCATGTGGCGCAATGACATGTCCAGGGAAATCATGACCGTCCCTCTCGTTATGAAAGCAACTTCTGAATTCGTGATACGCCTTCAACGAGATCAGCATCGCCGAGTGCATAAGACAGACGAATGTAGCCGGGGGTACCGAATGCTTCGCCAGGCACGACTGCAACCTCAGCTTCTTCGAGGATGATCGCGGCAAGTTCTGTGGATGAGTTTGCGACTCGACCCTTGATGTCTCGACCGAGCGCTCCCTTAACCGATGGGTAGCAATAGAACGCACCCTCGGGCTCAGGGCACTCAAAGCCCGGCACCGCGCGCAGCATCTCGACCATTAACTTGCGGCGACGGTCGAAGGCGACCTTCATCTCATCGACTGCGGATAGGTCGCCATTGAGTGCAGCGATAGCAGCAACCTGCGAAACGTTCGCCACATTAGAGGTGGCGTGGGACTGCAGATTGGTCGCTGCCTTGACGACGTCATCGGGACCAATGAGCCAGCCCACACGCCAACCGGTCATGGCATACGTTTTCGCGACTCCGTTGACGACGATGCACTTGTCAGCAAGGCCGGGCACGAGCACTGGCATCGATGCGAACCGTGCATCTGCGTAGACGAGGTGCTCGTAAATTTCGTCAGTGACGACCCACAGGTCATTCGCTAGTGCCCACTCGCCGATGGACTTGACGAGGTCCGGCGGGTAGACCGCACCAGTGGGGTTGGACGGCGAAACAAACACCAGCACCTTCGTACGCGGCGTCCGAGCGGCCTCGAGCTGCGCGATGGTGGCTCGGTATCCACTGGTCTCGTCGGTCATGACGATGACCGGGACTCCGCCAGCGAGCTTGATTGCTTCTGGGTACGTCGTCCAGTACGGCGCCTGCAGGAGTACCTCGTCACCGGGGTCGAGGAGTGCCGCGAAGGCGTTGTAGAGGGCCTGCTTCCCGCCATTTGTCACGAGGACCTGGGAAGCCTTGATGTCGTAACCAGAGTCGCGCTTGGTCTTGGCCACGATGGCGTCTTTAAGCGCAGGGAGGCCACCGGCCGGGGTATACCGATGCCACTGCGGGTCTCGGGCCGCGTTGGTCGCCGCCTCGACGATGTAGTCAGGCGTGGGGAAATCTGGCTCGCCGGCCCCAAAACCGATGACCGGGCGCCCGGCGGCCTTGAGGGCCTTGGCCTTGGCGTCTACGGCCAAGGTGGCCGATTCGGTGATAGATCCAATGCGTTGTGAGATGCGCGACGTCATGTCGTTATCTTCTCAGGTGCTCGTGGGCGACCCGGATTGGACCCACTCGGACCTCGGGCTCTAGACTCTCCACTTCGGGTGATCGGCGGGCAGCCGCATGCCGTCTGTGGACGGTGGGCGGAAGTTCGGCGAGTCCGGAGGGTCGTAGCTCAATTGGTAGAGTCCCGGTCTCCAAAACCGGTGGTTGGGGGTTCGAGTCCCTCCGGCCCTGCGCAGTACGCAATAAAGCACTACAGCACCATCGGCAGGGTCTGAAAGGACATCCGAAACCGTCAGGAGGACGTTGTGAGTGAGAACGCGGAGACCACGAAACGTCGTGGCATCTTCTCGCGACTCGCGCTGTTCCTCCGTCAGGTTATCGTCGAGTTGCGCAAGGTCATCTGGCCGACGCGCAAGGAGTTGATCACCTACACGACCGTTGTCATTGTCTTCGTCGTCATCATTGCCGCCATCGTTGCCGTCTTCGATTACGCCTTTACCAAGGGCGTTCTCGCAATTTTCGGCTAAACCGCACCGAGGAGTTCCGTGTCCACTACGCCTGAGTCCGACCTCTCGACCGACGCCATCGTCGACGAGTCGTCTGCCAACGACTTCTGGGCGCCGGTGGAGCAGGCTCCGGTCGAAGAAGTTGGCGAATTCCTCTCCGCTCCTGCAAAGGTCGATCCTGTCCTCGTTCGTGAAGGTGCTGCTGACGAAGTAGTTGCCGAAGGTGTGGCAGCAACCGACAGCGACGAAGAGGATCTAGTCGAGGCCTTTAAGCAGCAAATGCGGGTTGCGCCAGGCGAGTGGTACGTCGTGCACTCCTACGCTGGCCTCGAAAACAAGGTGAAGGCGAATCTCGAAACACGCACCATCTCCCTCAACATGGAGGACTACATCTTCCAGGTCGAGGTTCCGATGGAAGAGGTCATCGAGATTAAGTCCGGGCAGCGCAAGTTGGTGCGCCGCACTAAGTTTCCTGGGTACGTGCTCGTTCGTATGGACCTCACCGATGAGTCTTGGACGTCAGTTCGCCGAACGCCCGGTGTGACCGGATTCGTCGGACATGGTCATCAGCCCAGCCCGCTGTCCTTGGACGAGGTCGTGTCAATTCTTGCGCCCACACCGGAGAAGAAGGCTGGCGCGGCCGCGACTCCGGGCACCAAGTCATCAACCCCCATCGTCACGCTTGATTTTGGCGTTGGCGATTCTGTCACCGTGGTCGACGGTCCATTCGCCACGTTGCACGCCACCATCTCGGAGATCAACATCGAGGCGCAAAAAGTTACTGGCCTCGTGGAGATCTTCGGCCGTGAAACCCCCGTCGAGCTGGCGTTCAGCCAGGTCCAAAAGAACTAGCAGGAAGTCACACAATGCCTCCCAAGAAGAAGGTCTCCGGTCTTATCAAGCTCCAGATCCAGGCTGGCGCTGCGAACCCTGCGCCGCCCGTTGGTCCGGCGCTTGGTCAGCATGGTGTCAACATCATGGAGTTCTGCAAGGCCTATAACGCGGCCACGGAGAACCAGAAGGGCCAGGTCATCCCCGTGGAGATCACGGTCTACGAAGACCGTTCCTTCACCTTCATCCTTAAGACGCCACCGGCTGCCCGTTTGATCCTGAAGGCCGCTGGCCTCGACAAGGGTTCAGGTGCAGTGCCTCGCGTCATGGCCGGTTCGATCACGCGTTCGCAGTTGCGCGAGATTGCCGAGACCAAGATGCCCGACCTCAACGCCAATGACGTTGATGCCGCCATGAACACGATCGCTGGAACCGCCCGTCAGATGGGCGTCACGATCGTCGACTAGTTCCACCCGTCCCAAGTGGGAGGACCACCGCGGTCCGTGACACCACACCCTGCAGGCACCTTGAGGTGCTACGAATGGAGAGCAGTATGAAGCGCGGAAAGGCATATCTAGCAGCCCTCGAACTCATTGAGGCGGGCAAGACCTACGCACCCCTTGAGGCAGTGCGTGTCGTCAAGGCTGGCGCTAAGTCGAAGTTCGATCCGACCATCGAGGTATCGATGCGTCTTGGCGTTGACCCCCGCAAGGCCGACCAGATGGTGCGCGGCACTGTGAGCCTGCCCAACGGCACTGGCCGCACCGCACGTGTCATCGTGTTCGCCGGTGGCGAGAAGGCAGAAGAGGCTCGCGCGGCCGGTGCCGACGAAGTGGGCGCCGACGACCTGATCGATAAGGTCGCTGCCGGATGGACCGACTTCGACGCGGCAGTGTCTACCCCCGACCTCATGGGCAAGGTGGGCCGTCTGGGCAAGGTTCTCGGCCCCCGTGGTCTTATGCCTAACCCCAAGACCGGCACCGTGACGATGGACGTCGCCAAGGCTGTCGAAGACATCAAGGGTGGCAAGATCGAGCTCCGTGTCGACAAGAATTCCAACCTGAACTTCTCGATTGGCAAGGCGTCCTTCACCGATCAGGCACTGATTGAGAACTACGCAGCCGCGCTCGACGAGGTTCTGCGTCTCAAGCCTTCCTCGTCGAAGGGTCGCTACGTCAAGAAGGCGACCTTCTCCTCCACGATGGGCCCCGGCGTCCCCGTTGACTCCAACCGCACGCGCAACCTCCTCACGGAGGAGCAAGATTCCTGAGGTCGTTTTGACCTTCGGCCGTTAGACCCGTACAGTTCGACCGACCCCAGACCGCTGGTTCTCATCCCAGGATGAGCGAAGGCCCCAACAGGGCGGCCCGCGCAGGTATCGATAGGCGCTTTTTCGCCTGGCGTGCCCGTGCGTGCATGCCCCCCAAGGACTTCACAGCGGTCTGCCCCTGACCAGGAGGCAGACACATGGCACGTTCCGACAAGGCGGCAACCGTCGCTGAACTCACTAATGAGTTCCGTACGTCATCAGCAGCTGTGCTCACTGAGTACCGTGGTCTGACTGTTGCCCAGCTGAAGGTGCTGCGTCGCTCTCTCGGAGCGACGACGACCTACGCGGTTGTCAAGAACACCCTGACGCGCATTGCTGCGCGCGATGCTGGCGTGGTCGGTTTCGAGTCACTACTTGCGGGCCCAAGCGCGATCGCTTTCGTCAAGGGCGATCCGGTGGAGGCAGCCAAGGGCCTTCGGGACTTCTCCAAGACCAACCCCAACCTCGTCATAAAGGGCGGCTACCTCGACGGCAAGGTGCTCACTTCTGCTGACATCGTCAAGCTGGCCGATCTAGAGCCACGAGAGGTCCTGCTAGCCAAGCTCGCCGGAGCGATGAAGGCTTCAATGTCTCAGGCTGTCAGCCTGTTTGCGGCGCCGTTGTCTCAGGCTGCTCGCACCGTAGATGCACTGCGCCAGAAGGTCGAGGCAGCCAGCCCCGCAGCCCCAGCAGTCGCTGCACCCGCCCCAGCGGTAGTTGAGGCACCCGCGGCCGAAGAGGCACCTGCTGCCGTTGAGGCCGAAACCACTGATTCCACCCCCGAGGCTGAGGCACCCGCCGAAGCCCCACAGGACTAACAACCAACAACCGCCCCAAAGGAAAGGACGCCACCATGGCGAAGATGAGCACCGATGACCTGCTCGATGTGTTCAAGGAGATGACTCTTCTTGAACTCTCCGAGTTCGTGAAGGCTTTCGAGGAGACCTTCGAGGTCACCGCGGCAGCTCCCGTGGCCGTGGCCGTGGCTGCCTCGGCGGGTGCCGGTGGCGGCGACGCAGCTGGCGCTGAGGAGCAGGATGAGTTCGACGTCATCCTCGAAAACGCCGGCGAGAACAAGATCCCGGTCATCAAGGAGGTGCGCGCACTTACGAACCTCGGCCTGAAGGAGGCCAAGGATCTCGTTGAAGCTGCACCGAAGGCCGTGCTGGAGAAGGTCGCCAAGGACGCGGCCGAGAAGGCAAAGGCGGCCCTTGAGGGCGCCGGCGCCACCGTCTCCGTCAAGTAACTCCTCTGTGGGGTGATCGTTGCCGGGACACGAAAGTGTCACGGTGCTTGACGCACCGGACTTCACCGGCAACGATCATCTCTAGATCCAACCTGGGCTGCGGCTTGTTGCTGCCGGACCTCAGGCCGAGGAAGCGGGCACTGAGACCACTAGGCACTGTCGACTAGTGGTCAATCCAGTCCCGGCTTCGAGGGCCTGATCGTCCGAGACCCCCCGGGTTCGACAGCGGCGTGCCCGTTGGGTATGCTGCCGCTTTGCGCTGCCTTCAGCGGATGTTCATGTCTCTTTCTCGGAGCATGGCGTTGTTGAGGCAGTCTGCTTACATCGAGCCCGTGAGTCTCGGAAAGGTTTGTCTTGGCCGCCGCGCGCACCACGAATCCCCTGTCACCTGATCTCAATCGCGTTTCCTTCGCGAAGATCCGCGAGCCTCTGGCCGCGCCAAACCTCCTCGCGCTTCAGACGTCGAGCTTCGACTGGCTGCTCGGCAACGAGCGCTGGCGTGCACGCGTCAAGGAGGCCCTGGCCACCGGACGCCGTGACGTACCGCTGAAGTCCGGTCTCGAGGAGATCTTCGAAGAGATCAGCCCCATCGAGGACTTCTCGACGACCATGTCGCTGTCATTCCGCGACCACAGGTTCGAGCCGTCGAAGTACACCGAAGAGCAGTGCCGTGAGAAGGACTTCACTTACTCCGCGCCTCTGTTTGTGACGGCCGAGTTCATGAATAACGAGACTGGTGAGATCAAGTCCCAGACCGTGTTCATGGGTGAGTTCCCGCTGATGACCGAAAAGGGCACGTTCGTCATCAACGGTACCGAGCGTGTCGTTGTGTCGCAGCTGGTGCGCTCGCCTGGCGTGTACTTTGAGCGTTCTCTCGACAAGGTGTCCGATAAGGACATCTACACGACGAAAATCATTCCTAGTCGTGGTGCGTGGCTTGAGTTTGAGGTCGATAAGAAGGACCTCGTCGGCGTACGCGTCGATCGCAAGCGCAAGCAGCCGGTCACCGTTTTACTCAAGGCCCTCGGCTGGACCACGGAGGAGATTCGCGAGCGTTTCGGTCAGTACGAATCCGTGATGCAGACTCTCGAAAAGGACCACGTCGGCACGGTCGATGAGGCGCTGCTCGACATTTACCGCAAACTGCGTCCGGGCGAACCCCCCACTTTGGAGAACGCGCGTAGCCTTCTCGAGAACTTCTACTTCAATCCCAAGCGCTACGACCTTGCCAAGGTAGGCCGCTACAAGATCAACAAGAAGCTTGGCCTTGATCTTGATCTGGAGCAGAGCGTCCTTACCAAGGAAGACATCGCAGCGACGATCGAGTACTTGGTGCGTCTACACGCAGGTGAACTCACCATGGAAGGTCCGCGTGGAGAGGTCGGCGTCGAGACTGACGACATCGATCACTTCGGCAATCGTCGCCTTCGCACGGTAGGTGAGCTGATTCAGAATCAGATTCGCACTGGCCTGTCGCGAATGGAGCGTGTTGTTCGCGAGCGCATGACCACCCAGGACGTCGAGGCCATTACGCCCCAGACGTTGATCAACATCCGCCCGGTTGTTGCCTCCATCAAGGAGTTCTTCGGCACGAGCCAGTTGTCTCAGTTCATGGATCAGACCAACCCGCTCGCAGGATTGACGCACAAGCGTCGTCTTTCCGCGCTTGGGCCCGGCGGTCTCTCCCGTGAGCGTGCCGGCTTCGAGGTCCGCGACGTGCACCCGTCTCACTACGGTCGTATGTGCCCGATTGAGACCCCAGAAGGTCCAAACATCGGTCTCATCGGATCGCTGTCGACCTACGCGCGCGTCAACGAATTCGGTTTCGTCGAGACTCCCTACCGCAAGGTCGTCGATGGCCGCGTCACCGACCAGATCGATCACCTGACTGCAGATGCAGAAGATCTCCACGTCATCGCCCAGGCAAACGCGCCGATCGCCGATGACGGTCGTTACTTGGAAGACAAGGTCCTCGTTCGTCGCAAGGGTGGCGACGTCGACTATGTGCCACCGACCGAGGTCGACTACATGGACGTTTCACCGCGTCAGGTGTGGTCAGTCGCGACCAGCATGATTCCGTTCCTTGAGCATGACGATGCAAACCGCGCCCTGATGGGTTCGAACATGCAGCGTCAGGCAGTACCGCTCTTGCGCTCTGAAGCACCGCTAGTCGGCACCGGCATGGAATTCCGCGCGGCATACGATGCCGGTGACGTAGTCACTGCTCGTGAGCCTGGCGTGGTGACAGCAGTTTCTGCCGACTCGATCACCGTGATGCAGGACAACAGCGAGCACCGCACTTATCGCCTGCTGAAGTTCCAGCGCTCCAATCAGGGCACCTGTTACAACCAGCGCCCGATTGTCAGCGAAGGACAGCGAGTCGAAGTCGGCCAGGTCCTCGCCGATGGCCCCTCCACCGATCTCGGTGAGATGGCTCTCGGCAAGAACCTGCTCGTGGCGTTCATGTCATGGGAAGGCCACAACTACGAGGACGCGATCATCCTCAACCAGCGTCTCGTACAAGACGACGTGCTTAGTTCGATTCACATCGACGAGCACGAGATTGATGCGCGTGACACCAAGCTTGGCCCAGAGGAGATCACTCGCGACATCCCCAACGTCTCCGAGGAGGTGCTCGGCGATCTCGACGATCGCGGCATCATTCGCATCGGTGCCGACGTGGTGCCGGGCGACGTCCTCGTCGGCAAGGTCACGCCCAAGGGCGAGACTGAGCTCACTCCCGAAGAGCGTCTACTTCGCGCCATCTTTGGTGAGAAGGCTCGCGAGGTTCGCGACACATCACTGAAGGTTCCGCACGGTGAGTCGGGCAAGGTCATTGGCGTTCGCGTCTTCGACCGCGACGAGGGTGACGAGCTTCCTCCCGGCGTCAACCGCTTGGTGCGTGTCTACATCGCGCAGAAGCGCAAGATCACCGAGGGCGACAAGCTCGCCGGTCGTCACGGCAACAAGGGTGTTATCGCCAAGATTCTCCCCGCCGAAGACATGCCCTTCCTCGCCGATGGCACCCCCGTCGACGTCGTACTCAACCCGCTGGGCGTTCCTGGTCGCATGAACGTCGGTCAGGTCCTTGAGACGCACCTCGGGTGGGTGGCTGCCGCGGGTTGGAACATCGATCAGTCCAATCCAGTTGCCAAGAAGTTCCCAACTGGAGCAGAGTCGGCCGCGCCACGCACTCGCGTTGCGACGCCGGTCTTCGATGGTGTCAAGGAAGACGAACTCTCACTGCTGCTCCACTCGACATTGCCGACGGCTGATGGCCTGACACTTGTCGAGGGAGATGGCAAGGCGCATCTCCTTGACGGTCGCACCGGTGAACCCTTCCCCGGCCGCGTATCGGTGGGTTACATCTACATCCTGAAGCTGCTGCACCTTGTCGACGACAAGATCCACGCACGCTCCACGGGTCCGTACTCGATGATCACGCAGCAGCCTCTGGGCGGTAAGGCCCAGTTCGGCGGTCAGCGATTTGGCGAAATGGAGGTGTGGGCGCTCGAGGCTTATGGCGCTGCCTATGCCCTCCAAGAGCTGCTCACCATCAAGTCCGATGACGTCCTTGGTCGCGTGAAGGTCTACGAGGCCATCGTCAAGGGCGAGAACATTCCCGAACCCGGCATTCCTGAGTCGTTCAAGGTGCTGGTCAAGGAAATGCAGTCGCTGTGCCTCAACATTGAGGTGCTGTCCAGCGACGGAATGTCGATTGAAATGCGAGATACCGATGAGGATGTCTTCCGCGCCGCGGATGAACTCGGAATCGACCTGTCCCGGCGTGAGCCGAGCAGTGTTGATGAGATCTAGGAACTCCTAGAAATCACCCGTCC
>WLOK01000041.1 GCA_009699315.1 Actinomycetota bacterium
GGCGGTCAAGGCGGCTAAAGCGGCGGTCTATGCCGGTCTTGACATGTCGCTCACGGACGGATTGCAGATGGAGCGCGAGGTCTTCTTGGACATTATGCGTACGGAGGATGCTGTCGAGGGATCCACTGCGTTTACAGAAAAGCGGGATCCGGTTTATCGCGGGATCTAAGGTGCCACCACGCCTACACAGCGAGTAGCACCGTGCCGGCGATGACAAGTGCGAGACCGACGAGACCTCTTCGCGTAAGACGTTCGCCGAAGACAAGTGCTGCGAAAATCACCGTGACGACAATGCTGAGTTTGTCGATGGGTACGACGGCACTAAGTGGTCCGATCTGCAAGGCCCGGTAGAAGCACAGCCATGATGCTCCTGTGGCAAGGCCAGACAGTGCAAGGAATAGCAGGTCTCGGCGGGGGATTGTGGTGAGTTGCCGATGTTCGCCGGATACAAGAACAACAATCCATGCCATCACGAGAACCACCACGGTGCGGATAGCCGTGCCGAGGCTTGAGTCAACGTCGGAGATGCCGACCTTGACCAAGAGAGTTGTCGCCGTAGCAAAGATGGCACCACCCGCGGCATACGCCAACCACTTGTAATCACCGGGGCCATCAACAGATTGGGCTTGCTTTTGGATCATCACCAAAGTGCCAATGGTGAATGCGGCTACTCCCAGTAGCTGGGTCCACAGGTGAGTGACTTCTCCGAAAAGCACCATACCCAGCAAGACCGTGAGCACAATGCTGGAGCGATCGACTACTGCAACTCGCGTAACGTCCCCAACTTGAAGTGCCTTGAAGAAACACAGCCAGGAAGCGCCGGTCGTAAGCCCAGAGAGAATGAGGAACGCGAGAGACTTCCCGCTGATAGTTGTGAGGCTGGACTGAGAGCCAATAATGAACACGACTCCCCAAGCCATGCCCAGCACTACCAAGGTGCGCAAGGCTGACGCGAGGTTCGACGGGGTGTGCCGAATCCCGATCTTTGCCAGGATCGCCACCAGTCCGGCGAAGAATGCCGAGGCCAGAGCGAGGAGTAGCCACACGCGCTGTTACCGCCCCTCTTCGCTAGTCCTGGTATGAGCAGCCTAGGAGTCCGACTCGCGCTTCTGGGCGGCAACGGGCACGATGGTGTTGTGCCTCGCTGCCTCGTGACTGGACCATCCGGATATGTGGGTGGTCGCCTTGTGCCCAGATTGCTTGATGCCGGCTGGACGGTACGCGTCTTGGCCCGCCATCCTGAGCGCCTTCGAGATCATCCTTGGATCAGCAAAGTGGAGATTGTTGGTGGGGATGCGACTGACTCTGGAGCGCTTGACGAGGCGATGCGGGACGTGGATGTTGCCTACTACTTACTGCACTCGCTACAAGAAGGCAAGAATCTAGAGATAGCCGAAAGGCAGATGGCATCCGCGTTTGCCGTCGCCGCAAAAGGTGCGGGTGTTGGACGCATTGTCTATTTGGGCGGCCTTGCTTCTGCGATCGCGAAGTCGGACATGTCAGCTCACATGCGTTCTCGGGTAGAAGTCGGCGAAATTCTGCGTGATAGCGGAGTGCCGACGGTAGAACTTCGTGCCGCAGTGATCATCGGTTCTGGGTCGGCATCCTTCGAGATGCTTCGGTATTTGACTGAGCGACTTCCGGCGATGGTCACTCCGCGCTGGGTACGTGCGAAGGTTCAGCCAATCGCTGTACGTGACGTTTTGCGTTATCTCGTTCTCGCGGCAAACCTGCCCCCGGAGGTCAACCGCACTTTCGAGATCGGAGGTCCGGAGATTTTCTCCTATCAGGAGATGATGCAGCGATATGCGCGGGCCGCCTCGCTGGCAAAGCGGCTTATCCTGCCGATCAATGTTCTGACTCCGAAGCTCTCCAGTCATTGGGTTGGCCTCGTGACACCTGTTCCGCGGAATTTGGCGCGGCCGCTGGTGGAATCCCTGCGGCACGAAGCGATCTGCCACGAGCATGACATCGCGCAGTGGATCCCGGATCCTCCCGAAGGCCTTGTGGGTTTTGATCAGGCTGTATCCCTTGCTCTGCAGAGAATTCGTAATGCGGAAGTCGTCTCGCGTTGGACTGATGCATCCACTCCTGGAGCGCCGAGTGATCCGTTGCCGACGGATCCGGATTGGACAGGTGGAACTCTCTACACCGATGTGCGTGAAGTGCGATCAGATCTCACACCGGAGCAGGTCTGGCAGTCCCTGGAGCGAATCGGCGGTGATAACGGCTGGTTTGCGGCCCAGTTCCTGTGGCAGATCCGAGGGACTATCGATCGGTTTGTCGGCGGTGTGGGCCTGCGCAGGGGACGTAGAGACCCCAACACGCTGCTCATTGGCGACGCAGTCGACTTTTGGCGGGTTGAGGAACGGATCGAACCGAGGTTGTTGAGACTTCGCGCCGAGATGCGTATGCCGGGTTTGGCGTGGTTGGAGTTTGTGCTTGAGCCCACGGAGGACGGCGGCACTCTCGTGCAGCAACGCGCTACTTTCGTGCCTCATGGCCTCATGGGTCATGCGTACTGGCGGGCTGTCGCACCCTTCCATGGATTTGTCTTCCCCGGAATGGCTCGCAATGTTGCAGCTGGTCGTGTGAAGTCTCGTAAGCGCAGTCGCGCTCGCTGAAGTGCCTGCGAGGGTCCAACCTACGAGTGCATTCGCGTGGCCGTGTCCCATGCCGTGCTCGGACTTCAGGTAACCAACGATCGCCATGTGCGGTCACCCATGTCAGTTATCTCCGCTTCTTCGGCGCTAATCTCTGTGTGTCGCTCTGGAGAATCTTAGGAGAGAGAGCCCCCGTTATGCGTTTTTTTCTTGCCGTAATTGACGACACTGCGCGATCAGCCGACACTGATGAGCGGGCAGCAATTGACGTATTCAATGACTCGCTTGAGGCCAACGGACACTGGGTATTTGCATGTGGGATCGACGGGCCCAGCACGGCCACTGTCATTGACAATCGTGGCGGCAGGGGCCTCGTGACGGAGGGGCCGCTACTGGACTCGACGGAGTTCGTGAGCGGCTTGTGGATCATCGAGGCGGAGAGTCTTGAGGTGGCCTGCGACCTTGCCATCGCCGGGTCCAAGGCCTGTAATCGTAAGGTCGAGTTACGACCCATTCTTTAGTGGCGAAGGGCAGCCAGCGCTCAATTGGGTTTGCCCTTGACGGGACTGGCACTATTGGGGGATGGCATCTGCTGGCGGTGGGGATTCTCGGCTCTCTAGGTGGTCTTCGCTTTCTTCTCGCCTTGCCGTGCTTATTGCGATTCTGTTGGTCTTGAGTGCACTAGTCACGGCGCTGTATGCGGCGATTTCAGCACGGAATTCGACGGCGGCCAGCTCCGCTGAAGCCATGTCGAATGCGCACCGCTCGACGAGTCTGCTCATCGCGCAGGCGTACGAGGAACAAACGGCTTTCAAAGACAGTGAATTGGCGGCACGCAAGTCCCGGCTCGAGGGATTGGCCAAGGCACAGATCTCTGCCATCGACGCACTGCGTCAGGCAGCAGTCCGCGGGGAGATTTCTGAGCAAAATGCTAAGGACGTAGCGCTGAAAAACCTCTTCGACTTTCGATACGACGGCGAGAACTATTTCTTCACGTACACGCCGGAAATGGTCTCGTTGGAGAATCCCAATCCCAAGTTCATTGGGAACATGATCGACTTTAAGGATGCAAACGGCAAAGCGTTCTTCCGCGATTTCCAAGCCGTTGCGCTTGGCCCAGGGAGTGGTTTTGTTGATTATGTAGGCACACGGCTCGGATCAACCACTCCATCTGACAAAATTAGTTACATTGAGTACTACGCGCCATGGAAATGGGTTCTTGGCACCGGCGTCTACATTGACGATATTGAGCAAGCGGCGCAGGCCAAATTTGATGAAACTGAAAAGGCGCTTGGTGTTGCCCTTGTCAATGTGACCTTTTCTGGAGACGGATTTTTCTTCGTCCTCGACGCAGATGGTAAACCGGTGATTGCTCCCGCCAATAGAGATCTCAGTGCCATCGCTACGACCGAAGCCGGCACCGCACTAGGTAGGCAACTTGTAGCGGAGGCACCTGATTCTGAGAATGTGGTCACTCACGTGGATGCGACCGCCCCATTTAACGGTACTTCAGAATCGTGGAGCATGGATTTGTCTACGTTTGCGCCTCTTAAATGGACCCTGGTGTCCGCTGTACCTGCTGAGAGCATCTCGGCGCCTGCGGTTGCCACGGCTTGGAAGCAAGCGTTGTTGAGTCTGGGGGTCCTTGCTCTGGGCCTCTTGATTGGTTTGTTAACGAGTCGACGCATTGTGCGACCAGTAGCGACAATGACGCGGGCAGCACTCGCCCTCGAACAAGACTCGTTCGATCCGGCGATGCTGGATCAGGCTGCGGCGCGCAAGGACGAGGTGGGAACGCTAGCTAGAGCGTTCCAGCGCATGGGCTCGGAAGTCATCGAGCGCGAGCGTAAACTTCGCGAACAAGTGCAAAAGCTCACCGTCGTGATTGACCGGCAAAAAGTGCAGGAGCAAAGTGAAGCGATTGTGAGTACCGACTACTTCCAGTCGTTGACGGAGCGTGCAGCTGAACTCCGCGGGCGATTTGGCGAGGAAAAAGAGGACTAGGCACGACGGATTTCATATCTTGCTCACCAGTTTCTTAATAGTGACAAGCGTGATCAGTCGTCAGTGATGAGTCCGCGCTTCTTAGCAACGCGGTAGAGGTCGGTTTTCGTAGAGACCGTCTGACCGGCTTTGGTGTATTTCGCTCGCACACGTTTGATGTATTCCTGCGCAGTTGTCACTTCTACGTCCATGCGCCGGGCGACAGTCGTCATCTTTAGCCCGGAGGCATAAAGCGATAGAGCGAGGCGCTCCTGATCGGAAAGTTTCACCTCTGCCTGCAGGTCGCTAATGATCGCCAGGGCGATATCTGGTGACATGAAAGGCTTCCCGGCAAGGGTCGACTGGATTGCGTCCCGCATCACGGTTGCGTCGGTTTGCTTGGAGACGTAGGCCAACGCGCCGGCCGACATCGACTCACGTACGACCATCGGATCTGCGAGGGCGCTAATTACTAACACTGGAATGCCCGCGCCAACGAGCGCACGCACGTTGTCTACGGGAAGGGTGCCATCGCCGAGATCGAGATCCAAAACTGCGCAATCGACATCGTTGGTGCGTGCCGTATCGAGAGCCTCAACGAGCGAAGCTCCCTCGTAGAGCACCTCCACTGCGCCGAGGCCAGCAAGAACTTCTCGAATGATTGCAGACCGCACCAACGGGTGATCCTCAAGAACGAGGAACTTCAAAGTCTGGTGAGGTTGTCCATCCTGCATGGCAGAAACTTACATTGATGGGGGACAAATGTCCTGTGTCACCTATTCAGGTGACGCTTCCAATGGTTCATCGTCCTCGCTATACCGATAGGCCGCGATTGCCGAATCGACAAGTGGGCCGACAGCCTCCGTGGCGACGCCGATGCGCGCAGCGATAACTGTGGCTGGAAGTCCCGCCGCATACAGAGTCAGTGCCCGTTGCTGGGCTGGCTCAAGAGCGACGCTCGAGCCCTCGATGGGGACGAGTACGGCCGCAAAGTCAGGGGACTTCCACGGCACATCAGATTCGGCCGCCTCGACGGCATGTCGGAGCTGGTCAATCACGAGGCGCTTGGGGACGTAGGAATGAGCGCCGCTTAGCAGCGCCGCTTGAATGGCGAGGGGATTGTCGTTGGCGCTGATGAGCACGACCGGGATCGCCGCGTGCCGGAGCACGGTGACCACCTCAGCTGGCGTTCGGCCGTCCCCGAGGTCGAGGTCGACGATCGCGCAGTTGGCACCGGAGGTCGAGACCGCCTCGACGGCTGCAGGCAATTGAGCACCGCTGTATGCCAAGGTGGCATCGGGAAAGACGGACGTGAGGTGGTCGGTGATGGCGCCGAGCACGAGAGGATGATCCTCAAGAACTACGAAGATCCGGTGGGACATATCCGCACAATACGGCAGGGGCGAACGCGTGACAGAGGTATCGAAAGGCAGCGTCCCCCTTGCCGCGATTTTCAATCGAATGGGAGTGCTGGCTCTCATCGCCGCCGGCTCCATCGAATTTATCCCCGCACTCTTCCTGCTGGTCGTCCACGCGAACGAACTGCCGCCCGCGATTTGGCTCACCTGGGCGATCCCCGCTGCATTGCTCGTTGTCGCTCTGCTTCCCCGGTTCCGTCGTTTCTCGAGTGCGTGTCAGGTTGGCAGCGGTCTGCTACTGCTACTCGGGGCAATCATTTTTCCGCAAACGTACGGACCCGGCTGGCTCCCACTGCCATTTGTCGCCTTCGCTGTGGCGTTCGGGGCCGCGTTCAACTCAAAAGTAACGACGGGTCTTGGCCTGATCTTTGCGGCTGCCGGACTAAATCTGATCGCAGTTTTACATCCGACGCCGCAGATGATTCTTGCCGCAGCGGATCTGGCGGGAGGGGCTATCGGTCCGGTCTTCGTGCTCATTGCTGGACCCGCGCTTCTCGGAATGGCTCAGATCTGGCGGCGTACCGCTCAAATTGCTGATGAGAATACCGAGGCGATGGAAGCGTCGACTGCAGCTACGTATCGTGCGGTTCAAGTACAGTCAGCTCGTACGGGTGTGGACCGACGTATCCACGAGACGGTACTCAACACTCTCAATGCGATCGCGCAACGCGGAGTCGATGATGACGAACTCCTGCGCTCAGAGTGTCGCCGCGACGTGGAGCAGATGGAACTTGGCGCACTCACGGCAACCGAGGCGTCGATGAGTGACATCATCGCTGAGGCGACGGTGGCGGCGGGCTTGCGGACTCCAGAAGTGCGCACGCGTGTTGACGTCGACCAGGTGCTGCCTCGAATGTCTGCTAGCGCACTGCGCGATGCGTTGGTGGAAGCATTGCGCAATGTCGAGCGCCACGCTCAAGCCCAGAATGTTGTGATCGCAGCGCGTCAGTTCGGCACTCTGTACGAGATCTCCGTCGAAGATGATGGGACGGGTCTGGGCCAACAAGAGTCGGAGCGATTCGGGATGCGCAACACCATGCGAGCGTCGCTGGCGGCGATGGGTGGCGAGGCACTCATTGACAGCAGCCCGGGTCGGGGCACAAGAGTTCAATTGCGTATCCCGGTGGTTGCTCCTGCGGAACTTCGTGTGCCGATCGAGCCAGTCCGTCGGATCCTCTTGGACTCCAATCGGTCACGCATTCTACTTTTTGCCCCAGCGCTGTTCGGGCTCGTGATGCTGCCGTGGATTGCCGGCAGCCTCGTGGGCGGCGGTCTGGCATACGCCGTTTTGTTCGTCGCCTTTCTGGCGACCAACTTCGCGCTTTCGCTGATGTGGAAGACCCGGTGGCGCGTCGTCCTGGTCGTGCTCACGGTCCTGTGGGTACTTGCTGCATATACCGCAGCTGGGTCGTCGCTGAACGGATGCGACTCTGCATCAGCAGTTCACTGGATCATCAACAGCGTGGCCGGTGGTATCGGGCTTGTTCTGTTTGCGATCGAACGTTGGTGGGCGTGGATCATTCTTCCCGTCGTGACTTTGGGTGGACTTGTGCTGACCTTCGCGTTGCCGAGTGGTTGCCGAGTCGTGCCCGCCATGTCGCTCATCGTCACCGTGGTCTACATGTCGGCGGCACTTTTTCTGATGGCGGTGTTGTTCCGTGAGTTCGATCGCAGGCGTAGCGATGCGCTCGTACTCTGGGCGGCAACCGTGGAGTATCAGGCTGAAATTGAGCGTCAAATTATGGTGACATCACGTTGGAGTCGGGTGAGTGCCTCGACTACGCGCCTGCTGCGCGCAATCGCCGATGGCCAACTCGACGTGGACACAGTGGAGGTACGCGAACGCGCGGCGGCGGAGGAGAGTCAACTGCGACGCAACCTTGGCCAGAAGAAGAAAGCGACTTCGAACCTTTGGCAGGCGGTGCTTGAGGAGGTAAATCACGCCGAGACGCTCGGGCGTTCAGTCGAGGTCTCGGTGATAAGTATGCCCACAGACGCATTACCCGTGCCAGCGGCGATCATAGAATTTCTACGCGGAATTGTCTCTCAAGCACCGAGTCGTACGGTGACTATCAAGGCGCTGGTCGACGAAGGGCTCGCGGAGATTATCGTGACCGCGCCGAGTGTGACGGTAGATATCGCCATGGCAGATTCGCTCGGGTGGATGCGGTCTACGCCTGGCAACAGCGGCGTATTCGAAATCGAACATTTTGAGGTCTCTCGAGTGCGATTCGATGAACGCAACGACCTGGTGAGCATCCGCAGTGTGCAAGACGTCGTCACCGCTGAGGTGAGCGATGTCTGACCTGTCGCAGACCACTTCCGATTGGCTACATCGGACAGCGCTCAACACGATCCGCTATCTGTTGACCACATCCCACATCGATCGCGGTGCTCTCGCTGACTTCTCTGTGACTCCGCCAGAGAATGTAGAGCTGGGTGAGGGTGCGCTCGCAGTTTTGGGTGAGTGCGCTGTGCTTGTCGAGCAGATCGCTGCTGCAGGTGAGCTAAATGACCAGGCTCGTAGTCGATTGGGCATCCTCGAGTCACTGCTGCGGGTTCATATGCAGGTCGACCAGAAAAGTGACGGAGCTTTCGCGGTCTGGGCGATGGAGATCGTCGAGAACCTCGCGGCGCGAGACTGCGTGGCTCAGGTGACGAGCATCAATGCGTCGACGGATCAACGCGCGATCCCAGGACCCGTGCGGTTGGTAGTTGATCGAGTCCTTGCACTAGCGGTCGACAGCGCGAGTGTCCGCGTACTTACTGATGGAGTTGAGGACTATCTCTCGGCCACCCTCCAGGTCACCAGCTCACGTCAGTCGATCGAGGACGCTGTGTGTGTCGCTGGGCTGCCACTAGGGAAGACCTATGAGATCGAAGGCTGTGTCTTGGATCTCGATGTTGAGCCGACCAGCCCGGGCAACCTCGTCACGCTCGTCGTCAGTCGCCATTCTAACCCGTAAGTACGAGTTACCTAATACGGTTGTCCCGTGAAGAAGACAACGATTGAACTCCCGGATGAGCTCGAACGCCGTTCCGCAACGCGTGAATGGACGCCTCTTGGCGATGTGGTGTTCACCGGTGAGGGCCTCACCCAAGAGGCGGCCACATTGTCTTGGGCAGAGATCCGGGAGATCGCGAACGATCGGTGATCGCGCTCGACTCGAATATCCTCGCCTATGCCCATCGCGGGGCGTTTAAGCGGCGCGATCGTGTCGTGGGGCATTAGGCGCTACCGTGCTGCCATGAGTTCGCCCGAAGCCAGCCGCCCGCTTCGGAGCACCGACACATGACCCCCCAGTGGCTCGTGGCCACAACCGTGCCGCTGGCCGTACTAGCAGCCATCATCTTTCTTGGGCGCAACGCTCGGCGCTTGTGGCCGCTAGCTTTGATTGCCTTGCTCTGGGGCTTCGCGGACACCTATCTGGTCATTTACGTCAATGACTGGTGGGCAGCGGCATTCGGAATGAGTTCGCTCATCGTGCTCGGTGCGCCGATTGCCGAAGAGATCACCAAAGCCGCGGTCCTGCCGTTCCTATGCCTGTCACGTCGCGTGACGTGGTTTGTCGATGGGGCGGTGCTCGGTGCTGCAGCTGGCACTGGTTTCGCGATTCGCGAAAACTGGGTCTACCTGCAAAATGCGGGGAGCGATGCGGGTCTGGGCCTGGCTCTGGCTCGAGTGTCGTCTACCAACCTCATGCACGCCGGCTGTACCGCGATTATCGGAGCAGCCATCGTGTTGTCCTTTAGTCGAGGCTGGGTTGCCCGTTTCGCGATTCCGCTGGGTGGACTTGCCATCGCTATCGTTCTGCACTCCATCTTCAATCGCCTCACCCAAATTGATGGAATGCCAGCGCTACTCGTCACGGCAACCGGCGTAGGCGTATTCGGCATTGCCGCCGCGATTGTGGCTTTGGGTTACCCGATCTCTGCTCGATGGGTACGCGAAGACCTCTCCCGCACCGGCGCTACTGCAAGTGAGAAGGCAGCGCTCAGCGGCGGCAGCGTGGCCGAGATCCTCGACACCTTCGAGTCGCGCTACGGATCGGATGCTGCAGCAAAAGCAGAAGAACTCGTAGCAGTGCAGCGCCAGTTGGCCATTGCCCATCACTCCGGGCGGACAAGCGCAGCCGAAATCGAGACACTTGAAGCCACGGCCGCCGGGATCCGACGCGATATCGGATTGTTCGGCATGATGTGGCTCAGGTCGCACCTGCCGGTGGATGCAACCGAGTCAGGGATCTGGGCTTCGCTTGAACATTCTGTATCGGATGATGGACCTAGCGAATCCACGCCGTCGGGACTTTGGGCCCGGCTCGGGGAAGTCACCACGACGCACGATGAGGAGGGGAAACGCTGATGCTGTGTGCCCAATGCGAGGAGAGCGCCCGCGGCGTATGTCGCTTCTGCGGACGCGGCGTATGCGCTACGCACCACGCGGCTATGCCCTTCATCATCACCGTCTTCGGAGATGACCCGCCCCGATCGATCGTCGTGGGTGGCACTTTGTGGTGCCAGGTCTGCCGTCCCCAGCCAGAACCCATCGCAATGCCGGAGCTCGCATGAGTGCCGACGGAATTTTCAATCGAATTGGGGATCGGCTCGCGCAAAACGAAAGCAACGAGGCGCCGGTCACCATGTCAGACCTCCTCGACCTCCCCGATGACCAACGCACGGTCGTGCGCGAGGTGATGCGGTCAAGTGACCCGATGACCTCCGCAGAAGTTGCCGATTCACTTGACTGGCCACTGCCCGATGTGGAGCGTCTGCTCGGCGACCTGAGCCTGCTAGGCATGATCGAAGTCGTCGCCGGACGCATCAAGATGTCACCGATGCATCGCACTACTCGTGCCACGCCGGGTGGACTCTGGGGTCTACTCGACGAACTGTGAATTCACCGCAAACTTAGAGAAGGCAGACTTTGCGCGTCTTGCCGGCGATTTTCTTCGAGATGCAGACGTTTCCGCCACTGATGAAGGTCGACGGGCTTCCAAAGTGGTGCCAGCCCCCAGCCCCGTAGTAGGCATCCGCCTCCACGTTTTCGGTCTTGATGGAAGCGTTCACAGCGCTGAGGTAGTCAATCGTCACGGTTCCGCCAAATTCGGCTTTCAGCCCGACCGTGCTGTTGCCCACCTGACTCGAGCCCGACACCGTGCCAGTCAGGTCGAAGCTCTGCATCTGAACTCCACCCAGGGCGAAAGCCACACTCGTATCTCGTAGTGTGAAGCCCGCGGCGCCTATGGTGCCAATTCGTGCCGACCCATTGAGAGAGGGGGGCGTGTTGGTGTTGATTGCAATCCACACATCGGTGTCCACGCCGATGACCTTGCCGTGGAAGGTAACGGAGAACCCAGCAGGCACTATGTAGGTGCCCACCGTGCACCCGAGCGGCGCGGCGTACATCTGCACGTAAGTAGCCGATATGAGTCCAGGACCGAGATCGATCACATTTGTCGTTCCATCGGGGTCGCCAATCGCAATCTCGAAACACGGCGCCGTGAGCACCAGGTTTGCGACAAACTTGATGGGGATGTCGGCACCCGAAGAATTTGAGTTATTCATGAGCCGCGCCATGTTGCCGCTGAGCACTCCATCGCCGGCGAGACCAATACCTAGGGGAACACCAGACGTGCTTATGGTGCCGCTGATGGCGAAACCATTGAGATCTAGACCGCTGATGCCGACCACATTGGGCCACACAGACTTGCCGGCGAGTCCGTTCGCCGATATTGAAAGATTGATTTCCTGCTTGGTAAATTCGTACGTGATCTTCGCACTCACCGCGATATCCCGCACATTCCCCGACTTTCCGGAGATGGAGAGCAGGCCGTTTTGAGCGAAGCTGAACGCGGCCTGAAGCTTTTCTGGGTTGGTGTTTAGCGACACCGAGATAGTGGCGGGGGTGAACGAGAACGTGTAGTCATCTGAGAAGCTCGGCAACTTCACGCCATCAGGGATTGTCCAGCCGGCTGTGATGTTGCCATTCGATGTGTACATCATGAACATGCCCTCTTTGCCCACGGGAATGTCGAACACTTTCCCCTTGAGGCCCGGCAGGCCCACGAGTGCAGGGAAGGAGATGTTGTTCGAAGCGACACCGAGCACCATCGTGCGCCTAGGAACTTTGAGAGTATTGCCGTAGATCGTTGCCAGCGTGTCTTCGGCGTTGAAGTAGGCGAAGTCCGTGACGCTCGAATTGCCTACGGAGCCGGGCAGGATTTTGCCGGTCAGGACCAAGCCACCATTTACGTAGGTGAGAGCAATGGAGTTGCTGTTCCAGTCCGAAACGTCCCAACCGACCAATGGCATCTTCGGCATGACGAGCTTGCCCTTACCGGTGATCTGAATGTTGAGACCGCCATTGGCGCTGCCATCGCGCACTTTGACACTTGAGTCGGCCGGCAAAACTGCGAAGGAGTCGTCTTTGGCGGAAATCAGCAATGTCATGTTCTTGATTGTGGCCTGAGAAATGCTCGCCGTTTCATCTGAGCCGAAGGGAGCTTGAAGGTTGGCGACACCGCTTGACATGTTGATTGTCGCGGTGAATGCCAGCGCAGGATTGCTCGCCACTGGGCTGCCGAATGACTCGCTCATGACGCCCGATAGAAGCGCGAACGACGAGCCATCGACGCACAGGCGGGTGCTCGTGGTGGTCGGACAGGTAGCGGAAAATGCGATGGTGCCCGAGGCGAGGACGAACTTCGAATCGATGATGGTGGCGGGTGCGGCCAACTGCGCAGCGAGTGTGGAGGTCACGACCCCTCCGCTAGCACTGATGCCACCTGTTATGGCGGTTCTGGTGATTTGGACTGCACCGAAATTCAGTTTGCCTGCTGCTGCGTTAACGACGGTGACGCTCCAGTTATTCGAATCGGTAAATCGCAGCTGCACCGACTCATCGGTGCCTGGCCCGGCGGTGAGCTTGCCTGTTCCAACAAACTCCGTACCTTGCGTCGCGCCCGAAGTCACTTTCACCTGACTTGACCCGAGAGAGAGGGTGTCGTTGACCTTCACGGTGCTGGCGGTGGTGAGAGCGCCTGATTGCTGGCCAGTCACACCCAGCACCACGGCAACGGCAACAGCGGCTCCCACCAGCACGACAGCACCGACACTCAACACGATGAACTGACGCTTGCGCCGGGCGGAGCGCCCCTTGATGGGCACGCTGTCATTGTCCATTCCCGGGCTTGTCATTCACGTACCCTAGCAAACTGCGTCGCTTTTGCTTTCGACGATTTTCCGCTACTGGACTTCCGGAATGCAAAAGAGCCCCTGGCTGCATCACTGAAGTTCAGGGGCCCTTTCGAAGTACGTTACGCCTTCTTGATCGGCGGGACTTCTCCCTTTTACGCCTTTAGGTCGGCGTACCGCTGCCGTGCTGCCTCGCCTGTTGTGCCGACGAAGGTGCCGATTGCTGACCAAGACATGCCGCTGGTTCGGGCTGCACGTACCGCTTCTATGACGTGACGCTCTGCTTCGGAGCGATCGTAAATCGCGTCTCGAAGCAACCTTACGGCAGTCGAGTCGAGCTCGTCGGCGTCGTTTGGTTCGTAGTTTTCGAAGCGTGCCGCTAATTCGTCGGCATGCCTAAGAATCTCTTCGACTGTGCGTGGCATCGTCATCACCTCATGAACTTCTCTCGAGCGATCATCGCGTGAACGATGACTGCGGCCAAGTCTCCATCTATGTAACCGACTTCTAGAAGAATCGCAGCTCGATTTGGTCCGATCATCATCGTCAGGCCGTCGCCGAGATCCCAGATGCGTATCGGATTGCGATAGGCATGAAGAATCTCCTCACGTGTGAGCCCATGTGTTAAGGCTGACGGGGCGATGATCGGGTCGTGCTGCACGATTCCAAGATAACTTGCCGTTGGTTCCGATGGCAATTGGCTGTGAATAAAAAAGAAGGGCCCCTGACTGCATCACTGCAGTGCAGGGGCCCTTTGACTTGGCTTACGCCTTCTTGGTCTCTGAATACGCCGCCTTGGAGAGTGGTGTCGGACATTGCCGAATTCCCTCATGGATTCACGGTTTCGAGGTGTCTAGCGCAGGCCGTTCCAGTCAGTCTGACGGCATTTTGACGGCATTGGCGATTGCCTCATTCTGGCTCCAGGCCCCTCACTGGCAGGTCTTCGGTAGTGGCCGCCGAGTGCTTCAGGAGCGCGCGTTCTACTGCTATCCATTCTTTTGGATTCGTGCCACCAAACCGCTCTGCGCGGGCTAGATAAAACATCCATCCTCGGAGTAGGTCGACCCCACACCAGTCTGGGACGAGACCTCGGGTTATGAAGATATTGCGTACGGGCTCAAGGACCGCTTCGAGATTTTCAGGTGAGGAAGCTATCCGTTCGTAACCGTCGAACCGGTGAGCCCAGACAAAAAGTTCCGTAATGATGTCCTCGTCACTCATCCCCTAGCCCCTCCGTCTGGTGACACTCTTTGGCGGTATCGATGTTGTACACGCTCAGTCCTTCGCGAGTGCGGTCACCTAGTCTCCCGCCCAATATCTGATATCTGCGAAAGCCTGCTAGCTGTTATCCACTTGGAGCGCACTGGCAACATTTTTGGCAAGAGAACGCACGGCAGCCTCAGAGAGATTCTTGATTGCGAACTGGGGCCTCTTTCGATAACCGGCATTGCGGATCTCTGCGGCGTCGAGTCCAAACTCGGGAATGCTGCAGACTGCCTGCACGAAAGCGTCAGCAACGTCAGGGGTGTTGCGGAAGTCTCCGAAACGGATTTCCAAAGTGGAACCTCGTTGGGGTAGTGAGTACATGCACAGCGGCCACTTCTTGCCTACTCCTAGCACGTTGAACCGGACGTTGAACGAGGGTGTGGTGGCTCGACCACCATTCACGTGCCCGCCGTGCGTCTCAAGTTCGGAGATAAGCAACTGAATCTTGCTCACAGCATCCGGGTCGTTGTCTTGCGCCCATTGGATGAATTCAGCTGTAGCCCAGCGTTCCGTATGAGGCTGCCAGTTAGAGGAGGAACCTTCAGCATGGAGTTGTTCCAACCACGCGTTGGGCCGCTCCACTACCTTGAGGCGAGGGAGTCTCGAGGTACATGGCCAGTTCAGAAGTGCTGCGCATGCCTACTCCAAGCACTGGGTTCGACCGGACTGCGACGACACCGCGACCGGCCACGTTGAGGTTACCCGCTGAGCCGTGCGCGATGACGAGGGGAAAACTCGAGGCGTTCTGACTACGTGGAGGGCAGCATGCTGCGCATGAGGGTGTCGGTCGATCGATCGATGAGCTCATCGGCATCGACCGGGCCGTCGAACAGGTCGAACATGTGCGAGAGGGCCTCGAAGTGAAGGGGCGCCACC
>WLOK01000042.1 GCA_009699315.1 Actinomycetota bacterium
ATGCGCCCACACAACTCTGGTCACTGGTCCATCGATGGCGCTGTGACCTCCCAGTTTGAGAATCATCTGCGCGCAGTGCTTGACCTACCCCTTGGCGCCCCGGATCTTCTTGCGCCATATGCCGTTATGGTCAACATCGTGGGTCAAGACGTCGATGGGCTCCCGCCGCTGCATACGGCACTTCGGCATGTGCTCGCACGAGACCCTGGCCTACGAGTACACCTGTACGGCAAGGAGATCCGGCCACGACGCAAGTTGGGTCACGTGACCGTCGTGGGGGATGATGTGCAGGTCCTGCTTGAGCGGGCCCATCACGCGGCCGATTATTTGTCTGGAGCGATCGATGAGTGACGCAGCTTCGTCGGGTGGAGCCACCGTGCAGGTGGCGATCATCATGGGCAGCGATTCGGATTGGCCGGTCATGCAAGCAGCTGTAGCCGTATGCGAAGAGTTTGGTGTCGCGTATGAAGCCGAAGTTGTCTCCGCGCACCGGATGCCACGCGAGATGGTCGATTACGCATCGTCCGCTGAAAGTCGCGGACTGCGTGTGATCATTGCTGGCGCCGGTGGCGCGGCACACCTGCCGGGAATGGTCGCTTCGCTCACTCCGCTTCCCGTCATCGGAGTCCCAGTGCCGCTGAAGGCCCTTGATGGCATGGATTCTTTGCTCTCCATCGTGCAAATGCCCGCGGGCGTTCCGGTGGCCACTGTCGGCATCGGCAACGCGCGCAATGCGGGATTACTGGCCATGCGCATTCTCGGTGCTAGTGATGCGGCGTTACGTGAGCGGCTCACCGCTTTGGCCGCCGAGACCAATGCGAGAGCGAAGTCAGCCACGTTGGAGTTGCCGCAGCCATGAGCGAGCCGCCGACACTGACCTCGCGAATTCTTGAGGGCAGTGTCGGTCGCGATCGTGTGCTCGACTTTATAAAGGTTGCGGCACTCGCACTTGTCGTTATTGGCCATCAGGTCGCTTGGACCACATTTCCGGATGGAACTGCCAGCAACACCTTGGACGTAGCGCCTTCGCTGTGGTGGATGTCGTGGGCTCTGCAGTGGCTCCCTGTGTTCTTCTTTGCTGCAGGAGTCGGACTGCGAAGTTCGCGTGACGCGGGTCGCCCATGGGCTGACGTCGTCCGCTCGCGAGCGAAATCCTTGTTAGCGGCGGCACTGCCATTGATCTTTGTGAGCCTGGCACTGACTGCGTTGATCGCAGCCTGGCGCCCGAGTTTGGCCCAGGCAGCTGGAGTCATCACCGTGCAACTGCTGTGGTTCGTCGGTGTTTACATCCTGGTCGTTTTGGTGTCGCCGGTCATCCTGCGATTGCGCGCGATGTGGTGGGTCCTCGTGCTCATCGTGTTGGTTGTGGCAATTGACCTCCTACGGATACATATCGATGATCGGTGGGGCTGGCTCAATCTGATCGTTGTCTGGTCGGTATTCACGCTCGTCGGCGCGCAGCGCGACCGTTGGGCGAAACTCCCGCGGATAGTTCTTATCGGGTGCGCCGTGTTCGCACTCGCTGGTTCTGCGTTGGCACTTGTAGTGGGCCCGTATTCCAAGGCCCTCATCACCGCCAATGCGGCGCCTGGACTCTCAAATCTTGCACCACCGACGATCGTGCTTTGTCTATTTGGCGTCGCGCAGATTCTGGTGATCCTTCTCGCATGGCGCGCTCTGGCTCGATGGCTCGACCGCGATCGTGTGTGGGTCCCCGTTGCAATCGCGGGTAGCCGCTCAATGGGCATTTACATCTGGCACATGCTCGTGACGAGTATCGTGATAGCCGTCTTGGTGCTCGCGGGAATTGCGCCACCAGCTCTGAGCGTGACGTGGTGGCTCCTGCATGGTGGCTCGTTGGTAGTTGTTGTGGCCATGTCGTGGCTCATTGCCGGGCCCGCACAGTTGCTGTCACGATCAATGGCGACGCGTCTCGCGCACACACCATGGAAATTCAGTGCCCCCGTGGTGGGTCTAGCTACCCTGCTGGCCGCAGCGAGTGTCCTAGGGATCTCCGAATCAGGGCTCTATCCATTCGTTGAGTTTCGCTGGGTCGCGGGCGTGCTGCCATATTTCCCACTCATCGCGGTAGCGCTGGTGATGTGCGGGCTTGTGGTTAGTGCGGGCCGAGGGCGGCCCAGACCTGAGCGGGGCACTGGTCCATGACCATGCGCACACCTGCGGTGACCGCCCGTTCAGCGGCAGCTTCGTCGATGACGTGGAGCTGAAGCCAGATCGTCGGGGCACCGATTGCGATTGCGGCATCTACGACCTCGCCAGCACGGTCTGAGTTAACGAAGACGTCGACCACGTCAGGCACGCCTTCTGCCGCTGCCGCTTCAGCAAGAGTGCGGTAGCCCTTCTCGCCGTGCACTTCGCGCCCCATCGGATGCACGGGCACGATTCGACAGCCGTGGCTCTGCAAGAACTTCGCGACACCGTATGCAGGCCGATCGGGGTTATCGCCAAGCCCGACGATGAACCACAGAGTGGCGTCCTTGAGGATTGCTCTGACCGAGTCGGCGTTGCCGTACAGATCGTCGCGCGAAATCGTCATGCGTTGGGCCGACCGAGCGCGCGGTAGGTCCAACCAGCCTCTCGCCACGAGTGCGGATCTAGCGCATTGCGCGCATCGATCAACTGAGGCTTACGTACCACTTTGCGAACGTCGAGTGGATGGAGCGCGCGGTATTCGCGCCACTCGGTCAGGTGCAGTAACACGTCGCAGTCCTGTGCGGCATCCATCGCGGTGTGCACGTAGTCCAGTTGCGGCCATTTCGTCCGCGCGTTGGCAATCGCTTTGGGGTCATGCACTTTCACAATTGCACCCGCGTCGTGGAGCATCTGCGCCACGTTGAGCGCTGGGGAGTCTCGTACGTCATCGCTGTCGGGCTTGAAAGCAGCGCCCCAGATGCCGATGCGGGCGCCGGAGAGTTCTCCACCAAGGACCTCACGTGTGAGCTCGACGGTACGACCACGGCGACGCAAGTTGATATCTTCGACGTCGCGCAAGAACGACACGGCCTGGTCTACTCCAAGCTCCTCCGCGCGTGCCATAAATGCGCGAATGTCCTTGGGCAGGCAACCGCCGCCGAACCCGAGTCCCGCGCGTAGGAAGAGTGAACCGATACGTGGGTCATGGCCCAGAGCGTCTGCCAGCGCAGACACGTCTGCGCCGCTTGCTTCGCAGACCTCAGCCATAGCGTTGATGAAAGAAATCTTTGTGGCCAGAAACGCATTGGCCGAGACCTTGACAAGTTCGGCGGTTGCGAAGTCCGTCTCAATGACCGGCACCTTCGCGTCGATGAGTGATGCGTAGATTTCACGCAGTATCTTCGAGTCTTCGCGTGAGGTCGTGGCAATAACGAGTCGATCAGGGCGCACGGTGTCTGCAACGGCACGACCCTCCTGCAGAAATTCCGGGTTCCATGCGAGCCGCGCTGGCGTGCCCTCAAGACGCTGCAGGATTGCGGACGCGGTGCCGACCGGCACAGTGGACTTGCCCACGATCAGGCACGGGCGGTCTATGTGGGCGAGTAGAGACTCGACGGATCCCCAGATTTGCGACATGTCAGCGGCATAGGAACCCTCGCGTTGTGGAGTCCCGACGCAGACGAAATGCACGTCGGCGAAAGCTGCTGCCTCGGCGATGTCGGTTGTGAAACGCAGGCGGCCACTAGCCAGAGCGCGGCCGAGTACTTCGTCAAGCCCGGGTTCATAAAACGGCAGGGTGCCCGCAGCAAGAGTGGCGATTCGTTCGGCATTGAGGTCCACTGCGACGACGTCATGGCCGAGGTCGGCCATGCACGCGGCGTGAGTTGTGCCGAGATAGCCGGCCCCTAGTACCGAGATGCGCACAGAGGAGAGCCTAGCGAGGTCTCTCAGCCGGGCCCGCGAAGGAATCCAGCGCCCCACGATCCATGCATTGTCGCGAACACCAACGGGAGTCGTCGCCACACGGAGAATGGCTCCTTGCGGCTGGCCCGCGCGGTGGCGATGAGCGAAGCGACGGCGTAGACCACAGGTGCGCTGAATCCAAGGACAATTACCGCCGGCTGTCCCACGATGAGTCCTACCAGGCCCATGAGCGTGCCCACGGAGACCCCCACGAGGGTGATCGGCGGGGCGAGATAGCGCAACGACACCGTGCCTGGCTCTCGACGAGCAATCTCACGGCGCCAGCGCCCGTATTCGTGGTACTGCTTCGCGAGAGTTCGTAGGCTCGCGCGAGGGCGATAGGTGACCTTCATATCTGGCGTAAACCAGATTTCGCCACCCGTGGACCGAATGCGGTGATTCATTTCCCAGTCCTGCGCACGGATCATCGACTCATCGAATCCGCCGACGCGTTCGATCGCCGACTTACGGAAGCAACCAAGGTAAACGGTGAGGGCAGGCCCCGCCTCGCCGCCAATGTGGAATGCAGCGCCGCCCACACCGAACCACGACGTCATCGCAGCGGCGACAGCCTTTTCGAAGTCGGTCGCACCCTCAGCGGCCATGATGCCGCCAACGTTGTCGGCACCTGTTGCCTCAAGCGTCGCGACACCGGTGCTCACGTAGTCGCTTGGGATCAGTGCGTGGCCGTCTACGCGCACGATGACGTCGTACTGACTCAATGCGATTGCGGCGTTGAGCCCAGCAGCTGTGCGCCCAGTCGGACTATCGACGGTTCGTACGCGTGAGTCGGCCGCTGCCATCCCCGCGGCGACTTCGTTGGTGCGATCACGCGAAGGTCCGAGTGCGAGAACTACTTCGATGGGGCCGTCGTAGTCCTGATTGAGAATATGCGCGACTGCCTCCGCTAAATGGAGTTCTTCATTGAGCACCGGCATGATGACCGAAACTCCATGCGAACCCATCAGGAGCAGGTGACCTTGTCTGCTGTAGTAGGCGCAGTGATCGGATCGACGGCGTCAGCGCGCACTTTGATGGTGTCGACAGAGGTCTCGTCGGCGCCCACGATGATCGTCAGCATGTCCAGCCCGGCAGACTCTTGGATCGTGGCACCATCAGGGCTTGCAGTGCCTTTGATCGCGTACGCCACTGCCTTAGCGATGGCGTCATCTCCAGTGGTGAACTGAACAACAGACGTCGTGTAATCGGATGTCGGGGCGTCGTCAATAATCTGCACCGCGAAGCCCATTTGGCTCAAAACATCAGCAACAGCGCCACCCTTACCGGGGATGCCGCTGCCATTGAGGACGCGTACTGAGACGTCGCCAGGAGCCACGGGCAGTTCAGGCGCCTTCGTTGTCTTGGGCGCGATGTACTGGGTGTCAGACTTCATGCTCGCCCACACCGCCGCTGCCTTTTCTTGATCTATGACAACGTTTTCGCCATCTTCGCGTGGCACCCAGGGGACTGTGAGAAAGCCCATGTTTTGCGGTGAGACCGTCTGAGCACTCAGCGCGAAGTCGCGAAGATTAGTGATGTCGCCAAGCTGTGGATCAGTCGTGATTGACTGGGTGGCCGACTCCAGCACGCCAAAGAGTTTCACCGGGTTTAGGAGTAACTGACTCGATGTTGCCGTGCGAATCATGGAGGAGAGGAAAGCCTGCTGGCGCTTGATGCGGGCGAGGTCGGAGCCGTCGCTGAGAGTCTTACGCGCGCGGACGAAACCGAGTGATTGCTCACCATTGAGAAGACTTATCCCTGCGGGCAAAATTAACTTGCTGTCTTTATCGTTGACTGCCTGAGTCAGACACATCTCGACTCCACCAAGGGAATCGATCACGTTCTTGAAGCCAGCGAAGTCGATCACGAGGAAATGGTCGATCTGCAAGCCGGTCATTTGCTCGACGGCTTTTGCAGTGCAACCGGGCCCGGCCATTTCGAAGGCAGCGTTGAACTTGGACTCGTAGCCGCCCACAACTTGGTCGGAACCCTCACGGCGGCAGGTGGGGAGGGTGATCCAGGTGTCTCGCGGGATGCTGACGGCAGTTGCCCAGGTGCGATCAGCCGAAAGATGAAGCAGGATCGTGGTGTCTGAGCGCGCGTTTGAGTTGATCACCGGGTCGCCGTACTTGTCGTCTCCTGGACCGGTGCGCGAATCGCTGCCCATGAGCAGGATGTTTGTGGCCATGTACGAGTTGGTCACCGGATCCACGAGGAAGCTCGAGGGCCTCGCAGCATCGCCACTGGTGTCGAATCCGGCAATCTTGATGTTGTCCCCGAGCTTCGAGGTCATGTACTGGAGTCCGGCCCCCGTGATGGAGGCGACGACCACGACCGCAGACAGGACGGCGAGGACAACCATCGGCCATCGGCGTCGGCGGGGGGTGTTGGTGTCAGACACGGGACTCCTCACGGGATTTCTCAATCGTACGGTGTGACTGCTCTAGGACGCCGGTCCGACCCGGTGGGTTCCGTGAGCCGGTGGCCCGCCCACCCCTAGCCTGGCTAGGCGGCGCGCCTGATACTGAAGTGACACAGAGCGACTTATGGTGTGAAGTTGACGAGTCGTCGGTGAGCCATGTCCAAGGGGGCAGGTGGCCGGCTGCTGTCGGTCGTCTTGAGGTGAGGAGCGCAGGTGCGAGTGCATAGGTGGGTAGCGGTGGGCGCAGCGGCGCTCATCGTGCCGACCATGCTCACCATCCCCCTCTGGAAGGCCGAGCGGCCTGCCGTACGGGCTACGGTGACCTACCTGAACCTCTCTGGCATAGACGCGGCGGCCCTGGAGTCGGCTCCGGCGCCCGGGGACCCCCTTGCGAGTGAGTCCGTCGAGTTCGCAGCGATCATGACCGATTCGCCGCCGAGCGATCCAGCCGTCCCGCTCCATCCTGCTGTCGTCACAGCGCCAGCGCTTACCGCGACCTTTTCATTGGTCGGAATCGTCGCCGGCTCGAAGCTCGACCCGAATTCCCGGATCATCGTGCGAGTCCAGACCGCAGGGGCCTGGTCTGCGTGGCAAAGCTTGCCGGTCAGTGACCACGGCCCAGATCCCGACACGGCAGAGGGTCGACAAGCTCGCTCGACCAGTGAACCACTGATCGCACCCGACGCCCAAGGCGTTCAGATACGCATTGACACCCCAGACGGCACAGTGCCTGAGGGCACTCAGATCGCATTGGTGCATAGTCCCGAGACACCGGACGATGCGGCCATCGGTCAGCCGAACACAACGCTGCTCGACACAGCACAGGCGTCACCCACAATGCCGCACATCATCACACGCGCTCAGTGGGGTGCCGATGAGTCGATGGTTCGAGACGCTCCTGAATTTTCCGACACTATCAAGGTCGGATTCGTCCATCACGTCGTGCAGTCCAATGACTATTCCCCGGCGCAGTCAGCTTCCATAATGCGTGACGTCTATTCGTGGTTCGTTGACGGCGAGGGTGTCAACGATTTCGGATACAACTTCATGGTCGATCGATACGGCCGCATCTTCGAGGGGCGCAAGGGCAGCATTGAAGGTGCTGTAATTGGTGCGCACACATCAGGGTTTAACCGTGACAGCTTTGCAGTGTCGTTCCTCGGAAACTCGGACAACCTCAATCCCAACAAGGTCCAAGGGCAGAAGATTATCGACGCCTATGGGCGGATCATGGCGTGGAAACTTGCCCAGTACCACCGCAACCCCTTGGGGACCGCGGTGCTTACCTCGGCAGGGCCGGGTCCTGGCCAAGGCACGACTTCCATGTACTGGCCCGGCCAAAAGGTTCGCGTGCCCACGATCCTCGGCCACGGAGATATCGGGAGTACGGCTTGTCCGGGCAAGTTCTTGCACTCCTCGCTTGATGCGATTCGCGCATCCGTTGTGCAAAAGATGGGCGCGATGTTCTACAGCCCGACAGTCTCGGGTCGGGACTGGGGTTCGGCGACCAACATGGTCGTGCAGGCAAGAGCCACGGCGGATACCGCATGGACAGTGCGCATCTATTCTGCTTGCGGTGATCTGAAGAGGACTCTTACAGGTGATGTTGCAAGTGGAGTTGTACTCTCAGCCGCCTGGGACGGTAATGACGAATTAGGTAAACCGGTACCGCCAGGCACGTATCGGTTCGAACTTACCGGTGACAGCGCCGCTGACGCGCCACTGCCGTGGACTGGGTTTGGCGTCATAGCGGCTACGGCGACATCACCGATCGATCCGTGCTCCCCACCCGACGCATTCACCATCAACGGAACCGGCTACGGCCATGGTGTGGGCCTGTCTCAATGGGGTGCGTTGTCGATGGCTCGCGAAGGGTGGGCGGTCGATCGCATTCTTAAGTACTACTACACCGGGACAACAGTGGCCACTGTTGATGACAACGTAAGCCTGCGTGTGGGCTTGATGACTCAAGCCGATGCCATTCGGCTGCGCATGGATGGTGACGCGGTTGCAACTTTGAGCATCGGCTCGCGTGTCGTTGATATTCCTGCAGGAGCCGTCGTTAACACGAAAAGTCTTGACGGACGAGTTCGGGCTTTTCTGCGCACTGCAGCCGGGGTCAAGTCCCTAGGCTCCGCGCTCAAAGTGACACTCACGCCCGATGACGGCATCGTCAATGTGGTCGGTCCGGGACAGGATTTAACGACAGGAAGTCGATACGGACATGGCGCAATAGAGATTTCAGCTGCCCCGGGCGCAGCACCAAGTCTCATTGCCGTAAATATCGTCAACCTTCATCGCGATTACTTGCTAGGGATTGCAGAAGTGGTTTCGACGTGGCCGCAAGCCGCCCTGCGTGCTCAAGTCGTTGCTTCGCGTTCCTATGCCCTATATGCGTATTCCCAAGGCGTTCGAGCGGATTGCCGTTGCCACCTCAATGACGGCGATGCGCCGTATTTCGACCAGACCTACCGCGGCGTTGATGTCGTGGAGGGAGTTGGTGGCGCGAATTGGACAAAGGCCGTGGACGCCACCGAAGTGGGCGATACGCAAGGGCGTGCAATTCTCTATCAGGGAGTTGCGATTCCAGCGTTTTATACGGCTTCGACCGGTGGTCGGACCATGTCCGCTAGTGATGTGTGGGGCGGTTCGATTCCGTGGGCTGTGAGTGTGGATGATTCGTGGAGCCTGAAGGCGTCAGAGAACCCCTACCGATCGTGGTCTGTGACTGTCTCGCAGGCCGACATGGCTGCGCTGTTCGGCCTTCCTGAAGTGATGAGGGTTCGGGTGACATCGCGCTTTGAGTCAGGAGCGCCGAAGATCCTCACGGCGAGTGCACGGGACGGTTCGACGGCTCGGATCGCAGGTCTCCAACTGCGTTCAAACTTTGATCTCCACTCTGCATACGTCACCGGTATTCAGGGGGCAAGTGGAAACGCCCCTGTTCCGCCGGTAGTGCGCAGCGTGACGCTCGACATGTCCCCTGCCGCTCCGCGACAAGGTGATGACGTGTCCTTGACTGGGCAGGTCTCTCCGCAAGGCGCTGGTCTTACTGTGATTCGTCAGGTGCGGTACCTGGGTGGGACGACCTGGAATGATCGCGCGAGCGCTACGACGGATGCGGACGGCAACTACTCCTTCACCATCGGTGCGATCACTTCTAGCGGTGATACTTACTCTTGGCGTGTGGTCGTGCTGAGTGGAAGCACCATCATCGCAACGAGTCCAATTCGAACGGTTACGGTTCTTTAGATACGGCGCTTACCCGTTCAATTTCTGCGCGCGACGCACGGAGAGCAAGATCCTCATCGGCCACGATTACCACAGAACCGTTAACGACCAATGGCACTGCGAGAGCCGCGAGCCAACCGGCGGCCGTTCCTAGTCCCGTATGCGCGTCCGGAACGGGGTCGACGGCCATAAGTCGTCCACCTTGGCCCAGACGCCACGCATCTGCGAGTACCTGCGCGACCGACATCACCTCGCCTGCGTCCAGAACGGTTCCATCCGCGAGGAGCATGGCCGGATCAGCGAGTCCGGGGGTGCTAATGGGCGCGAAAATGTCCGGGTGGTTTCGCCCCGGGAGAGCGAGCGGGCTCAAGTCGACCTCGAGCACGTCGAGGGCGAACTCGGACGATGGCGCCCCTTGCCCCACGATCGCAAGTTGCGCCTTTCCTGTGTAATCGGGAGCAGCGATAGCGCGAACCGACCAGCAGGCACCCAGCCAGACGGCACGCTGCCAGTGCATCGGCAGATGCAATGCCACAGTGTCCCCGGGTTGGATGTCGTGCTCGTCCCTGAGCAGGCCAGAGCACTTAGCGACGCCGTTGAGCAGGGTCGCCAAAGACAACTCGACTCGGTGGCCGTGCGTGTCTTCATACCAAGTGATGAAGGGTTGGCTCCGATCGCCGCCACGGTGCATGGCCGCGTACGGAGTCACAATGCCGTCGTCGCGTAAGCCCACACGCCGGACGTTAGCGCGGAGGGGAGGGTTGCGTATGGCACAGTGGCAATGTGACTGAAGCAGTGTTGCTCGTGGGCGGGCAAGGAACCCGACTGCGGCCCCTGACCATGGAGACGCCCAAGCCCATGCTGCCGGTTGCCGGAGTCCCGGTGACCGAGCATCAAATCGCAAGAGCGCGTGAGGCCGGTGTCACGCGGATTGTCCTCGGTACCTCGTATCGCGCGGAGGTCTTCGAGGAGTATTTCGGAGACGGGTCGCGTTTCGGCGTCGAGCTCATTTACGTCACCGAGGATGAGCCGCTCGGCACGGGTGGAGCGATTCGCAATGTGGCCGACCATCTGCAAAGTGGACCCGATGACCCGGTTTTGGTCTTCAACGGTGATGTCCTTTCGGGCGTTGACCTACGCGGGCTCATCAACCGTCACACGTCCGACGACTGTGCCGTGACGCTGTACCTCACTCGAGTAGCAGACCCACGCGCATACGGACTGGTTCCGACCAACGCACAAGATTGGGTCACCGGATTTCTGGAGAAGCCGACGACCCCCGAGGAGATCGTCACCGATCAGATCAACGCTGGCGCGTACGTCTTCCGACGTTCGGCGATCGATCAAATTCCTGCAGGCCGAGTGGTGTCAGTCGAGCGCGAAGTTTTCCCCACTCTGATCGCCGATGGTGCACGTGTCGCGGGTTACATCGATGACGGGTACTGGCTCGATCTGGGCACGCCCATGGATTTCGTGCGCGGATCATGCGACCTGGTTTTGGGTATTGCCCCGTCGCCTGCGGTGCCTGGTCCGATCGGCGAGAGTCTGGTGCTCGCGGGAGCACGCGTGGGAGAAGGCGCTGTTGTTTCCGGTGGTTCGGTCGTTGGTGCCGGTGCCGTTGTCGAGTCCGGCGCTGTGGTGGATGGCTCGGTGGTTATGGCCAATGCGTTCATCGCCGCCGGAGCAAAGGTCTACGGCAGCGTCATCGCCGCCGGAGCTCACGTTTCGAATGGAGCGAGTCTCCGCGGAGTGGTCGTTGGGCCCCGCGCCGTTGTCGGCGCCTTCAACGAGCTTAGAGAAGGTGCCCGCGTGTGGCCAGACGTGAGGCTCGCAGACCTCTCAGTTCGCTTTAGCTCCGATCGTTAGCCGATATCTCTTAGAGCAGGAAATCGGAAACCTTGAGAGCCTGACGCGGCGCGCTCTCGCTGCCGGCATAACCCACCGCCACGGCCCCGAGTGGTTGCCAGGTGGCAGGGAGCGAGAGAGACTCGCGCACCACATCGGCGCAAAACATCGACGAAGAGATCCACGCAGAGCCAAGTCCGTGTGCGGCGAGCGCCACCAGTAGCGATTGCACGGCGGCTCCACCTGCCGCAATGAACATGTCGCGCTCGGACGATGTCCTGCGTACATCAGGATATGTATGTGCATTGTCGAGTGTGACAAATGGCATCAGCAGGACTGGCGCTGAGCGCAGCAGATCTCCACGAGCCAGTCGCTTGGCAATAGATTCATCTGAATATCCATCAAGCTCACGCAGGTCGCGCTCCCATTGCGCGCGCATAGCGTCAAGTAGGCCGAGACGTTTATGGGTGTCTATGCGCAGGAAACGCCACGGCTGCGTGTGATGGGGGGCTGGTGACGTGATCGCTTGAGCAACCGCCGCTTCGATGAGACTGTTTTCGACTGCTGTCTGGCTGAAACGGCGGACGGTGCGACGTTGCGCGATGGCGCCCTGAGCCCCAGAGTTCATGGCCTCAGCTGTGCCCAACCAGAAGAGGTCTTCGCTACTGTTTCGGATGAGCGCCTGAGCGCCTGGTCCATCTTCGTCGCATGTCCATGCCTGCATTCCACGAACAACCGCCACGGGCATACCGGAGTCCTTGCCTTTGACGAGGTCCGAAGCAGCAGCGATTTCGTCGGCGATTGCAACAATTGTCATCTCTAGCGGATGGCCAAATGAGTCCACACGTCCGCGATGGTCTTCTAGGGGGTGTATGCCCGCGCAACCAATTGCCGCATCTGTTACGCCTTCGCGCCAAGCCCGGCCCATCGTGTCGGTGATAATCACGCCAAGACGAAGACCACTCACATCTTGGAGTGCACGCCGCAGTTCGCGAGCCGAACGATCAGGATCCACGGGAAGAAGGACAACTGTGCCTTGCTCGGTATTGCTCGCGTCGACACCTGCTGCCGCCATGATGAGCCCGTGTCGTGTTTCCACGATGCGCGTAAGGCCCCGTGGCGTGCGCTTGTTGGCTACGACGCGCACTGACTCATTGCTTATCGCCGCTTCACGATCTGCGCCGGAAATCACGCGGTCCTCGGCTTTGCTCACAACCTTGCTGGTTATGACCAGAATGTCGCCATCGCGAAGTCCCGTGGTGCCGTCCGCCCAAGTGGTGTTCTTGAATTGGGCTGAGCACAGCGCAGCCAAGTCATCGTCAGCGCAGATGCGGGGAAGGCCAGCAATCCCCACGATTTGCAGAGTCATGCGCGCGTGAGATTCGCAAGATCGATGGCTCTCGCGGCCATTGCGGCTGTCGCGTCAAGGTCGCTCATCAGTAGCGGAACTGCCACACATTGAATGCCCAGCGACTCGACTTTTGACACAACGTCGGAATCGGATGTATCGACCAGCCACCCATCAAGTAGATCCGAGCCGTAGTTACGTGCGACTGCCTCTGCCGTGGTGTCGATACCTACGGCCTGCAAACACGCATCGGCCATTCCATGGACGGGACGCCCGCCGATGATGGGGGAGACGCCGATCACAGGCGCAGCTGTCCGAATGATCGCCTCGCGCACGCCAGAGACTTGAAGGATCGTCCCAATCGAGACGATAGGGTTGGAAGGCGGAAAGAGGATCAGATCGGCCGACTCGATCGCCTCAAGAACGCCAGGTGCTGGTCGCGCATCTTCCATGCCAATAACTGTGAATCCATGCGCCGGAATTGATGCTCGCCAACGAATCCACCACTCCTGGAAATGAATCGCGATTTGCATCGGATTACCGAGGTCATCGCAAGCGCCCGAAGGGTCATCGACGATCACGTGAGTTTCGGCCCGTTGATCGCTCATCGGGAGCAGCGTCACTCCGGGTTGCCAGCGTGCGCACAGCGCGGCAGTGACATCCGAGAGTGCATAACCTGAATTGAGCGACTGGGTGCGGACTAAGTGTGTGGCGATGTCGCGGTCACCGAGGCCGAACCACGCAGGCTCAACGCCGTACGCCGCCAGCTCGTCCTTGGCCGTGAAAGTCTCCGCCTCTCGACCCCAGCCGCGCTCCTCGCTGATCCCCCCACCAAGTGTGTACATCACCGTGTCAAGGTCCGGGCACACACGTAATCCGTGAACCCAGATGTCGTCACCGGTGTTTCCGATGACGGTGACATCGGCTTCGGGCACCAATCCGGTGGCCATGCCATGAAGTAGGCCGCGGAGGAAACGGGCGCCGCCGACGCCCCCAGCTAGTGCCGTGATTCGCATGGGGGCATCCTGCCACTGTCGGGGTCGTAGAGTGACCGGGTGGAGTCAGTTAATCAGCGGCAGGTAGTGCGGGCCCTCGGCCGGGCCGAGCGCGGGGTCGCGCTCGATCGGGATGAGATCACGGCTTTGTTGTATTGCCGTGGCGCTGAGCTCGATCGCCTGCTTGATGTCTCAACGCGCATTCGCGATCAGGGACTCGCCGCTGCTGGTCGACCGGGCATAATTACCTACTCGCGCAAAGTGTTCATTCCGCTCACGCGCTTGTGCCGTGACCGTTGCCACTACTGCACTTTCGCGACTGTGCCTGGGCGTGTCGAGTCGGCGTTTCTAGAGCCAGATGAAGTGCTTCGGATAGCCCGCGAGGGCGCTGCGCTGGGCTGCAAGGAAGCTCTATTCACTCTGGGTGATCGCCCCGAGGAGCGCTGGCCCGTAGCGCGCGAATGGCTCGACGAGCACGGATTCGACGACACGCTCGCCTATGTCCGTGCCATGGCAATTCGTGTTTTGGAAGAGACGGGTCTGCTCCCTCACCTCAACCCCGGCGTGATGTCGTGGCAGGAAATGCAGCGGCTCAAACCAGTGGCGCCGAGCATGGGAATGATGCTTGAGACCACGTCTGAACGGCTGTGGTCTGAACCTGGTGGCCCACACTTCGGTAGTCCAGACAAGGAACCTAAGGTTCGCCTCCGAGTTCTCGAAGATGCCGGCAGGCTGGCAATTCCCTTTACGTCCGGCATCTTGGTCGGGATCGGTGAGACCCCAGATGAGCGCGTAGATGCTCTTCTGGAATTGCGTGCCGTGCACCGCAGACACGGCCACCTACAAGAAGTGATCGTGCAAAATTTTCGATCCAAGCCGGACACGGCTATGCGCAACGTGGCTGATCTTGAGGATGAGGAGTACCTCGCCACTCTGGCTACCGCTCGAGTAGTGCTCGGCTCGCGCATGCGGCTGCAGGCACCGCCTAATCTCACCGAACCCGCCGCGCTCACTCGACTGCTACGCGCGGGCGTCGATGACTGGGGCGGCGTGAGTCCGCTAACCCCCGACCACGTCAATCCCGAACGACCTTGGCCGCAGATCGACGCGCTCGCGCAACTCACGGCTGATGCGGGTTTCTCCTTGCGCGAGCGGCTCACAGCGCACCCCGAATATGTCCTGCGTCCCGACCCCTGGATCGACGCCCGGGTCCTGCCGCACGTCAATGCCCTACGAGACGAGATCGGGCTTGCAAATCATCACGCTGCTGTTGTGGGGATTGCCTGGCAGGAGCCTGATGACGAGGCTCAGCAGGGTGTCTATGCAGCTTTCGCAGCCCAGCACGGCGGAGGGCGTACCGAACTTCACGTAGAGGTGGATTCGATCGGTCGGACGGGCGACCGCCGAAGTGACTTCGACGAGGTCTATGGCGATTGGTCGGAATTGCGCGAGCGTACGTCGAGTTGGGCATCTGCACCAGAGCGACTGGATTCCGATGTCGTGCGCGCACTCTCACTCGCGGAGAAAGATCCTGGAGCACTTGCTTTAGAGGAGAACCACGACCTGGCAGTGG
>WLOK01000043.1 GCA_009699315.1 Actinomycetota bacterium
CGAGTCAAGTAGTTTCCGTGCGATCCGCGCCACATCTTTGCCCCGCTGTCAGAATGCGAGGTTCGGCCAACTGCTCCACAATCAGGCTATGGACTCCGCTCAGGCGCCCGCGATCACGGTTGCGGCTGTTGCTCGCCGACTCGGAGTGTCGCCTGCCACTCTGCGCACCTGGGATCGCCGCTACGGCGTGGGGCCGTCTGAGCACAATGCGGGAGCCCATCGTCGCTACTCGCCAGATGACCTTGCGGCCCTTGAGCGGATGCAGGCCTTGATCCGAGCCGGTGTCTCCACTGCGGATGCCGCTCGAGCAGTGCTATCCGGGGCTGGCCTCGCTGCAGTTGCGCCACTCGCGACTCCCAAAGTGCCATCCCGCCCCGGTGGTGGAGCCGTCATCTCGGTCGCTGGTGCGATTCCGAGCGCACGAGGTCTTGCTCGAGCCGCGATGTGCCTCGACGGTCGAGCTTGCGTGGACTTGATCACCGATTCCCTGCGTGAGCGCGGTGCAGTGTGGACATGGGATGAGATTTTGATACCTGTACTGACTGGTTTGGGGCAACGTTGGAACGACACCGGCGGCAGCATCGAGACAGAGCATCTCGTCTCCGAGTCAGTCAAACAGGCCTTCGGCGCCTACACATATGAGCTTATTCGCGGGGAGCGAAGTGAGCGGGTGGTGCTCCTCGCCTCCGCCCCAGACGAGCCCCATACGCTCCCGCTGTGGGCGCTTGCTGCCGCCCTTGCCGAACGGCGCGTGGTGTCAGTTCAACTCGGCTCTCGTCTCCCAGTCCATTCGTTTACTTCCGCTATCAAGCGCACCGGGCCCGCGGCTGTGTTTGTGTGGTCACAAACCGATGAGACCGGCCACCTCGATCTTCTCGAGGCCATTCCGGACACCCGCCGACCCCCGCTCGTGCTGGTGGGTGGTCCTGGCTGGGACCCGCATGCGGCCGAGGGTCATTGGGTTGGCGACCTCTCCTCCGCGGTCACCCGCCTTGTGCGTGCTGTGGTCGGCTGACGCACAGGTAAACTCAGGACCTGACCTGAGGAGCCCCATGGATTCGCGTGACGCTGTGCCCGACATCTTTGGCTACCTCGGCCTGACCTACGACGATGTTCTGCTACTGCCCGGCGAGTCTGATGTTGTGCCCAGCGAGGTCGACACTTCGACTCAGTTGACTCGCAATATTCGCCTGCGCATCCCGTTGCTCTCGAGTGCTATGGACACCGTGACAGAAGCCCGCATGGCAATCTCGCTTGCGCGGCATGGTGGTGTAGGAATTCTGCATCGCAATCTTCCCGTCGAAGCGCAGGCTGATCAGGTCGATCTCGTAAAGCGCTCTGAGGCCGGCATGGTGACAAATCCGATCACCTGCGGCCCGGACGACACACTTGCCCATGTCGATTCACTGTGCGCCCACTATCGCATTTCAGGTGTGCCAGTTATTGATGCAGGCGGCAAGCTGGTGGGCATCGTGACAAATCGCGATATGCGATTTGAAGACGATATGTCCAAGCCCGTTCGCCTAGCGATGACTCCGATGCCGCTCATCACCGCACCGGTAGGCGTTGCTCCTGACGTAGCTCTCTCGCTCCTTGCTCGCAATAAAGTCGAGAAGTTGCCACTGATTGACGCGGATGGTCGTCTTAAAGGCCTCTTTACCGTCAAGGACTTTGTGAAGGCTGACAAGTACCCGCTAGCGACCAAGGATGCTGATGGTCGCTTAGTCGTAGGTGCTGCGGTGGGAGTTGGTGAAGACTCCGAGAAGCGAGCAAAGGCACTCGTCGAGGCTGGCGTCGATCTATTGATTGTGGACACTGCGCACGGACATTCGCGAGCGGTTCTCGACATGGTGCGCCTACTCAAGCGTGAAACTACGATCGACATCGTGGGTGGCAACGTGGCCACGCGCGCGGGAGCACAGGCCTTGATCGACGCAGGTGCTGACGGCATCAAGGTGGGCGTGGGTCCCGGTTCGATCTGCACCACTCGAATTGTTGCCGGTGTCGGTGTCCCACAAATCTCCGCGATCTACGAAGCGGCCACTGCCGCGCGCGTTGCGGGCGTGCCCGTGATTGGGGACGGTGGCCTTCAATACTCCGGTGACATCGCCAAAGCCATTGTTGCTGGAGCGAACACAGTCATGATTGGCTCCCTACTTGCAGGATGCGAAGAGACGCCCGGCGAAGTCATTTTCGTCAACGGCAAACAATTCAAGTCCTATCGCGGCATGGGTTCGCTCGGTGCTATGCAGTCGCGTGGTCAGGCGCGGTCCTACTCCAAGGATCGCTATTTCCAGGACGATGTCCTCAGCGACGACAAGTTGGTGCCCGAAGGCGTCGAAGGAGTTGTTCCCTATCGCGGTCCCGTGGGTGCAGTTGCCCATCAGCTCATCGGTGGTCTACGCGCGTCAATGGGTTACGCCGGAGCGCAGACAATTGTCGAACTTCAGGCGAAGGGCCGGTTTGTTCGTATCACTGCCGCAGGCCTCAAGGAGAGCCATCCCCACGACGTCACTATGACCGTCGAAGCCCCGAATTACCACAGTCGCTAACGGTCAACGGAATGAGTCAACGATGAACGAGATCGAGATCGGTCGCGGCAAGCGCGGGCGCACGGCGTATTCCTTCGACGACATTGCCGTCGCCCCGAGCCGACGCACGCGAGATGCCGATGAGGTGTCGACCGTATGGCAGATTGACGCTTACCGTTTCGATCTGCCGGTCGTCGCAGCGCCGATGGACTCTGTCGTGTCTCCGTCAACCGCCATCACGCTTGGCAAACTCGGCGTCATGGCGGTATGGAGCCTCGACGGCCTTTGGGCGCGCTACGTCGATCCCGCTGCAGCACTCGATCGAATTCGTACCGCGCCAGCGGAGTCGGCCGGAGCCGTTCTGCAGGATGTCTACGCGGCCGCGCCGGTTGATCATGATTTGTTGAAGCAGCGCATTGCCGAAATTCGCGCCGGCGGCGTTACCGTCGCTGTCGGTGTCTCGCCACAATCAGCAGCAATTCTTGCGCCTATCGCGGTTTCGGCAGGCATCGACATCCTGGTCATCCGCGGCACGACGGTGAGCGCCGAACACGTTGCCGACAACGGAGAGCCGCTGAACCTGAAGAAGTTCATCTACGACCTCGACGTGCCCGTGATTGTGGGTGGCTGTTCGACCTATCAGGCCGCTTTGCACCTGATGCGCACGGGCGCAGCTGGCGTCCTAGTGGGATTTGGTGGCGGCGCCGCACACACAACTGCTGATGTCCTTGGTGTTCGTGTTCCGATGGCCAGTGCGGTTGCTGATGTTGCGGCGGCCCGACGCGATTACCTTGATGAGTCCGGTGGGCGTTATGTCCACGTCATCGCTGACGGATCTGTTGGCCGCAGCGGTGATCTCGTTAAGGCAATCGCATGTGGTGCCGATGCGGCCATGGTGGGTTCCGTTCTCGCGCGCGCAGAAGATTCGCCCGGCGCCGGAATTCACTGGGGCCACGAAGCGTGGCACGCACGTCTGCCACGCGGCAACCGCCCGAGCTTGGGCACTGTCGGCACCTATGCCGAGATTCTCAATGGCCCCTCGCGTTATGCAGACGGGTCCGCAAATCTTGGTGGGGCGTTGCGTAAGGCGATGGCAACGACCGGTTACCGCGAACTCAAAGAGTTCCAGCGGGTAGAAGTCGTCGTCGATCCGGTTCGATGAGGGTGGCGAGGTAGCCTCCCTAGTGTGTCTACCGATCGGCTAGGTCCGTCCTACCGGGCGCAATCCGTGCGTCGGTTGATGGCAACGACTGCAGAAGCCCCGCTTGACGTGCTGATCATCGGGGGCGGTGTTGTCGGGTGTGGTGCGGCACTGGACGCAGCTTCGCGTGGGTTGCACGTCGGCCTGGTGGAGATGAACGATTTGGCATCGGGAACTTCTTCGCGCTCCTCTCGCCTGGCGCATGGTGGCCTGCGCTATCTCGAGCAGCGAGAGTTTGGACTCGTTCGCGAAGCGCTCACCGAACGCGGACTTCTGCTGGATCACCTCGCACCACACCTCGTGCATCCGGTGCCGTTTGTCTTCCCGGTGTCAAAGAAGTGGGAGCGCCCCTACGTCGCATCAGGTGTGCGGCTTTACGACGTCATGTCACGCGTCGGGTCTGCGGGCGGTGTGATGCCGAAGCCGAAGAGTTTGTCGAAAGAGGAACTCGGCGCTCTCGCGCCCGACCTAAACCTTGATGAAGTCACCGGGGGAGTTACCTACTACGACGCGCAAATTGATGATGCCCGGCACACAGTGGCTGTTGCGCGCACTGCAGCCTCCTATGGGGCTGCGATAGTCACTCGTACTGAGGTGGTGGCATTACTACGCGTCACGATTGAGGGCGACGAGCACGTCAACGGCGTGCGCGTCAAGGACGCGTTGACGGACGAGACCTACGACATCTATGCACGCGTGGTGATCGGCGCGGCTGGTGTGTGGACCGATCGGGTTCGTGCACTTCTCGGAGGTCCGCCCGCCGCTGAAGTGCGACAGAGCAAGGGAGTGCATCTCGTCATTCCGCGTGATGCTTTCCACTCGAGCACAGCTGTCATCGCTCGAACGCCGGCGAGTGTCTTGTTTTTGCTTCCGTGGGGTCGCAATTGGTTGGTGGGAACTACTGACACCGATTGGCAAGGTGATCTCGCCAATCCCACCGCTGATGAAGCTGACATCGACTATCTCATCGGTCAAGCCAATCGTTGGCTCATTCGTCCGCTGCGCCGTGAGGACGTCGTCGGTGTGTACGCAGGTCTGCGTCCGTTGGTCTCCGATGGCAACGCCGCTGATACGACGACAACGCTTTCGCGTGAGCACGCGATCTTCCGCCCCGTGCCGGGTCTGGTGCAGATTGCCGGGGGGAAGTACACGACCTATCGGGTGATGGCCGCCGACGTGGTCGATGCTGCTGTCGCTGATCTCGTCTCCCAGGGCCACTCGTCCGTGCGTGAGTCACGTACCGCAGACATCCCCTTGGTGGGGGCGGCTGGCTATGAGACCGATTGGGCAGCTCGGGCGCAGATCGCGAAAGAAGCGGGTCTTTCGGTAGCGGCTGTGGAGTCGCTCTTGCGTCGTCATGGGGGACGTGTGAGCGAGGTGTTTGACCTATTGGACGATCCTGCGCTCGCGGAGCCGCTGGTCGAGGGCGAGCCATACCTGAGAGCGGAAATCGTGCACGCCGGCACCCACGAGGCCGCACTGGCGGTCGAGGACGTCCTCATTCGGCGCACGCGACTCGCACTGGAGACACGGGACGGCGCGAAGAGCGCCGCATTGGATGCGGCAGCGCTGCTCGGGAGAGCCCTGGGCTGGGGTCCGGCCGAAGCCGAGCGCGCTGCGGCCACCTACGAGTAACCTCTGGCCATGGCTGGTTTTGACTACGACGTTGTCATCGTGGGGTCCGGATTCGGTGGATCGGTGTCCGCCTTGCGCCTTTCGGAGAAGGGCTACCGCGTCGGGGTGATTGAGGCCGGGCGCCGCTTCACTGAGCAGACTTTCCCCAAGACGTCATGGCGCTTGTCGTCGTTCCTGTGGGCGCCACGTCTTGGATGCACGGGCTTGCAACGCATTCACATCCTGAAGGATGTTGTCGTACTGGCGGGGGCAGGTGTTGGCGGTGGTTCGTTGAACTACGCAAACACGCTGTACGTGCCACCGAAGCGATTCTTTGATGACCCCCAATGGAGTGGTATCACCGACTGGGCCGACGAACTCGCGCCGCACTACGACCAAGCCGCTCGAATGCTCGGCGTTGTCGACAATCCCACGATGACTCCCAGCGACGTGGTGATGAAGGCCGTCGCTGACGAAATGGGTGTCGGTCACACGTTCCGGATGACTCCGGTGGGTGTCTACTTCGGCGAAGGCCCCGGAGTGACCAAATCCGATCCGTTCTTCGGCGGCGTTGGCCCGGCGCGTACGGGTTGCATTGAGTGTGGTGAGTGCATGACCGGGTGCCGCCATAATGCTAAGAACACTTTGCCCAAAAACTATCTGGGCCTCGCGGAAGCAGCTGGGGCTGTCGTGCATCCGCTGCGAACCGTGACCGAGATTCGTGAGCGCGCTGGCGGCGGTTATGACGTGGTTACTGCTCGCACCGGATCGTGGACCAATCGCAAGACTCGATCCTTTAGTTGCGAGCATGTCATCGTCGCTGCCGGTACCTACAACACGCAGAAACTGTTGCATCGCATGAGAGATGAGGGGCGTCTACCACGTCTTTCGCGTTCACTCGGCCGTTTGTCACGCACCAATTCGGAGTCGATCCTCGGCGCTGTGAGCAAGTCTGCAGATAAGGACTTCTCGCGTGGTGTGGCGATCACCTCAAGTTTCTTCCCCGAGGAGAACACTCACATCGAGCCGGTGCGCTACGGCAAGGGATCGAACTCCATGGGTCTGCTCCAATCAGTGCTTACTCGACCCGTCCCTGGTGTCGCGCGCTGGAAGACGTGGGGAACGCAGATGTGGCAGCAGCGTGACACCGCCGTGAAATTGCTCAACGTGCACCAATGGAGCGAGCGTGGCGTCATCGCGCTCGTGATGCAGTCCGTTGATAATTCACTGACTCTTACCGGCCATCGCGGCCGTCTCGGTTGGCGTCTGACGACACGTAAGGATGAATCTTCGCCGGCTCCGACGTACATCCCAGCGGCTGCCGAGGTGGTCGAGCGCGCAGCCGAGATCATCGACGGCCTGCCCGCGGGGAATGTCTTCGATACCTTCGACGCGGTGCTCACTGCGCATTTCGTGGGTGGATGCGTGATCGGCGCAGACTCAGACTCGGGCGTGGTGGATGCTTATCACCGCGCTTACGGACATCCGGGCCTGCACATCGTCGACGGTTCAACCATCACGGCCAATCTTGGCGTCAACCCATCGCTGACGATCACTGCACAGGCCGAGCGAGCGATGTCGTTGTGGCCAAATAAGGGCGACGCGGATTCACGCCCACCCCTTGGCTCTGGATACGAACGACTCGACCCCATCGCGCCGCGATCTCCCGTGGTGCCCTCGGCCGCCCCCGGCGCCCTGCGTTTGCCGCTGAGCGTGGTCTAGCGCAAGCTCAGGCAAGTTGACGTTGGTCCAGAGCTTGACCGTACGACCCCCGCTTAGGGGAACTTGGCGACTACCCTGTCCCTATGACTGAACAGCCTGAAGGCGTTGCGCCCGTCCCGGCATCAGAGCCGCACATGGCCCCACCGCCCCCCGTGTGGCCGCCCGCGGGAGCTGTGCCGCCACCCGGGACTCCGCCGCCCCCTCCTGTGCCCGCAGCGACCTACCCGACCTATGCGTCTCCGAGCCCATACGGCGGACAGCCTGTTCGGCAGCCCCAAAACGGGCTAGGCGTTGCAGCGCTTGTCCTGTCCATCCTCGGAATAGCGGGCTGCATCCCATTTATTGGTGGCATCCTCGGCATTGTCTTTGGCATCTTGGGCATGAAGAACGCCGATAGGAGCATCGCCACCAACAAGGGGATGGCCAAGGCGGGTCTGATCATCGGCATCGTCGGGCTGGGACTTTGGGTTCTTGTCGGAATCGTGTGGCTGGCGGTCGTCGTGGTTCTCTTGGCCAACGAGCCGCATAACGGCACGTACGCCATCCCGTCCCCGACGGGCTTCTAATAGCGCCGACTACGCTCAACGCATGACCCGCGTTCTCGTTGTTGACTTTGGAGCCCAGTACGCGCAGCTCATCGCTCGACGCGTGCGTGAAGCTCACGTGTACTCCGAGATCGTGCCCCACACGATGCCTGTCGCAGAGATGATTGCTAAGAAACCCGCGGCGATTGTGCTGTCGGGTGGCCCGTCGAGTGTCTACGCCGAAGGTGCGCCGAGCATTGATCCGGCTCTATTTGACGCTGGCATCCCAGTGTTTGGCATCTGTTACGGATTCCAGGCAATGGCCCAGGCACTAGGCGGCACCGTGGAGCGCACTGGGCAGAGCGAATTCGGGTCGACGCAGCTCACGGTCGAAGGTCAGTCGCGGTTGTTCGACGGCCTGCCCGCAGAGATGACGGTATGGATGTCACACGGTGACTCAGTGACGGTTGCGCCTAATGGCTTCACAGTGACTGCACAGTCACCTGGAGCCCGGGTCGCGGCTTTCGAAGACTCGTCCCGTCGTCTTGCTGGCGTTCAGTTCCATCCTGAGGTGTTGCATTCTGAAAACGGCCAAAGGCTTCTTGAAGCATTCCTGCATGAAATCGCCGGTTGCGAGCCCTCGTGGACAACTGAAGGCGTTATTGACGCACAGATCGCCGCGATCCGCGAGCAGGTCGGCGCGAAGCGTGTCCTGTGTGGGCTTTCTGGAGGTGTCGATTCTGCGGTGGCAGCGGCGCTAGTTCAGCGCGCCGTGGGCGACCAGTTGACGTGTGTCTTCGTTGATCACGGTTTGTTGCGCGAGGGCGAGGCCGTGCAAGTTGAACGAGATTTTGTTGCTGCAACGGGCGTACGTCTCGTAGTCGTTGATGCGCAAGAACGATTCCTTAACGCTCTCGCGGGAGTGACCGACCCAGAGCAGAAGCGCAAGATCATCGGACGTGAATTTATTCGTGTATTCGAGGATGCTGCGCGTCAGGTTGTTGCTGAGGGCGGTGATTCCGATCCCGTCGAGTTTCTCGTTCAAGGCACGCTCTATCCCGATGTTGTGGAGTCAGGTGTCGGCGCAGGTGCCGCGACGATTAAGAGCCATCACAACGTCGGTGGACTTCCTGATGACATGCAGTTCGCACTTGTAGAGCCCCTGCGCGCACTTTTCAAGGATGAAGTGCGTGCGGTGGGCTTAGAACTTGGCCTGCCTCGTGACATTGTCATGCGGCATCCATTTCCGGGGCCAGGTCTCGCAATCCGCATCGTGGGAGCCATCGACTCCGATCGTCTCGCGATCCTGCGGGCTGCAGATGCCATTGCTCGTCACGAACTCACTGCTGCGGGGCTGGATGCGAGCGTGTGGCAGTTCCCGGTAGTCCTCCTTGCCGATGTGCGTTCGGTCGGAGTCCAAGGTGACGGTCGGACGTACGGTCATCCGATAGTGCTTCGTCCGGTGTCGAGCGAAGACGCGATGTCCGCAGACTGGTCTCGACTCCCGTATGACCTCATTGCGCGCATTTCCAACCGCATCACCAACGAGGTTCGCGAGATCAATCGCGTGGTTCTTGATGTCACCAGCAAGCCGCCGGGCACCATCGAGTGGGAGTAGCCACATGTATGACATTGCGTTGAGTGTTTCTGCATGTGTCCGCTCGGGCACGCGCGCGGATGTTGCGTGGATGGTGTCTCCGTCGGCCTCAGATGAAGCAGTCGCCTTCACGCCAGGCGGTGGGCGCATCGGAAGTGTCGCCAATAGTGCATTTGATGGATTCCTTGCCGATCTTGCTGCGCGAAGACTTCCGACCGGTCGGCTGATCGAACATGTGGTCACCGATGTCGAAGGCTCAATCTCGGGCCTGCCCGCTGGAGCCACGGTGATTTTCCTCGTGGTTCCTTCTGATCAACTGCCCAACGCGATCTGGCCGCGGCTACTCAACCGGCAACCCGTTGCGGTGTCAGTAACGCTCGCGGCGGACGAAGTGACGGACATTGCAATTGCGACTCTCGACGATGCTGAGGGTCGCGATCGCGAGCTATTGGAAGCGGGTATCCCTGCCGTCGAGACTGTGGGCCCCGTGACGACAACGTTGCTTGCGCCTATTCCACGCCTTGTGGTCGCAGGTCAAGGACCGATGGCGGAGGCTCTGGCTCGGCAAGGGGCTCTGCTTGGGCTCAAGGTGCTCGTCGAGCCACGCCCGGGCCTCGTGGCGGGAATCGCCGCGACCCTGTCTTCGATTGATTCCATCGTCGTTATGGGCCACGACGTGGAGTCGTCGAGTAGGTGCCTCCTCGCTGCGCTCGAGAGTGAAGCCGGATATGTCGGCGCGCTTGGCTCCCAGTCAATGCAGCAATCCCGCGCGGACTGGCTTGCTTACCAAGACGTGCATGACATTTCACGGGTACACGGTCCAGCCGGACTCGAACTTGGGGCTAAGACCCCCGCCGAAATCGCCGTCTCCGTGGCCGCGGAAATCATCGGGCTGAGGCACCGGTAAGAAACCTCACTTTTCTTATCTGTTTAGAGTTGCAGGAGCTCTGAATGGGAGTAGTGTCCCGACATCCGGTCGTGTGAGAGGAAGCCTCGTGGGCGTCGAATCCAGTGGACAAGAGCGTGGAACACCACGTTTGTATGCGTTGATTGAGAATTCCCCTAAGACCGGAAAGAGCCCCACAGTGTGGGCCTGGCCGCAATTTGTCGACTTCCTGAAGGTGGCGAGCCAGCCTGTACAGGGACCGTGGCCGCCCCATCAGGAACCACGCCCCGACCCCGATGCCGACTCAATGCCTGTCGCCGTGCGCGACCCGCAGGCATAGTCACCGAGAGGACACTCATGTACCCATCACGCTTTGAGTACGACGCGCCCAAAACCCTCGAGGAAGCCATTGCCATCCTCGACCGCAGCGGCGGTGAGGCGAAGGTTCTTGCCGGTGGACAGAGCCTCGTCCCGATGCTCAAGTTGAGGTTCGCCTCACCGGAGCGCATCGTGGACATCAACGGAATTCCGGGTTTGGACTCCTTCCGAGTCGACGCTGATGGCACGTTGCGGATTGGGGCACTGGTCCGCCACGAGGACATGGAAAACTCCGCGCTCCTCGAGAAGTCTTTCCCCACTCTCGCTGGAGCCGCGTCCCTCGTCGCCGACCCGATCGTGCGCGTGCGGGGCACATTTGTCGGGTCTGTATGCCACGCCGACCCGCAAGGCGACTGGGCAGCGACGATGGTCGCCCTTGGTGGTCGCATCGTTGCGCAGGGGCCCAACGGGCGCCGCGAAATTGAGATGAGCAAGTTCGTCCTCGGCCCGTTCGTGACAGCGTTGGCCTTCAACGAGATCGCCGTTGAGGCGGTCATCCCCGGCGCCAAGGGCACGGCCCGTGGTGGCTATCTCAAGCTCGAGCGGCGAGTCGGCGATTTTGCGACTGCATCCGTTGCCGTCTCTTTGGACATGACCGGAGCCACGGTCAACCGTGCTGGTTGTGCTCTTGCCGGAGTAGGTGGCCGCACTATTGATGCCAACGAGGCAATCTCCTTGCTCAACGGCAAGGAGTTGACTGAGGCGAACATCGCCGCAGCCGCCGAAGCCGTGGCAGAGGCAGCCGATCCGCGGACTGACCACCGTGGCTCTGCTGACTACAAGCGACACATCGTGAAGACCTTTGTAACCCGCATTCTCACCGGGATTGCCCGGACCGATCAGAAAGCAGCGTGACGATGACAAGCCTGTATGAGGAAGTCACCCAGGTTCCTGACGGCGTTCCGACGCGTCGAGTGACCATCACAGTCAACGGGCAGAAGCGCACCGTGGACGTCGAGCCTCGCCTCTTGCTCGCGCACCTGATCCGCCAGGGCCTGAAACTGACCGGGACCCACACCGGCTGCGACACGACAAACTGCGGGGCATGCACGGTGCTCTTCGACGGTCGCCCCATCAAGAGCTGCACCATGTTGGCCGTGCAGGCAGATGGCCACAAAGTTGAGACTGTGGAGGGCATGGGCACTGCCAGCGAACTTCACCCGATTCAAGAAGGCTTCAAGGAGGAGCACGGGCTGCAGTGCGGTTTCTGCACCCCCGGCATGATGCTCGCTGCGAAGGCGCTGCTTGAGAAGAACCCCAACCCGACAGAAGACGAGGTGCGCTGGGCCCTATCCGGCAACCTCTGCCGCTGTACGGGCTACCAGAACATCGTGAAGGCAGTCCTCTGGGCAGCCGACAAGATGCGCGACCAGCAGGCCTAGGAGGCATCATGGCGCTCGACGAACTCAAGATCGGTGGAATGGGCGCAAGCCGCCGCCGGGTCGAAGACAACCGATTTATCCGTGGCAAGGGTCAGTACGTTGATGACATCGTGCTGCCCGGCATGCTGCACATGGAGATTCTGCGTAGCCCCGTCGCACATGCACGCATCAAGTCGATCGATACAAGTGCTGCGTGGGAGGTGCCCGGCGTTCGTCTGGTGATGACTGGCGACACGATGGCTGCTCGCAACCTCGCGTGGATGCCTACGTTGTCTTACGACACGCAGGCAGTGCTCGCGACGGACAAGGTCCGCTTCCAGGGGCAAGAGGTCGCTGCGGTCATCGCGGACGATCCTTACATTGCCAAGGATGCCGCCAGCAAGATCATCGTCGAATACGAACAGCTCCCCGCCATCGTCAACCCCATGCAGGCGCAGGACCCCAACTCGCCGTTGATTCGCGATGACAAAGAAAATCAGACTAATAACAAGGTCTTCGACTGGGAAATCGGCGATAAGAGTGCAACGGATCGCGCATTCGCTGACGCTGACGTGGTGTCCAAGATTCAGTTGCATTACCCGCGTTCGCACCCGTCTCCCATGGAGACCTGTGGGTCAATCGCGGATTTCGACCGCGCCACGGGAAAGCTCACGGTCTACATGACGTCGCAGGCACCGCACATCGTGCGCGCTGCTGTTGCCATGGTCGCCGAACTTCCGGAGCACATGATTCGCATTGTGTCTCCCGATCTCGGCGGAGGCTTCGGCAATAAGGTGCCGATCTACCCGGGCTACGTCATCTCGATCCTTGCGTCGATCCTCACCGAGCACCCAGTCAAGTGGGTGGAGGACAAGAGCAGCAACCTCATCTCGACCGGTTTCGGCCGCGACGTGTATCTGCAGGGTGAGTTGGCACTACGCAAGGACGGCAAGATCCTCGGGATGCGCATGCACACCGTCTCCGATCACGGTGCCTTCTTCGCAGACGCTCAGCCCACCAAGTTCAAAATCGGCCTAATGCACTCGACATTCGCCTGCTACGACGTTCCAGCGGCGCATCTGACAAGTGAAGGTTGGTACACCAACAAGGCACCGGGTGGCGTTGCCTATCGTTGCTCGTTCCGCGTGACTGAAGCAATGTTCTTCCAGGAGCGCATGATTCATGCCGCTGCGGATGACCTCGGTATGGATCAGGCAGAGTTCCGCCGGGTCAATCTGGTCAAGGACGACATGTTCCCCTACCGGACTGCGTTCGGGTTCCTCACGGACTCAGGGCAGTACCAGAAGTGCCTTGATCTTGGACTCGAAGCGATCGGTTACAGCACCTTTGCTCAGGAGCAAGAAGAAGCGCGCAAGCGCGGCAAGCTTCTCGGCCTCGGCATCTCGACGATGACCGAACCGCTCGGCGCTGGCAATAGCCGTGAATACGACATCATCGGCATCAAGATGTTCGACTCAGCCGAACTTCGCGTGCACATGACCGGCAAGGCGATTCTTCGCACGGGTGCGAAGACGCAAGGCCAGGGCCATGAGACCACGTGGGCTCAGATTGTTGCCCACGAGTTGGGTATCCCGGCAGACGACATCGTCGTTGAGGAAGGCGACACCGATACAGCGCCGTTCGGCATGGGCACCTACGCGTCTCGTTCGACTCCGGTCGCTGGTGCAGCTGTCGCGATGGTGGCTCGCAAGATTCGAGCCAAGGCGCGCAAGATCGCCGCTCACCTCCTTGAGGTTTCGGAGGAGGACATCGAGTGGGAGCTTGGCCGGTTCTACGTTCGCGGCAATCAAGAGCGTGGAGTCACGATTCAAGATTGCGCTCTCGCTGCCTACAGCAACGTGCCTGACGGCATGGAGCCTGGCCTAGAAAACAACGCCTACTACGACCCGCCCAACCTCACGTGGCCATTCGCGGCCTACATCTGCAAGGTCGAGATTGATCCGGAGACGGGCGTGTGGGACGTGTTGCAGTTCGTCGCAGTCGATGACTGTGGTGTGCGAATCAACCCGCTCATCGTTGAGGGCCAGATCATGGGCGGCCTCACTGAGGCCTACGCCATGGCCAGCATGCAGTACATCACCTTTGACGAAGAAGGCAACTGCATTGGCTCCAACTACATGGACTATCTCTTGCCTACAGCCTGGGAGACCCCCGGCTTTGAGCTCTACGAGGTAGTCACGCCGTGTCCGCATCACCCCATCGGCGCCAAGGGCATTGGTGAGTGCGCGACTGTGGGCGGCCCCGCCGCCTTCGTCAATGCGGTCATGAATGCCCTCAAGCACACCGGTGTTCGCAATGTCGATATGCCGTTGATGCCTAACCGCGTCTATGAGGCATTGCAGACCGGCAAAGATGTCTCGGGTATGCCACCGGTGAAGGCTGGATGACGTGACCGCTAGATCTGTTGACGGGTTGGACATCATGGAACGCGCGGCATCGCTCGCGCGTTCCGGTGAGTCCTTTGTCTTGGCGACCGTTGTGTGGCGCCAAGCTCCGTCTTCGGGTCAGCATGGCTCGCGTGCAATCGTGACCGCCGAGGGTGAGTTGATCGGATGGATCGGTGGAGCATGTGCTCAACCGGTGCTCATCCGTGAAGCGAAGCGAGTGCTCGCAGAAGGCACGCCGTCTCTGGTCTGGCTCGGGCAAGAAGCAGACTTCTCCGGGATGCACGTGCCCGAGGGAGTATTGACTATTCCAATTTCCTGCCAGAGCGACGGTGCGTTGCAGATCTACATCGAACCTGTCATGGCGGCTCCTCATGTTCTTGTTGTGGGCAATTCGCCAATGGCCGCGACCCTGCTCGATCTGGTGCGCGACGTCGGCTGGCGTGGGGAATTGGTCGACGGGTCCGCATTTACATCTGCCATGGTCACCCCGACGAGCGTCGTGATCGTTGCGACTCAGGGGCATGGCGATGAAGAGGCCCTCGAGTCGGCCTTGGCTGCTAGCCCGGCATTTGTCGGTCTGGTCGCCTCGCGCAAGCGTGGCGATGTAGTGCGTGGCTTTCTTGCCGATCGCGGAACTTCGCAGTCGGACCTCGCGCGCGTACAGGTCCCCATCGGCCTTGACCTCGGTCACACCACTCATCGCGAGATTGCAGTTTCGATCCTCGCCGAGCTGGTCCAGTTGCGCGCAGCCGGTCAGCTCAAGCCTCGCAAGCGCACGATGCTTCCCTTGATAGAACCGCAGGAGGTCATTGACCTTGTGTGCGGCATGACCGTCCAAGCAGTTCCCGCTAATCGTCCGTTTGTTCACGAGGGCACTACCTACTACTTTTGCGCCATGGGCTGTCGTGTGGCGTTCGAGAAAAATCCGGGCTCGTTCATCCACCAGGAGGCCACATGCTGATCACTCAGTCCTTCGATGTCGACCAGCCGGTCGACAACGTGTGGAATTTCTTCGAAAATGTTCCGCTGATTGCAGCGTGTATCCCCGGAGCTGACCTCAC
>WLOK01000044.1 GCA_009699315.1 Actinomycetota bacterium
GCCGAGGCAGTTGTCATTGCCGACGCCGAGGCTGTGGCTGAGGCTGAGGGCAACGCTTTCTGACGTGGACAGCCCGTGGCTCGTCGTGGGTCTGGGCAATCCGGGGCCTGAATACGAAGCAACGCGTCATAACGTTGGCGCGATGGCCGTCGCCATACTTGCATCTCGTCTCAACGAACGACTTACCGCGCACAAGCGCGGCCGCAGTGACGTTGCTGAGACCCGTATCTCGCAGCAGCGTTCAGTGTTGGCCATCCCGCGCAGTTTCATGAATGAGTCAGGTGGTCCAGTTTCTGCCTTGCTCGACTTCTACAAGGTCGATCCCGCGCATCTCATAGTTGTGCACGACGAACTCGACATCGCTTTTGCCGCGCTTCGAGTGAAGTTCGGCGGTGGTGACGGCGGGCACAATGGGCTGAAGAGCATCCGACGCTCGATCGGCACCGGCGAATACCTGCGGGTTCGGGTTGGCATCGGGCGGCCGCCCGGGCGACAAGACCCCGCCGATTTCGTGCTACGGCCGTTTGGTGCTGAAGAGCGTAAAGAACTTCCGTTGGGACTCGAGCAAGTTGCCGACGCGATCGAGTCGCTGGTTGGTGCCGGTCTTGAACGCACTCAGAACGTATACAACTCCATCGATGGAAAGGCGACATGATGTCGAGCGATAGCGAACTGTCTGCCGTAGCAGCGATTGAGGCTGGCCAACTTCTACTCGACCTGCGGGCTACCTACGGTGACTTGGATCCCGCAGACACAGACACTGCAAATCGACTGCGCAAAGAAGCAGATCGCGCGTCGCATCTGCTCATCGTGGATCGGCTCGGCTCGGCTCGGCCCAACGATTGCATTCTCAGCGAGGAGGGCAAGGACGATCTTGCCCGCCTCGAGGCAGATCGGGTCTGGATAGTTGACCCGCTCGATGGCACTTTTGAGTTCGGCCAAGGAAGATCGGATTTCGCTGTGCACATCGTGCTGTGGGTCCGAGACGAGTCCTCACCTACGGGCGGGCGGCTCGAGGCGAGCACAGTCGACCTCCCGGCGCAGAAACTCACGCGTACCGATACCGATCCGACTGACGTGGCTTTCGCGTTGCCTACGGATCGACCGATTCGCATCGTGGCATCGCGAAGTCGGGCGCCCAAGTGGCTGCCCGCAGCCGTCGTGACTCTGGCGGAGCGACTCGGCCGCGAGGTAGAGGTCATTGACGTGGGATCCGTCGGTGCGAAGGTCAACGAGATTCTTTGCGGACGCGCAGATGCCTATGTGCACGACACCGGCTTCTACGAGTGGGATGTCGCGGCGCCGTATGCGATTGCTCACCGTTATGGCTTGCACGCATCGCATGTCGATGGTGCGCCTATCGTTTTCAATGCTGATCCGCCGTACGTCAACAGCCTGCTTATTTCTATCCCACCGCTTCTTTCAGACCTACGTGTGGTCTTCGCGGAGTCCAGCGCCTCGTGACTCTTGCGGCGCTCCTGCGATTGGCCCAGGCGGATCCGGCGTTTGCCGAAGCAATGCGACTGGCCGGTCTTCAGCGCGGTGCGGTGAGTGACGTCGGGATCACTGCTCCTGCGTCGCTGCGGAGCTTAATCACGTCAGGTGTGGCTCAGCACCGCACTGTGCTTCTGGTGACTGCTACCGGACGCGAAGCCGAGGATCTGTGCTCCTCGCTCCAAGGTGCAATCGACGGAGTGTGCGCGGAATTCCCCGCCTGGGAGACGCTCCCGCATGAACGGCTCTCACCTTCAGCGGACACGGTCGGGCGACGCATCGATCTGCTCTCACACTTAGCCGACCCAGAGTGCGATGTACGCGTGATCGTTGCTCCGGTCCGTTCGATTCTGCAGCCGATCGTGCGCGGGCTAGGGCGCTTGGAGCCACTCATAATTCGTGAGGGCGAGGACATCGATGTCGATGCAATCGCACACGCCTTGGTCGAGCGTGGCTACACCCGCACAGATCTTGTCGAACGTCGTGGCCACTTCGCTATCCGTGGCGGCATCATCGATGTATTTCCGCCGACGGCCGAGCATCCGCTGCGCGCGGAGTTGTGGGGTGACACGGTTGAAGAGGTCCGCAGCTTTGCCGTCGCTGATCAGCGGTCACTGGAGGCCGTGCCTGATGGCATCAACTGTCTCCCCGTACGCGAACTACAACTCACGAGTCAGATTCGCGAGCGGGCGGCGGCATTGGTGGACACGCACCCCGAAGTCGCAGACTTGCTCGCTCGCATCGCAGAAGGCGCAACGGTGGACGGCATGGAGGCTCTTGCTCCGCTGCTCGCAGATGGCATGGAGACCCTGCTGGACGTCGTTCCTGAAGACACCCTTGTGCTCGTCTGTGATCCGGAGCGTGTGCGTGCACGAGCGCACGAGCTCGTTGCGACATCGCAGGAGTTCCTGGAGGCGTCTTGGCACAACGCGACGGTGGGCAACACCACTCCGATTGACCTCGCAGCAGCTGCCTATCGATCAATAGCTGACCTTCGCGACATTGCTTCATCTCGCCAATTGCCTTGGTGGTGGATAACGCCATTCGTCGACGACAGCGAAGTTGAGTCGTTGGTCATCGATGCTCAAGAAGGTCAGGCCTATCGCGGTGACATCGACCACGTGATTGGTGACGTACGTGCGTCTCTCGCACAAGGTATGAGTGTGGTCTGGGCTTGCGAGGGCCATGGCTCTGCCGAACGCACAGTTGAGTCCTTGGTTGCAGCAGAGATCGCGGCCACACTTGTTGCAGATCTAGAGGATGCTCCACGTGCCGGCGTTGTGACCGTGGTGACCGCCCGCATTTATCACGGCTTCGTGTCGCCTTCGATGAATCTCATGCTCATCACCGAGGACGATGTCGTAGGTCAGCGCTCCTCGACACGTGATATGCGTCGAATGCCATCGCGACGTCGGGCGACTCTTGACCCTTTGCAACTCAAACCGGGTGATTTCGTTGTCCACGAGCAGCATGGCGTTGGTCGCTACGTAGAGATGGCACAACGAGTTGTGGCCGGAGCGACGCGCGAATACCTCGTGCTCGAGTACGCATCTAGCAAGCGCGGCCAGCCCGCGGATCGGCTCTACGTTCCCATGGATCAACTCGACCAGGTCACGCGCTACGTTGGTGGCGAGGCTCCGACTGTGCATCGACTTGGTGGCGCGGATTGGGAGAAGGCCAAGGGTCGTGCCCGCAAAGCGGTGCGCCAAATTGCCGGTGAACTCATTCGTCTCTATGCCGCACGCATGTCCGCTCCGGGATATGCGTTCGGTCCGGATACTCCCTGGCAGCGCGAGTTGGAAGATGCATTCGCTTATGTCGAGACCCCCGATCAACTGTCATGCATCGATGAGGTCAAGGCCGATATGGAAAAGGCCATCCCCATGGATCGGCTTATCTGTGGCGACGTCGGCTACGGCAAGACCGAGATCGCAGTTCGTGCGGCCTTCAAGGCCGTACAGGATGGTCGTCAGGTGGTCGTTCTCGTCCCCACCACACTTCTTGTGCAGCAGCATCTGTCGACATTCGGAGAGCGATTCGCACCGTTCCCCGTGAAGATCGCCGGACTATCTAGATTCCAGACTAATAAGGAGGCAACTGCCGTTGTGGAGGCGGTGGCTGATGGCACCGTCGACGTTGTCATCGGCACGCATCGTCTGCTCACGTCGCAAATGAGATTTAAAGACTTGGGTCTGGTAATCGTCGATGAGGAACAACGCTTTGGCGTTGAGCACAAGGAGCATTTGAAGGCTCTGCGCACCAATGTCGATGTGCTCACGATGTCTGCGACACCTATCCCGCGATCTTTGGAGATGGCCGTCACTGGCATCCGAGAGATGTCGACTATTCAGACTCCACCCGAAGAGCGGCTACCGATTCTCACTTATGTGGGTCCCTACGACGACAAGCAGATTGGCGCTGCGATCCGCCGGGAACTCTTGCGTGAGGGACAAATCTTCTTTGTACACAACCGAGTCGAATCCATCGAGCGCGTGGCTGCACGATTGCATGAGCTCGTACCCGATGCCCGCATCGGCGTCGCACATGGCCAGATGAACGAGCACACACTTGAGCAGGTCATTCTCGATTTCTGGGAACGCGAGATCGACGTGCTGGTCTGCACGACAATCGTGGAGTCCGGCTTGGACATCTCCAATGCAAACACACTCATTGTTGATCGTGCTGATCTACTCGGGCTTTCTCAACTTCATCAATTACGTGGGCGGGTAGGCCGTGGGCGTGAGCGGGCTTATGCGTACTTCATGTACCCGGTGGAACAGCCGCTCACCGAGACAGCACATGATCGCCTCGCGACAATTGCGCAGCATACGGATCTCGGCTCGGGCATGCAGATCGCGATGAAGGATCTGGAGATTCGCGGTGCAGGCAATCTGCTGGGTGGCGAGCAGAGCGGTCACATTGCGGATGTGGGCTTTGATCTCTATTTGCGGCTGGTCGGGGAGGCGCTCGCAGAAGTGCGTGGCACAGGGGCACAGGAGGTCGCGGAGGTTCGCGTCGAACTCCCTATCGACGCACATCTGCCACATGAGTTCGTACCCGAAGAACGGCTCCGTCTCGATGTCTACCGACGACTCGCGGCAGCCACGACTGATCCGGAAGTTGAGGCTGTCGCTGCCGAAATGACCGATCGGTTCGGGGCGCTGCCCGCTGTGGTCGAGAGCCTCCTGGGCGTGGCTCGCTTCCGAGTATTGGCGAGGCGAGCCGGCCTCGATGAGGTGGTTCTGCAGGGCAACGCCGTTCGCTTCCATCCGGTCGAATTGCCCGATTCCCGGACGATGCGTCTGACGAGGCTCTACCCGGGGAGCATCGTCAAGGCCACCGTCCGTACCATCCTTGTACCGAGACCGGACGGCAACCTGCTGCAATGGGCGGCCGACCTCATCACCTCGGTACTAGAGCCAGACAGGAGTGTTTCGTGAAGCCGATCCGCCGCGGACTTATCCCCGCCGCCGGCATCGCCGTTGTGGCGATTCTCCTTTCAGCATGTGGTGGGCCCGTGGCGGCATCTTCGGCTGTGATCGTGGGCGAGCAGGCCGTCGCTAACACGACTCTCGATAACTACGTCTCGGATTTACATCGGGCGCTGAATCAGCCTGTCGATCAGGCGGACTTCGAGGCGATGCAGGCGGCCTTGAACCGGCTCATTCTCGAAAACCTCATTGACCAATCAAGCGCGAAACTCGGCATCGTGATCACGGATGCGGACATTCAAGCTGCCATCGCGACCGCTGAGGCATCCCTAGGCGGACATGATCAGCTCCTTGCGGTGTTGTTGGAGAGTCAGATTCCGCCAAGCGCAATCAATAATGCCTTCCGACTGTCTCTGACGTTGGAAAAGATGGGGCCGGTCCTCGTGCCGGGAACTGACACGAAAGCTCAGCAGCAGGCTGTGTATGACTACGTGTTCCAGCTAGCTGCTGAAATTGGTGTCACCCCAAACCCGCGTTACGGCACTTGGGATGCCGCGCAATTGACGCTCGGTGCGCTGCCCTCTGATCTGTCGACGCCCGTCTCGAAGTGACCTCGCGACCCGGTGAGCGCCTCCTCGACCTAGTCGAGGTGATGGATCGACTGCGGTCGCCGGGTGGTTGTCCGTGGGACGAAAAACAGACCCATGAGTCGCTTGTTCCATATCTGATCGAAGAGACGTACGAGACGCTCGACGCGATCGAATCGAAAGATTCAGCAGCGCTCCTCGAAGAACTCGGTGACGTTTTACTTCAAGTTGTTTTCCACGCGCGCATTGCGCAAGACGGGGACCATCCTTGGTCGATCGATGACGTGGCCGATGGCATCGTGACAAAACTGATCTCTCGACACCCGCATGTCTTCGCGGATGGCGATGCAGAGACACCAGAGCAAGTCGAGTCGGCGTGGCAGGCGATCAAGGCCCGCGAAAAGGGCCGCACCTCAGTGACTGATGGTGTCCCGATGGGATTGCCTGCGCTAGCCCTGGCGGCAAAGCTCCTCAGCCGGGCGCGCAACGGCAACGTCGCGGCGGACTTACCCGCATCGATTGCGGCAGATGAGGTCGTCGACTCTCTTGCCGATACAGCGGCGTACGGCGACCTACTCTTGGCCCTCGTGGCAGCAGGCGCGCAGCAGGGCTGGGAGGCCGAAACGGCCCTACGTGATGCCAACCGCCGCTATGCCGCCGCCCTGCGTCAGGCAGAGGGACACAAGGAATAGCCACTTCACAGTGCAGATAGGGTTGCGGTATGGCTGCTATCGAAGACATGTTGGCCCGCGAGATTCTTGACTCCCGCGGCAATCCCACCGTTGAAGTCGAGATCGTCCTCGATGACGGCACCGCGGCTCGCGCAGCCGTTCCCTCTGGCGCATCGACGGGAGCCTTTGAGGCATCCGAGCGCCGTGATGGAGATAAGGCCCGCTACAACGGCAAGGGTGTGCTCCTCGCTGTCGCGTCGGTCGAAGACGAAATCATGCCCGAGTTGCTGGGCATGGATGCTAGTGAGCAGCGCATCATCGACCAGATCATGATCGACCTTGACGGCACGCCCAATAAGGCCCGCCTTGGCGCCAACGCCATCCTCGGTGTTTCGCTTGCAGTCGCCAAGGCCGCTGCGCGATCGGCAGACCTTCCGCTGTTCCGTTACGTCGGTGGACCCAACGCACATGTACTTCCAGTTCCGATGATGAACATCCTCAATGGTGGCGCGCATGCAGACACTGGTGTCGATATCCAGGAGTTCATGGTCGCGCCTATCGGCGCTGCAGACTTCTCCGAGTCGCTGCGTTGGGGCACCGAGGTCTACCACGCACTCAAGGCCGTGCTCAAGGAGTCCGGCTATGCCACAGGGCTTGGCGACGAAGGCGGCTTCGCACCCGACGTGCCCAGCAACCGTGCAGCACTCGATCTCATTTCGGTCGCGGTTGCAAAGACCGGACTCACTCTCGGCAAGGATGTCGCGCTCGCGCTCGACGTCGCGGCCACGGAGTTCTTCGAGAATGGTGCCTACCGGTTCGAGGGCGCTGATCGTTCGGCGGAGTGGATGACGGCCTACTACGAGACGCTATGTAGCGACTTCCCGTTGGTGTCTATCGAGGACCCGTTGTCCGAGGACGACTGGGCTGGTTGGGCGCACATCACGACCACTCTTGGCGATCGTGTGCAGCTTGTCGGTGATGACCTGTTCGTGACTAATCCCGAGCGACTGCAGCGTGGCATTGACGCCGGCACAGCTAATGCGATGCTCGTGAAGGTCAATCAGATCGGCTCGCTCACTGAGACGCTCGAGGCGGTGAGCCTCGCCCATCGCAATGGCTACGCCTGCATGATGAGCCATCGCTCTGGCGAAACAGAGGACACCACAATTGCTGACTTGGCCGTGGCGACCGACTGTGGTCAGATCAAGACCGGTGCCCCTGCCCGCTCAGAGCGCGTGGCCAAGTACAACCAGCTTCTGCGCATTGCTGAGCAGCTCGACGACGCCGCCCGCTATGCGGGCGCGGGCGCATTCCCGCGTTTCGCGCGCTAGTCGTGCGACCCTAGGAGCATGTCTACGCCGCGTGAGGGTCGCGTCGCTGCGCCCCGGCGCCGCCGCTCGGCCAGGGGTAGGGCTGTTGCGCTGCTCGTTGTGCTGGGTGCGCTGGCTCTGACGTTGGCACTTCCGATCCGCGAGTGGGTCTCACAGCGCATGGAGATCTCCCGGCTTGAGGCGTCCGTCGCGGCCACTCAGCAAGAGGTCGCGGATCGCACTGCTGAGCAGGAGCGTTGGCAAGACCCGGCCTATGTTGCGGCTCAAGCACGAAGCCGCTTGCACTTCGTGTTGCCTGGTGAGATTGGCTACGTCGTGATCGGCGGCGATGACACACAGGTTGTGACAACTGCTGCAGGCGAAGAGCGATCGTGGTGGTCGGGGCTATGGGATTCCGTACGAGTTGCTGATGCCGGCTGAACCACCAACCCCTGCTGACATCTCTGCCGTCGCTGCACAGTTGGGTCGCACTCCACGCGATATTCGGGCGATCGCTCATCGTTGTGGTTGTGGGCTGCCGACGGTTGTCGAGACCGAGGCGCGACTCGAGGATGGCACTCCATTCCCTACTGTGTTTTACCTGACCTGCTCAAAGGCCTCTAGTGCAGTCGGCACCCTCGAAGCTGGCGGTGTAATGCGTGAGATGAATGAGCGCCTTGCTGATGATCCTGAACTGTGTGATGCCTATGCCCTCGCGCACGCGGACTACCTTGAGCGCCGTGGTGACGCAGTGCCTGAGATTGCCGGGATTTCTGCTGGCGGCATGCCTACTCGCGTGAAGTGCCTACACGCACTGCTGGGACACGCACTTGCTGCAGGTCCCGGAGTCAATCCGTTTGGTGACGAGGTCCGCGAAATGCTCGGCGTATGGTGGAAGGACGGACCATGCGCGTAGGGGCCATTGACTGTGGGACGAATTCGATCCGGTTACTCATCGCGGATATCGAGGGTGATCATTTCGCGGAAGTCGATCGCCGGATGGAGATTGTCCGACTCGGTGAGGGGGTCGATCGCACCGGGATGTTGTCCGCCGCGGCGCTCAACCGAACTTTTAGTGCATGTGATCGCTATGCCGAGGTGTTGTCCTTGCACAACGTGACTCATGTGCGCTTCGTCGCCACTAGTGCGAGTCGTGATGCCAGCAACAAGGACGACTTCATTGCTGGAGTTCGGACGCGACTCGGCATTGACCCGGAGGTCATCACGGGAGCAGAAGAAGCTGCGCTCTCCTTCACGGGAGCCGTGCGTGGCTTGCGCAACCCGGTTGCCTTGCCAACTCTCGTGGTGGATATTGGCGGAGGCTCAACCGAATTTGTGCTAGGTGCCGACCTTCCACTTGCGGCGATGTCCGTCGACATCGGATGCGTACGCCTCACCGAACGTCACCTCCGAGATGATCCACCTACTCGCGCGTCGATCGACGCGACGATCGCGGATATTGACGCCGCAATTGATCGAGCGGCAGAAATCGTCCCGCTTGACAAAGCGCAAAGCCTCGTCGGTCTCGCTGGATCTGTGACCACTGTTGCCGCCGTTGCATTAGGTCTGTCGGTCTACGATCCGGCGGCTCTGCATGGGTCGATCCTGATGCCGGAGCACGTGGCCAGAGTGACCGCAGACCTACTGGGCATGACTCGAGCCGAGCGAGCGGCTCTACCTGTGATACACGAGGGACGAGTGGACGTGATCGGAGGCGGGGCGCTCATCTTGGACCGGATTGTGCGCCGGGTTAGCCTCCCAGTGGTCGTGAGTGAGACCGACATCTTGGATGGCATTGCGTGGAGTTTGGCTCAAGGCTAGGTCGATCTTGTGTAATGCCTTGCAGTCGGCAGATTAGCGCTCCTAGAATCAGGTTTTGAGTGGGTTAACTGGGCTGAACCGTAAGCGTTTTCTTGCAGGTGATCCGTTCGGCTCAGTACAGCAATGCGATCAGATTCGGAGTTTCCATGACAGGCCGCAACATCACCATCCGTGACGTGGCGAAGATCGCGGGTGTTTCCACAGCGACCGTCTCGCGAGCACTCAGAGGACTCCCACACGTTGACGCCGCAACCCGCGATCGTGTTGCTCGCGTGGCGGAAGAACTTGACTATGTCATCTCGCCAAGCGCATCACGGTTGGCAAGCGGTCGGACGGGCACGATTGCGATTGTCACGCCGTACGTCTCCCGCTGGTTCTTCGCGACCTTGCTGTCGGGAATCGATTCAGTTCTTCAGGGGGCAGGAGTCGACTTGCTGCTGTTCGGAGTTGGTGATCCGTCCGTTTCGACCGAACGGATTCCCTCAGAGCGGCGTTTGCGTGGCCGGGTGGATGGTCTGATGGTGTTGGCGCTCCCTGCCGCGCTGCCGGAAGTCCAAAACCTTGTGGGGATGGGGCTTCCTGTCAGTCTTGTTGGCATGACCGCTTCGAGCGTTCCTTCTGCGTGCATTGACGATGTGGAAGCCGCCCGAATGGCAACTCAGCATCTGTTGAACCTTGGCCACGTCGATATCGGGCTCATTGCGGGGGACGTAAGCCCCACCGCATTCACCATGCAGGATGATCGGCGCAGGGGATTCACGGCAGCGCTCAACGGCGCAGGAATGACTCATGACCCGGTCTTGGAAGCGAGCGGATATTTCACCGTCGCGGGAGGCGAACGTGCGATGACCGTGTTGTTGTCGCAGCCCAGGCGGCCAACGGCAGTCTTCGCCATGTCTGATGAGATGGCCTTCGGTGCGATTCGCGCTCTACAGCGACACGGACTCCGCCCTGGACGCGACGTGTCCATCGTGGGGGTTGATGGCCATGACATTTCTGAGTTGCTCGACCTCACCACGGTTGAACAGCCAGTCGCCGAACTTGGCCGCGTCAGTGCCGAGGCTCTGCTCGAGCAGTTACGCACCGGCGTAAAACCCTTCGAGACCAAAGTGCTCCCCACCGAATTGGTGGTGCGCGGAAGCACTGTGCCATCTTCGACGCACTAGAGTCGCGTCCATGACTGAACAGATCGCAATCCCACGCCGCGACTCGGACATCCCCGGCACCTTGGCAATTCCCGCCTCAGGCTCTGGCATCGGTGTGCTGGTTATTCAGGAGTGGTGGGGCGTAGTCCCGCATATTGCCCATGTTGTGGATCGACTTGCTGAGGCCGGATTTGTTGCCCTCGCCCCTGACCTTTACGGCGGCGTCAACACCACCGAACCTGACGAGGCGGGCAAGCTCATGATGGGTCTCCAGGTTGCCGCAGCGGGTGACGACATTGCCGCGGCAGCTGACTATCTCGTGCGTCGACCTGAGCTCACGTCAGCGAAACTCGGCATAGTCGGGTTCTGCATGGGTGGCGGACTTGCGCTCCTCGGCCCAACCGTGACTCCTCATATTTTCGCGGCGTCTGCTTTCTATCCGGCGATGCCATGGCCGGAATACTCGCCCGCGTGGGCTAACTACGCCGGTCGTACGGCCCTGGTACATCAGGCCGAATCCGATCTCCCATCGACGGGCGATTCGATTGCGTCGTACGCCATGGACATTCGTGGGCACGGGGGCGATGCCATTATTGAGACCTACTTGGGCACCCAACACGCCTTCTTTAACGATGACCGTCCCGAGGTCTACAACGCGCAGGCCGCGTCACTTGCTTGGGATCGCACTCTGGAGTTATTGCGAACACTCGGCTAGATCGCCCGCCCCCGTAGTCCAACTGGCAGAGACGCCCGGCTTAAACCCGGCACAGTGTGGGTTCAAATCCCACCGGGGGCACCATCGAAACGATTCTGGTTTAGTTCGACTGCCGCTGACTGCTTCGAGGGCCGATGTGGCCGGGGTACCGATCGCTTGGGCGTGGCGGGCCTGAGGAAGGCTTAGCCCTTGTCGTTGAGTTAATATTTTGACCATGCAGACAACGTCCAACCCAGTCCTTTCCAAGCTCACCCGTCCGGCGAAGGCGGCCCCTCAGCCGATCCCCGGATCAGGAGTAGCGACCGGCACCCTAGCCCCGCCGGTAGGTCAGCCGATCTCGACTCAGCCCGCATGGACGCAGCCCGTCGCGAACGAGCCAGCCGTCACCATGGGCGACATCATGACGAAGTGCTTCCTGGTCTTTGGCGTCTGCGTCGTGTTCGCTTTCGTAGGTTGGTTCATTCCGCTCCTGCTCATCGTCGGTGCGATCGGCGCTCTAGTGCTGGGCATCGTCAATGCCGTGAAGCGCAAGGTCTCACCCGTGCTTGTGCTGCTCTACGCAGTGTGCAGTGGCCTGATGCTCGGCTCGGTGAGTTTCATGTACGACGAGTACGTCGTCAACCCGAAATACACCGGGCTCGTACTCCAGGCAGTTATCGGTACGATGACTGCATTCGGAGTCATGCTCGTTCTTTACACCACAAAGATCGTGCGAGTCACTGGACGTTTTGTGCGAGTCTTTATTGGCGCGATGATCTCCTACGCCCTCATTGCTTTTGCCTCATTTATTGCATCAATGTTTGGCGTGGGCGGCGGCTGGGGCTTCTACGGGGTGGGCGGCTGGGGCCTGATCCTGTGTCTATTTGGCGTCGCTCTGGCTTCCTTCAGCCTCATGCTCGACTTCGAGGCAATCAGCCAGGCAGTCAAGATGGGCGTGCCTCAGCGCGAAGCATGGCGCTTGGCATTCGGCTTGCTCATCACCCTCGTGTGGCTTTACCTCGAGATCTTGCGTTTGCTTGCCATCGTCAATCGCAACTGATGCTCGTCGAGCCAACTGAACCTCGCGAGCGGATTGTTCTTGAGTGCACGCGCGTATGTGATCGACTTCGAACCCTCAATTCATCGAGGCTTGCCACTATCGCGGACGACACTCACGACATTGCACAGCGGATCTTGCTGCTTGATCTAAGACTTGAGGGCCGTCCGGTGCGCGATCTTCCGCGCCTTGGCGACGAAGTCCTCGAGGCTCAGTTGAGAGTTGTTGTTGCCGATCTGCTTGCGGTTGCTGGCCCCAATGATGATGCGGTCTTGGCCGAAGCGGCTGATGCGCTCACCGACCTGCGTAAGTCATTGCCTTAGCCAACGGGGTGTGTCACTCCCATAAGTGACACTTTTTGCACCAGGTGGCGTAGCGTTCCCCTCGGTTGCCGACTAGACGCGCCGAAATCGAGGGAGACCCGCCATGAGTATGCACACCACGCCAAGTCCTGATGGTGATCGCACTGCCGGGTCGATGCGGAGCTTGCGTCGCCCGCTTGTGTGGGCGGCCGCTGCGTCCGCAGCCACGGTTGCCTGCGGCGGGCTGGTCTTCGTTGCGAGTCAAGCGGTAGCCGGCGGTGGCAATGAATCTATCCAACGCGCTGCCTACTACGCATGTGTGAACGCCAATGGCGATATGAATCTGACCACGCGTGATGCCTTCTGTGCCGCGGGAGATACGAAGTACACCTGGCGTGGCGCTGGAGCGAGTGGCCTCGCCGGTCCACAGGGCGATCGTGGTGCACGTGGACAGCAGGGGCTTGCGGGCGCTGCCGGTCCTTCGGGCCCCTCGGGCGCTGCTGGTCCTTCGGGCCCCTCGGGCGCTGCTGGCCCGACAGGCCCCGCAGGTGTTTTGGGTGTCTACACGGTCACGAATTCCGGGACGCTCTACCCTCAGGGCGACTTTCGGTCGTTGACGGCCAGTTGCACCACAGGTGACACAGTCCTGAGCGGCGGTTTCGCTATGACGGGAAACCCCGGTGACGCGTGGATAAGTTCCGTCAAAGTTTCGTCCAACGCTCCCACAGCGGGTGGAGATGGTTGGTCAGTCACTGTTGTGAATAACACGCCGTTCATGGTGGCCGTTCCCGTGGAGGTCACGGCAATCTGCGCACCGATCCCGAGCTGACCGGTTCGACGACTGCGGACTTAGCTTGTGCCCGCTCGAGAGAGAAAGCCGCGGACCTGTTCGCGGGCGTTAGCGCGAATCTCGGGGCCGTGGGTGAAGGCGGCGATTCGGTAGTCAAGGTCAGCGAAAACTGCTGCACTTTGGGCGTTGAGCACAGCGGATGTGCAGAATGCCGCGAAGGGCCACGCGAGCTTGGAACGCATGTTAAAGATGGCATCGCCCGTGATGAGAACGCCGCTGTCCTCATGAAGCAGCGAGATGTGCCCAGGAGTGTGTCCTGGGGTATGAATTGCGCGAAGACCGCCAGCGACAGGCAACACGTCGCCATCACGAATTACGTGCGAGACGCTGACCGGGGCGAATCCGCCCTTGTTCACGCGCGCGAAAATCCTGCCTGAAGTTGTGTCGCTGCCAAAAGGTGGCGACATGCCTGCCTCGAGAAAATCAATATCTGCTTCATGCGCCGAAATGCCAGTCGCAGAAGTCTTCTCGACCATTGCCGCCGCGCCACCCGCGTGATCACTGTGGGCGTGTGTCAGCACAATGCGCTGCACATCCTTCGGGTCCTTGCCCATCTGGGCTAGCGCTCTAACGATCTTTGCTGGGGCACGCTTGATGCCACAATCAACAAGTGTCACCGAACCGTCAGTCTCAGTGAACGCGAAGGAGTTGATGTAGTCGCCGAGTGTCGGAATTCGATGGACATTGGGAGCGAGCGTCACGACGGCCATGGCAGGGGTACTCCCGTCTGTGAATGACAGCGATAACCATTGGGCACCTTGTAGAGGTACTGCTGGTGGTATTCCTCGGCGTAGTAGAACGGGCGCCCTTCGGCGGGAGCAATCTCCGTTGTGACGGTGCCGTATCCCCGATCAATCAACACCGGTTCGTAGGCAGCGGCGCTCTCTGACGCAAGCACACTTTGCTCTTCGGTCGTCCAATAAATGGCGCTGCGGTACTGGCTGCCGACGTCGTTTCCTTGGCGCATGCCCTGAGTCGGATCGTGCTCCTCCCAGAAATGCCGCAGCAGTTCGGTGGTGGAGACCTTGGCGGGGTCGTAGGCCACGAGCACCGATTCAGTGTGTCCGGTGCGCCCACTACAGACTTCTTCGTAGGTAGGGTGTGGTGAAATTCCACCCTGATAGCCAACGGCTGTTGTGAAAACCCCGGGGATACGCCAGAAAATCTCCTCGGCGCCCCAGAAGCA
>WLOK01000045.1 GCA_009699315.1 Actinomycetota bacterium
GAGTTTGGCCGAATAGTTCCCTGTGGGATCCAAGACGCCACAGTCACTAGCGTGAGCGCCGAGTTGGGCCGGCCGATTTCGATTCACGCCGCAGCAGATGTAGTGGAGGTCCACCTCCAGCGCTGGCAGCCGCTGCCGGACTCCGTAAGGTTAGGTCCGTGACAGCCCAAAGCAACGGCGAGCGCAAGCTCCTTCGGATTGAAGCGCGCAACGCTGAGACGCCGATTGAGCGCAAGCCCGAATGGATCAAGACTCGCGCCCGGACAGGACCGGAGTTCTTGTCACTTCAGGCTCTCGTTAAGCGCGAGGGACTCCACACCGTCTGCCAAGAAGCTGGCTGTCCCAACATCTACGAGTGTTGGGAGGATCGCGAGGCGACTTTCCTTATCGGCGGCGAACAATGCACTCGGCGCTGTGACTTCTGCCAGATCGACACTGGCAAACCGGCGCCCCTCGATCGCGATGAGCCACGACGTGTAGCCGAATCAGTTCGGACTATGCAACTGCGTTACGCGACCGTCACTGGTGTGGCTCGCGATGATCTCGAAGACGAGGGTGCCTGGCTTTATGCCGAAACAATCAGGGCAATTCACAAACTTAATCCCGAGACTGGTGTCGAAATTCTGATTCCAGATTTCAGTGGAAATCCGACCTTGCTCACGGAGGTTTTTGAGGCGGGTCCGCAAGTGCTCGCCCACAATCTCGAAACTGTTCCGCGCCTCTTTCGCACGGTACGCCCGGCATTCGAGTACGACCGCTCGCTTGACGTGATCACGCAGGCTCGCGCCTTTGGACTCGTGACAAAGTCCAATCTGATTCTGGGTATGGGAGAAGAACCCGATGAGGTCGGCCAAGCCCTCCTTGACCTACATGACGCTGGTTGTGACTTGGTGACCATCACGCAGTACCTTCGCCCCTCGTCGCGCCATCACCCCGTCGCACGATGGGTTCACCCCGACGAATTCGTGGCCCTAGAGCAGGCTGCGCGCGACATTGGCTTCCTCGGAGTGCTCAGCGGCCCTCTCGTGCGCTCCTCGTATCGAGCCGGACGCCTGTATGCCGAGGCCATCGCTGCGCGCACCGGCCTTGGCGCGTAGGCTTGCGACCCATGGCGCGCTTCTCCGGTATCAAGTCTCGGTTCTCCACCATTCTGGAGAACTTCCGCATGGCCAAGTCCGGTCGACCCACGATCGGCTGGGAGATGGCCGGGATCTTCCTGGTCGTTGGAGCTGTCGTCGCGACCCCGCTGTCCATCTTCCTAAACTGGCCGACGGGAGTCATCCTCGGAGTTCCTGCCGGCGCCATCGCCGCGTTGTTCTGGTTCAGCCGTGTGGCCATGCGTTCGGCATACAAGTCCATTGAGGGGCAACCCGGAGCCGCTGCGGCTGTCATCGAAAGTATGCGCGGCAACTGGTCGGTCACTCCTGCAGTCGCAGTGACCCGCAATCAGGATCTCGTGAGTCGAGTGGTGGGGCGCTGCGGAGTCATCCTCGTCGGTGAAGGCGCTCCGAGTCGAGTTGTCGCTCTCTTGGCCACCGAGCGGAAAAAGACCGCCCGCTGGCTGCCTGATATCCCGATCTATGAGATGCAGGTCGGTACCGAAGAGGGTCAGATTCGTATTTCACGTCTTCAAAAGGAAATGGGCAAACTGCCCAAAAATCTTCGGCCCGCGGAGTCCAATGACATTCGTCGCCGCCTCGACGCGCTCTCCCAACGTCAAAATGCCATTCCGCTGCCCAAAGGCCCAATGCCTCGTCAGTCACGCTGACCGCACTCTGACGCTAGGCCCGCGACACTCGGATCGTTCGCGAATCAACAGCCTTGTCGTGGAGCCCTCGGCCATCAGAGTCCATGATCACCGCGGGGATCACTAAAAACAGCAGCAGTGTCCGTCCTAGGACCCGCAGGGGCCACAATCGAGAGCCATCGGTCCGGACTACTCGCACGCCCAGCAGAACCTGCCCGAATGACCCGCCCATGAGGCTCGTCAGCACGGCAACCTCCGCGATAAACACAAGGCCGGTGATCAAGGACGACTCAGTCGACCCATAGGCGTAGGTCCGCCCAAACAACACCTGCACCACCAGTAGCGAGGCGCCCCAATCAATACAGAGCGCCCCAAGACGGCGACCAAGTCCGGCCTTCATCAATTCCACTGCCTCACCGTATCTCCCGGCGAAACATCGGCGAAACAATGCCCATACCGAACCGAAATCGCTGGAGCCTAGGCTTAGGGCTCGGATTGGTACGTGGTTGACTGCGCCTCGTGGCACGGACCGATCCGTTCACGAGGCAAATACGAGGCACCGGATGTCGGAGGATCAATGTTCAGCACCGCAGATGAGATGTTGAAGTACATCAAGGACAACAACATCGAATTTATCGATGTTCGCTTCATCGACCTTCCTGGTGTGATGCAGCACTTCAACATGCCCGCGAGCCACTTCACCGCCGATACGATCGAGGAAGGCCTGATGTTCGACGGCTCGTCGATCCGCGGCTTCCAGGCGATTCACGAGTCAGACATGAAACTCATGCCTGACCCCACGTCGGCGTTCCTCGATCCGTTCCGCGACGCAAAGACGATCGTCGTCAACCACTCGATCCTCGATCCCTACACCAACGAGCCCTACAGTCGCGATCCGCGCGGCATCGCTGCAAAGGCTGAGGCTTACCTCGCCTCGACTGGCATCGCAGACACGGTGTACTTCGGTCCCGAAGCAGAGTTCTACATCTTTGACGATGTGCGCTTCGAGACGAAGATCAACGCTAGCTACTACTACATCGACTCAATCGAAGGTGCGTGGAACACCGGGCGCGTCGAAGAGGGCGGCAACCTCGGCTACAAGACACGTGTCAAAGGTGGCTACTTTCCGGTGCCACCCGTTGATCACTACGCCGATCTTCGCGACCAGATGTGCAGCAGGCTCGCTGAAGCAGGTCTCCACGTAGAGCGCTCACATCACGAGGTCGGCACAGCTGGCCAGTGCGAGATCAACTACAGGTTCAACACGCTCAAGAAGGCCGCCGATGAGGTAATGCTTTTCAAATACATCATCAAGAACGTGGCTTGGCAGGCGGGCAAGACCGTGACATTCATGCCCAAGCCGCTCTTCGGCGACAACGGCTCAGGAATGCACTGTCATCAATCACTGTGGAAGAACGGCGAGCCGTTGTTCTACGACGAGCGCGGATACGGCGGACTCTCTGACATTGCCCGTTGGTACATCGGTGGCCTGCTCAAGCATGCGCCTTCGCTGCTTGCGTTCACCAACCCGACAGTCAACTCCTACCACCGTCTAGTCCCCGGCTACGAAGCTCCGGTGAACCTCGTCTACTCGGCGCGTAATCGCTCCGCATGTATTCGTATCCCCGTCACCGGCACTTCGCCCAAGGCTAAGCGCATTGAGTTCCGCGTGCCGGATCCGTCGAGCAACCCCTACCTCGCCTTTGCAGCGATGCTCATGGCCGGTATCGATGGCATTCGCAACAAAATCGAGCCGCCGGCTCCCGTCGACAAGGATCTCTACGACTTGCCGCCGGACGAGCTTGCATCGATCCAGCAGGTGCCTGGTTCACTCCCCGAGGTGCTCGCCGCCCTAGAGGCCGATCACGACTACCTCACGGCGGGAGGAGTGTTCCCCGAAGATCTCATCGAGACCTGGGTGGAATACAAGCGCGTCAACGAAGTGGATCCCATCCGCTTCCGTCCGCACCCGCACGAGTTCGAGATGTACTACGACATCTGATCGAGGTGGACATGGAGGGCCTTGCGCCCTCCATGTCCACCTGGTCCGGTAGGAAAAGTCGAAAGAAGTTATCCCCGCTTCAGAGCAATGGACATAGTTTCGCCGGAGCGCGTCAACATCCATATTGCGTGCAGCTTCGAACCTTCAATAGCGAATGCGGCTCCGCAGCCAGAACAAAGAATCGGCATGGTCGGCATCGTGAAGTCCCCCGAAGCACCCATGGTCGAACTGAACCTACTTAGCCAGCCCGACTCGCAGAGTCGGATTGCGTCTTCCGTGTAGGAATCCGGCAGGAACGTCGCCAATGAACCATCCATCAAGACCCCAGCGGTGGGTGACCCGCATACTCCACATGCCAATACCAGCGGGATCACGCGCGCGCTCTGCGCTTCGTTCACAGTGGCGATAGACAAACCGCGTCGATCAGACCGCCCATGTTCGATCCGACTTAGCAAGGTTGCGGAATCCAAGGAGTTGAAATACCTGAACTCGATACCCCTTGCCTCGTCGAAGGGGAGCCAATCTTCAGACGCCATAGAACACTCGATCCATCACAGCGCGGGCGCGTCGGGTAACCCGTCGGTAGTCCTCCACTAGGGCGCCTCGTTCGCTGGGTAGGTAGCCGAGTAGGTGCGCGACGCCACCAAGTTCGCGGCCAGCTGTAGGTACAACGTCATTGGAGTTTCCTCGTGCGAGAGTGATTGCGTCGCGAACGCGCGTCGCGAGAATCCAGGCACTGGACAGTGCGGCCGCGTCAGATTCCGCTAAAACTCCTCCAGACACACACGCGCGCAAAGCCTCTAGCGTGTTCGTGGTGCGAAGCCCAGCAATCTTGTGCGCGTGCTGCATCTGGAGCAATTGCACGCTCCACTCCACATCCGAGAGGCCGCCTCGTCCCAATTTGGTGTGGAGGGTCGGATCAGCCCCGCGCGGAAGGCGTTCAGCTTCCATCCGCGCTTTGAGCCGTCGAATCTCGCGTATGGCATCACTTGTCAGGCCACCGTTGGGCCAACGCAGCGAATCCACCATGGTGATGAAGTCCGCTCCTAGCGCCGAATCACCGCCCACCACTCGGGCCCGCACTAGGGCTTGTGACTCCCACGGCGCAGACCAGCGCTCGTAATAGGCTGTATACGAGGCGATGGACCTCACGAGTGGCCCGTTCTTACCTTCTGGCCGCAGGTCAGCGTCGAAGTCCAACGCAGGCTCCGTTGAAGGTTCCGTGAGGACCCTGCGCAATTCGCCGACTACCTGCATTGCGATATCAGTCGCCTCTTTGTCTCCGATCCCAGGCTGGGGATCGTGAACGAACATCACGTCCGCGTCACTGCCGAAGGAGAGTTCGGCGCCTCCTAATCTGCCCATCCCAATGATTGCGATACGCGTAGGCAATTCATGACCCAGGTCCTCCTCCACTGCGCGGATGGCAGCGTTCAGCGTCGCCGCGATCGCTGCGTCAGCGATATCACTCAATCCGCGCCCAACCGCCTCCCCATCAGTGAGCTCAAGCACCGCACCAGCCGCGACTCGGAACATCTCCCGCCGTCGCACACCCCGAACCGCAACCGCTGCACCGTGAAGGTTTTCTGCACGTCCTGCAGCCGCTTCGCATTCGGTGCGAACTTGCCAGGCCGATCGCGGCTGAAGCTCGGTTTCGTCGGCTAAAAGTGAGACAGCCTCCGGCGCACTCAACAGCAAATTTGTTGCGAACTTACTGGAAGACAACAGCCTCGCCATGCGTTCTGCGGTGGAAGATTCATCGCGCAGCAAACGCAGGTACCAAGGAGCCGAACCCAGCGCATCACTTACTCTGCGGAAAGCCAACAGCCCTGAGTCTGGATCGGGCGCATCGGCAAACCATCCCAGCAGCACCGGCAGCAAGGTCCGTTGGATAGCGGCACGCCTACTTACGCCGCTGGTCAGAGCTTCAAGTTGTCGAAGGGCACCTACCGCGTCCACATACCCCAGAGCCTCCAATCGATCACGGGCTGCTGCAGGAGTCAGTCGTGCCTCTCCGGGACCCAAGCGGGCGACGGCATTGAGAAGGGGCCGATAGAAAAGTTTCTCGTGGATGCGTCGGACCTCGCGGGAGTGACGGCGCCACTCTTGGGTCAATTCAGTCACTGGATCAAACCGGAATCCCATGGATCGTCCGATTCGACGCAAATCCGACTCTGCATCCGGCACCACATGAGTTCGCTTCAACTGATAAATCTGGATTCGATGCTCTAGCGTCCGCAAGAATCTGTATGCAGCGCCAAGAGTCGATGCGTCTTCAAGTCCGACGTAACCCCATGTCGCCAACGCCTCGAGCGCGACAAGCGTGGTGGGGCTACGGAGCATGACATCGCTTCGTCCGTGCACCAATTGAAGCAACTGCACGGAGAATTCCACATCCCGCAATCCACCTGGTCCCAGCTTCAATTGGCGCTCGGCATGTTGCACCGGGATATTCGACTCAACCCGGCGACGCATGGCCTGCACATCAGCGACGAATCCTTCACGCTCTGCTGCCCGCCAGACCATGGGCGAAATCGCTTCAAGGTAGGCAGAGCCGAGTTGGGAGTCCCCCGCGCTCACCCGAGCCTTGAGCAGCGCCTGAAACTCCCACGTCTTTGCCCAGCGTTCGTAATAGTCGATATGGGACCCGAGAGTGCGCACAAGGACCCCTTGCTTTCCTTCCGGGCGCAGCGCGGGGTCGACTTCCCAGAGGGAGCCCTCTACCGTGGCCGCATTGCAGGCCCGCATCAGTCCGGTAGCGAGGCGCGTTGCGGTCTTGATGGCCCCCGACTCGTCGCCACCTGGCAGCGGCTCAGCCACAAAGATCACATCAACGTCGCTCACATAGTTCAATTCGCGTCCCCCGCACTTCCCCATGCCGATCACTGCGAATCGGCAGGGCTCTGCATCCGGTGCCAAGCCGCTACGAGCAATCGCGAGGCCAGCGGCCAGCGCTGCGTCGGCAAGATCGGCAAGTTCCCCTGCAACGTCATCCAGCGATGCGCCCAGGGCTACATCACGAGTGGCCGTGCCCAGCAAACTCCCGCGATAAGCAATCCGCAGTGCAAGCAGAGCTGCTTCTTCCGGCAGGGCCGCACACGGCTCAGCACTCTCCGGATCGGCGCCCACTGCTCGAAGTAGATCCGCTCGAAGGTCCAATGCTTCCGGCCGAGTCAGCTCAGCGTGAGCGATCATGGTCCACTGATATGGATGGCGAATAAGATGGTCGGCAAGTGCCTCAGAGACACCGAGGACTGCGACGAGCCGCGACCCCACTTGGGGATCAGAGCGCAACTCTTCGGCGATTGCTCCGCCGAAGGCGGTGTCCATGAGTTGGGCAAGTCGTGACACAGCGAGATCGGGGTCTGCAGCCTGTGCAAACACGTCCCAACCCGAGCCGGGCAGAGGGCAGATCGACTCGAGGCGAGCCACATGCTGGACTGCGACTTGAGGGTGCTCACATCCCCAGCGGACAACGCGAGCCTCGTCGCTGGCTACGCGCTGTTGATCGCTCACAGAATAGGAAGGTACCGGTCTAGCTCCCACCCGGTCACATGGCGCCGGTAGTCGTCCCACTCCGCCTGCTTATTGCGGAGGAAGAAATCGAAGACGTGCTCGCCAAGTGTCTCTGCTACCAGTTCGGAGCGTTCCATCTCCGTGATGGCCTGATCAAGGCTGGTGGGCAGCGGCCGCATGCCCAGGGCGCGACGTTCGGCCGAGGTGAGTGCCCACACGTCGTCTTCAGCACCGGGTGGCAGTTCGTATCCCTGCTCAATGCCTTTCAGGCCGGCAGCGAGCATCACTGATAGCGCCAGATAGGGATTGCAGGCAGTGTCGAGGGATCGAACTTCGACACGAGTGGAATTGCCTTTCGAAGGCTTGTACATCGGGACGCGCACCATCGCGGACCTGTTGTTGTGCCCCCAGCATGCCCACGCGGGCGCTTCTCCGCCCGCAGCGAGTCGCTTATAGGAGTTCACCCATTGGTTGGTCACGGCTGTGAATTCGGGTGCATGCGTGAGAAGACCTGCGATGAAGGAACGAGCGATCGGTGACAACTGATACGGCGCACCGGCCTCGTAGAACGCATTGCGGTCACCTTCGAACAACGAAAGATGCGTGTGCATACCGGAACCAGGTGCATCGTTGAGAGGTTTCGGCATGAAGGATGCGTATAGCCCCTGCTCGAGAGCTACCTCCTTAATCACCAATCGGAAGGTCATAAGATTGTCTGCCGTGCTCAGCGCATCTGCGTAGCGCAGGTCGATCTCTTGCTGGCCTGGCCCACCCTCATGGTGGCTGAACTCCACCGAGATGCCCATTGCCTCCAACATCGTGATCGCTTGCCGCCGGAAGTCCGCACCCACACGTTGTGGCGAGTTGTCGAAGTAGCCGTAGTGATCAATCGGCTCAGGTGGACCGTCTCCCGGAGAATTCGAAAACAAATAGAACTCAACTTCGGGGTGGGTGTAAAACGAGAATCCAAGATCCGCAGCACGCGACAACGTGCGCTTGAGCACGTAGCGAGAGTCGGCATAAGAGGGAGATCCATCGGGCATGAGGATGTCGCAGAACATGCGAGCTACTCCCGGGCCTTCCGACCGCCACGGAAGCACCGAGAACGTCGACGCATCGGGACGGGCGAGCATGTCTGATTCGTGCACGCGAGCGAATCCCTCGATGGCTGATCCATCAAACCCCAGGCCCTCGCTGAAGGCGGCCTCCAGTTCGGCTGGCGCCACTGCGACTGACTTCAATGTCCCCAACACATCGGTGAACCACAGCCGCACGAACCGGATATCGCGCTCTTCAATGGTGCGGAGGACGAAGTCTGTCTGCTTATCCATGGCCTTAGTGTGCCCCCTGTCGTGTTTCCGGCGCATTACATGGGCCAATTTCCACTCTTTAGGGGGCGGGCCTAACCTTCGTATATGCGCATCGCTCTTGCCCAGGTCAACCCGACCGTCGGGGATCTTGCTGGCAATGCGGATCTCATCTCACGGGTCGCGAGGTCAACCGACGCCGATCTGATTGTCTTCCCCGAAATGGTCCTTACCGGCTACCCCATCGAAGACCTGGCCCTGCGACCCTCGTTCCAAGCGGCTTCCAAGGCGGCCATTCAGGCACTCGCGGCCGACCTCCATGACATCAGCGCTCATCTCGTCGTGGGCTACCTGGACAGTACAGCGACCTCCTCCCCCGGTCGCCCTCGTGGCGGTCCGGTCAATGCCGCAGCTGTGATCCACAACGGCCAGATCATCGCCACCTACTTCAAGCACCATCTGCCCAACTACGGCGTCTTCGATGAGTACCGCTATTTCATTCCCGGCGATTCACCCACTGTTATCGATGTGGGTGGCTCACGCGTGGCGATCGCGATTTGCGAGGACCTCTGGCAAGACGGCGGCCCAGTGATGTGGGCTCGCGAATCGCAAGCAGACCTACTCGTAGTGATCAACGGTTCGCCCTACGAGCGCGATAAAGATGACGAGCGACTCGCCCTGTGTCAACGACGCGCCAGGGAAGCACAGTGCGCATTGGCGTACGTCAACATGGTGGGCGGTCAAGACGAACTGGTATTTGACGGTGATTCGATCGTGGTTGATTCGAACGGCGAGGTCCTCGGCCGTGCGCCCCAATTTGACGAGTTCGTACTGCACGTAGATCTAGGATCGCGACTTGGCCAAGTGGTTCCCCGGCTTTCCGAGTCCGCGGAGGTGTACTCCGCGCTCGTTACTGGACTGGGCGACTACGTACGCAAGAACGGGTTCCGGTCAGTTGTGCTGGGGCTTTCCGGCGGCATTGACTCTGCGCTTGTCGCGGCTATCGCCTGCGATGCTATTGGCAGCGAGAATGTTTATGGCGTCTCGATGCCAAGCGTCTACTCTTCCCAGCATTCTCGTGACGATGCAGCAGACCTAGCCGCCCGCACTGGCCTGCACTTTCGAACTGTCGCTATCGCGGACATGATGGCGGCGTACACCACTAATCTCAACCTCACTGGTCTGGCCGAAGAGAACCTGCAGGCTCGTGTGCGCGGTGCCACTTTGATGGCAATCTCAAACTCTGAGGGTCATCTCGTCCTGGCGACAGGAAACAAGAGCGAGGTCTCCGTCGGCTACTCCACGATCTACGGCGATGCCGTCGGCGGTTTCGCTCCCATCAAGGATGTTGCCAAGACCCTCGTGTGGGAGCTCGCTCGTTGGCGCAACGCACAACCTGGCCCCCCGCCGATCCCGGAGAGCAGCATTACCAAACCACCCAGCGCAGAGTTGCGGCCTGACCAGCTCGATTCGGACTCATTGCCTGACTACGAGATTCTGGACGCGATCCTCGATGGCTACGTGGAACAGGACGCGGGTATTGGCGAGCTCATCGCTATGGGGTTTGATCCAGAGACTGTGGTGCGAGTCGTGGGACTCACTGATGCGGCGGAGTACAAGCGGCGCCAGTATCCGCCGGGAACCAAAATTTCTAGGCGTGCCTTCGGAAGAGACCGTCGGCTCCCCATCACCAACCGCTGGCGAGATCCACGCCAATAGCTATTGGGCTGCCCTGCTGGCTCTAGGGGCAATCACGTGGCAGACTTCTCTTGTCCGGGGACTCGTCCGAGCCTCGAGATGGGAGCAGTGCCATGTCGAACTTTGCACAAGAGGCCCTCTATGGAGGCACCTCCTCGAAGCGAATCACAGTCCGCGACCTCATCGCAGCGAAAGTCCGTGGCGAAAAGTGGCCCATGCTCACTGCCTACGACGCCATGACTGCTCGGATATTTGACGATGCTGGGTTCCCCGTCCTGTTGGTGGGCGACTCCGCCGCCATGGTCGTGTACGGCTACGACTCCACCGTCCCCATTACTGTCGACGAACTCATGCCGCTAGTTCGTGCAGTTGTCCGCGGATCGTCCCGCGCTCTCGTCGTCGCCGATCTACCCTTTGGCTCCTACCAATCCTCCCCGGCCCAGGCACTCGACACGGCGGCTCGGTTCATGAAAGAGGGAGGTGCGCACGCGATAAAGCTGGAAGGCGGGCACCGAGTTCTAGCTCAGGTGGAGTTGCTCGTCGAGTCCGGCATCCCCGTTTTCGGCCACCTTGGATTGACTCCGCAGTCGGTGAATGTCCTGGGCGGCTACCGCGTTCAAGGTCGCGGTGAATCTGGCGAACGACTCATGCAAGACGCCAAGGCTCTGGAGGCAGCCGGCGCGAGTGCTGTTGTGCTCGAGGTGGTCCCGGCTGACTTGGCCGCTCGAGTGACAGCTTCGCTGTCTATCCCGACCATCGGCATCGGTGCTGGAGCGAACACCGACGCTCAGGTGCTGGTGTGGCAAGACCTCGTCGGACTATCCGCCGGTCCACTCCCTAAATTCGTGAAGCCATACGCGGACCTTCGCGGCGTTCTCTCATCAGCCGTCACTGAGTGGGCGACAGATGTCGTCTCAGGGGCTTACCCCGACGAGGCACACGCCTACGCCTAAGCGTTAAACGTCGGTGACGCGCAGTCCAGCATGCGCCTTATAGCGACGATTCACGGAAATCAAATTGGCCGTGAGAGCTTCAACTTGACCTGCATTGCGCAATTTGCCGGCAAAAATCCCTCGCATACCGGGAATCCGCGCGGCGAGGGCTTGGACCGTGTCAGTAGCCGAGCGATCATCACCCACGACCATGACGTCTGTGTCGATCGTCTCCTGGGTGAGGTCAAGCAGAGTTACTGCTGAGACGTGGTGGAACGCTCCGACCACCATGCTTTCGGGCAGCAAGGCCGCTGCTTGCTGAGCCGCTGATCCGTCAGCCACTGACAAAGCGAAAGCTCCTCCGGCGTCGAATCCCAGCGGATTTACGCAATCCACCACGATTTTCCCGACCAATTGATCGCGAAGACCGGTCAAAACTTTTTCGTGTCCATCCCAGGGGACAGCGATAATGACGACGTCAGCTCCGCTTGCGCAATCCTCGTTCGAGAGGCCCGTCACACCGTGACCAAGCTCTGCCGCGGACTCACTCGCGCGATTCGCATCGCGAGACCCAATAGACACTCGGATGCCCGAAACTGCAAGCCGCAAGGCTAATCCTCTCCCCTGTTCACCAGTGCCACCGAGTACACCGACAGCAACATTGGATACATCGGGAAGTTCGATCGGATTGCGAGATTCGGGTTTTGTCATGTGCAAATCATGTCAGCGAATGTCCAAAATTGCACGGTGGCTCGTAGCGCACCCGCGACACTCGCGACACGAACGACACGCGGATGCAGCAAATCACCCGAATATCTGGCACTCTTATCTATGGCAGTACCAAATCCCTCGATGCCGAAGCGAGGGAACACGATAGGGAGGCACCGTGGCGGTCGCAAAGAAGACCACCGCACGCAAGGCAGCCAAGAAGGCTCCGGCCAAGAAGGCAGCCAAGCGCGCAACGGCCAAGAAGGCCGTTAAGAAGGCACCGGCCAAGAAGGCCGCTGCAAAGCGCACTGTCAAGAAGGCAGCTGCGAAGCGCACCGTGAAGAAGGCGGCCGCGAAGCGCACTGTCAAGAAGGCAGCAGCGAAGCGCACCGTGAAGAAGGCAACTGCGAAGAAGGCCGTAAAGCGCACCGCCAAGAAGGCGACTGCGAAGAAGGCCGTAAAGCGCACTGCCAAGAAGGCCGTAAAGCGCGTTGCCAAGAAGGCGACTGCGAAGAAGGCCGTAAAGCGCACCGCAAAGAAGGCTGCTCCCCGCAAGGCCGCAGCCCGCAAGGCCGCTCCCCGCAAGGCCGCTGCGAAGCGTCCAGCGAAGCGCGCCGCCAAGAAGGCCTAAGTCCTTCACGTAATGAAGCCCGGCTCCTTATGGAGCCGGGCTTCATTCATTACCGAGCTAATTGTCGTCTTCGCGGTCCTGGGCATCTGTGCGTGAATGCATCCGCTCCAGTGCTCCCTCAGCCTCTACTCGAGAAGCGTAAGGTCCCAGACGATCTAGGTTTCCCTCGCCGAGCCCCTGCTCCACCTGCTGAGTCTTGAGGTTGAACCACCACTGCTCATTCATATCTCCAACACCGGTGTCCATGGTCACTCCTCATTGTCCGCGTCTGATGTCACGACCCATCGTGCCAAAGGCTCTCTGCGGCGTACACACCGGAACCCGTTTAGACTGACGACCATGTTGAAGCAAGGTGTGGTGTCATCCCGCCGAACGGTACCTGCGCACATTGCGCGGCCCGAATATGTCGATAAGCCCCGCCCCACTCCTTATGACGGCCCCGAGGTCAAGGACGCCGAGACCATCGCGGCAATGCGTGTGGCTGGCCGAATCGCTGCGCAAGCTCTCGCTGCGGTCGGAGCCGCAATCGCCCCCGGCGTGACAACCGATTACTTGGACCAGGTGGGGCATGAGTTCCTGCTCGATCACGGCGCCTATCCGTCCACCCTTGGCTATCGCGGGTTCCCCAAGTCGTTATGTACGTCGCTCAATGAGGTCATTTGCCACGGGATACCCGATTCCACAGTTTTGGAAGACGGAGACATCTGCAACATCGACATCACGGGTTTCATTGGCGGCGTTCACGGCGATACAAACGCCACCTTCCTCGTGGGTGACGTCGATGAGGCGTCGCGACTCCTCGTGGAACGCACCCATGAGGCGATGATGCGCGGGATCAAGGCGGTCGCTCCCGGGCGCCCACTTAATGTTGTCGGTCGGGTCATCGAGAGCTACGCAAAGCGATTCGACTACGGCGTCGTGCGTGACTTCACCGGCCACGGCATTGGTACCTCGTTTCACACCGGCTTGGTCGTGCCCCACTACGACGACCCTGCCTTGGACGTGACCATCGAGGAAGGCATGACCTTCACAATTGAGCCGATGCTGACCCTCGGTACCCATGACTACGAAATCTGGTCGGACGGCTGGACTGTCGTGACGAAGGACCGGCTTAGGACCGCGCAGTGGGAACACACCATCCTGGTCACGGCCACGGGCGCGGAGATACTGACGCTCCCCTAGCCGCCAGAATTCGTACAAATTTCAACTACCGCCTAGACTGATGTCGTGAACTCGACACCGCGTTGGCTGAACGAGAGCGAGCAGCGAGCGTGGCGTGCCTGGATTGCGGCCTCCCAACTGCTTCTAGATCGCCTAAGCCGCGATATTCACGAACAGCACGGCCTCACGATGGCCGACTACGAGATTCTCGTTCGTCTCTCTGAGTCTGCGGATCATCGCGTCCGCATGAGTGATCTGGCCGATCGCACGCTGGCATCACGCAGTCGCCTGTCACACCAGATTGATCGGATGGAAAAGCGCGGCTTCGTCCTTCGCGAGCAATGCACCGATGACAAACGCGGCCAATTCGCGGTGTTGACCGAAACTGGCTGGCAGACTCTTGTCACAGCGGCACCCGATCACGTCGAGAGTGTGCGGACCCACTTGGTCGACGTTCTCTCCCCCGCCGAGTTCGCTGCACTTGGTGTCGCCTGCGAGAAGATCCTAGGAGGACTAAATGAATGATCGCCGCTCTGTTGTTGTGTATGGCGCAGAATGGTGCGGGGATTGCCGCCGCTCCAAGGCGCAACTCGAGCGCTTGGGAATCGACTTTGATTATCGGGACGTAGCC
>WLOK01000046.1 GCA_009699315.1 Actinomycetota bacterium
AAGAGCACCGCATAGGCCGGTCCTGCTGCCCGTGGGAGTGGCACTTGCCGAATGAACCGAACGGTGTCCCACGTGTCGGAGTCCCCGCGAAGCACGTCTGAATAAGACGCCATCGCTTCTTTGAGCTCTGCATGCGAACGCGGCACGTCGGTGACCCCAACGAGTTCGCCAGCCTTTGCCCACTCGCGTACGTATGCATCGGGGCCGCCAGGGATCTTGCCGCCCCACACCAGGTGAGTCGCGAGGAATGATTCGGTAAATGCGATGTGGACCCAGCGCAATAAGTTTGGATCAGACGCGGCGTAGGCCGTGCGTGCACCATTCGCATCTGCGAATTCACCCGTGACACGTCGATGCATACCCTTCACGCGGGCACATTCGCGATCAACGCTCGCGGTGTCGCCGAAGGTTGTGACTGTCAACCATTGCGACGTGCCGACAAGACGACCAAGCGCATCGGACTCGTAGCGCGAGTGCTGTCGAACTCCGGCGAGCGCCGCAGGGTGCAAGGTCTGAGTGAGCAGGGCGCGTACGCCGCCGACGATAGTCGGGAGCGAGCCGTGCACCGTCCACGGTGCCGAGCCTGGACCGAAATATCCGGCGTCCATCCCATGGGCGAGCTCGCGCACCCACTCAGGTTGGCCATCAGGATCGCCCGAGACGATGCGGCGGAACCCGGAAGCGATGAGTTCCTGGGCGGATGCGAGCACATTCACCTCTACAGCATGCCCCGAGATGGCGTTGACCGCGACTTTAAGAGCGGGCCGACCGCAGACAAGGGAGAGCCCCGGTCGGTCATGGGGGGGTGACCGTCCGGGGCTCTCCTATACCTCACACGTTAAGTGATGAGCAACTACTTCGATCCGAGTGTGACGGTCACATCCTGTGTCTGACCATTGCGTTGAACGGTCAAAGTAACCTGATCTCCCGGCGCGTGCGAACGAATATCGACTATAAGTGCCGTCGCGTCCGCGATCGATTGACCATCAAACTCCGTCACGATGTCGCCGGTCTGAACGCCGCCACTGGCCGCCGGTCCGCCTGCGCTGACAGTCGTCACCTTGGCACCGTCGCCGCTGTAGTTCATGTCGAGTTCGACACCCATGATCGGAGTGGTCGACGTACCTGTAGCGATGATCTCTTCTGCGATGCGCTTGGCCGTATCGATAGGAATCGCGAACCCCAGACCGATCGAACCCGTTTGGCCACCTTGGCCCATTGTCGCGATAGCGGAGTTGATGCCGATGACCTGACCACTGCCGTTGACGAGCGGCCCGCCGGAGTTGCCGGGGTTGATTGCGGCGTCGGTCTGGATTGCATTGATGTACGCCGCATCGCCAGAGCCACCCGCTGTCACCGGGCGGTTAAGCGCGCTGATGATGCCTGAAGTGACGGTGCCTTGAAGTCCGAGCGGTGATCCGATCGCGATGGCGGAGTCGCCGACCTGCAGGGCGCCGGAGGTACCCAACGTCACGGCGGGAAGCCCGCTCTTGTTGACCTTGACTACCGCGAGGTCGTAGCCGGGATTGGTGCCCACGAGTGTCGCATCGGCCTTGGACCCATCGTTGAAGACAACCTTGATGGAGCCACCCCCGTCGGCGATGCTCGCGACGTGGTTGTTGGTGAGGATGTAGCCATCAGAGCGCAGGATGAATCCCGAGCCGGTGCCCGAACCCTGCGACCCCGACACGTTGAGTTGTACGACTGATGGCTGAAGCGCGACTGCGATTGCGGCAATGCTGCCGGCGGCTGGCGGGCTGACTTCCCCGGTATCAGCGGCCACGACGAGACCAGCGCTCGCGGTTGTCTGCGCTGGTGGGGTCGTCGCGCGCGCGGCCGTGTAACCCACGGCGCCACCAACCCCTCCAGCGACAACGGCCGTGACGGCTGCGCCGACGACGAGCGCGGCCCAAGGCCGACGAGACTTCGGCGGCTTCGGCGGCAGCGGTGGCTCCTGCTGCGGCGCCTGATAGCCGTACGGATTGTTGTGCGACGGATAGCCGTAGTCGGGGTAACCGTACGTCGGGCGGGTCTCGCTCATCATTCCTCCTGCGAAGTGGGGCTATGTCCACTGTGCGGGAGGCGTGGCGGCTCAGTCCAGCGAGAAGGGGTCAGAGCGGGTCGGTCCTTACACAACCCGAACACGGGGTGCAAACTTTGGGCCAGATTGCGGCTTCAACCGGCAATCTGGCCCAAACCTCGGGCTTTCACAGCGAGCACGACTTGACGTACGACTTCATCCGGGTGGCTCGTGATCTGCTCCCACGTAAACCGCAACACGGTCCAGCCTGCGAGAACGAGAGCATTCTGGCGAGCGCGGTCGTTTTCGAATGCGACACGATCCGAGTGATAAGCCCGGCCGTCGATTTCAATACAGAGCTTCAACTCAGGTACCGCAAAATCTGCTTCCGCGACGACCTGTCCGTTAAGAAGGATGGGGTAGTTAGCGCGCCAGCGCACTCCAGGCACTCGCCTGAGCAACGGCAGCATCCGTCGTTCAGCCTCGGAGCGGGTGCCGGATTGCGCCCAGCGATAGAGCTTCTCTAGTTGACGGGTTCCGGTCCGCCCGCGGGTGCGACGGCGCTCAATGATCTCGCTCAATTGATTCACCGAAAGCCAATGCCGCTGAAGGGCAAGATCTAGAAGTTCTTTCGCTGGAACCTCTGGCAGAACTCGTAAGAGGTCCGCTAGCGCATCTGAAGGGTGCGCAAAAGTGAAGTGTGATGTGCGGCCAAGCGCACGGGGTGCCGCATCGCGAAGCAGGCTGACTCCCGAGAGACGCGTATGTTCACCAGCCACCACCGCCATTACAAGTCGATGCTGGATTGGAATCCTTCTAATCCGGAGGGCCGTTGGTCCAGTGATCACCGTCTCGGGACCAAAACGCAATGACAACGCGGCAGCATCGAGCCAATCATCGCCCAGCGGTGGTCGAGAAACTACAAGGCATCCGAAGCGAAGTGACCACTCTCGCCGCGACAAACGAAGCCTCTGTGCTTCATAAGAAGCGCCATGTTCGAGCGCTTGTCCGCGCGTGACGACTCCACCCTGTTGAGACGCCAGCACTAGTAGGGATCGGAATTGCTTGTTCATCCGGGAATGATCGCCAAGTGGGCCAATCCATGCGTTGAACTATCCACAGGCGCAGATTTATCGAAGTACGGGCCAGATTGCGGGTTAAACCAGCAATCCAGCCCAAACCTCGCGTCCCGGGGACACTGACGGGGGACCCGTCCGGCATGCTTGACGATCGTGGACATGGACGAGGGCAATCCGCTTGAGGAAGTCCTCGACGACGCCCGCCAGCGAGTGGCAGCCGCGCGCGAGCAGGGGGACGCATATTCCGTCGCGTGGCACAGCGCACGGGCCGCGTACGCATTGCTCCAACTCGAACACAACGACGCCGCGCTGATCGAGTTCGACGAGGCGATTCGCATTGTTGAGGCCGTACGCGAAGACGGTCAGCACGAGGTGCGTGAGGCACTCGGCACATCGAACCTCTACTCCGGCGAGGCCCTCCCACGACTTGTCGATCTGTACGCATGGACCAGCGTCGGGCGCGCCGCAGCACTTGCGCGACTCGAAAAGTGGGTCGAGGCTCAAGCCGCTGTCGACGCATGTCGCCCGCTCGTCAAAGGCTGGGGGCGTCGCCACCTACGAACCTCACTCAATGAAGTAGCAGACGAAGTAACCCGCGCAGTGGGGTCCACCCAGGATGCGCTCGCCGCACTCGAGCGGGTGATCGCTAATCCGGGGGTCACAGCAGACGATCGCCTGCAAGCGCGTTACGAACGAGCCGCGCTTCTACTCGATGTCGAACGCATCGACGAAGCGAAAGCCGAATCCCTGCTACTCATCCGCGATTGTGATCTCGCTGACGACACATGGACGCTCTCGGCAGCGCGACAGGTACTTGGCGCTGCCCTCTTAGCCAGTGACGACATTTCAGCAGGTACCGCGACCTTGCGCCTGGCGCTGCAGGGATTCCTAGACACTGGCGATTTATCGGCCGCAGTGGGAGTTGCCCCTGGTCTCGCGTGGACCTTGTCCGAAGCCGGTGACCATCATGGAGCGGCCGGGGTGCTCAACGATGCGCTTCCCGCAGCCCGCGGTCTCGCCGCTGACTCGGACACGTACGCGCAGGGACGCATCGCGGAGTGTGATTTGCTCACCGCCATGGGGTCCGTACGCGATGCCCTAGCTGACGTGGCCGGTGCGCTCTTGGCCTTCGAGGGAGCAGTGACGATTGCAACTTCGCTGAAAGACAACGTCCGCGCCGCAGATGCGCGTCACGGAGAAGCAGTCGTACGAGCAACTCGTCTCGCCCAGGATCATGACCAGGCCGTCGACGCACTCGCACTACTCGATGCGGCGCGCGCCGACTATGAACAAGCCGGGCTCACCGAACGTGCTGCCGGGTGCCAGCACGAATGCGCTGCGTTGCTTGCGCGTCTAAAGTCGTACGACGCCGCACTTGCGCGCTACACCGCAGCCCGCAGCGCATATCTCGAGTTGCCGCCAGTGTTGCGCGACAGCGGTTCTTGGCCGGATGAGGTAGCGGACTGCGAAGCGAACATCATGTTGTTGGATCGGCTGCGTGAAGACTCGAACATCGCGATAGACACAGGTGCGTTTGCATCTGGTGGCCATCGCATGAGGCACGCTGAATGACACATCTGACGCAATCTCCTCGCGAGGCCGCTGCGGCACTTGTCGATGGGTACCTAGCCGTGTTGCCGACCGAGACGGTCTACGGACTCGGCGCGCTTGCCGATGGCACGGGCGTAGGACGCATCTTCGAGGTCAAGGGTCGCCCCGAATGGCACCCGCTCATCGTGCACGTGTCGAGTGCTGCGGCACTCGGTGGCGCAGATGCGTGGGCCCGCGACGTCCCGGCATTCGCACGCGCTCTCGTGAAAGCCTTCTGGCCAGGCCCGCTGACCATCGTGGTGCCGAGATCGACTCGCGTCACAGATGCAATCACAGGCGGACAAGACACCGTGGCGTTGCGCTCCCCAGCACACCCGCTCACCCGCGAGGTCCTACGGAAGCTTGACATCACGACTAGATCGCATGCAGGTGTGGCCGCTCCCAGTGCCAACCGACACGGTGCTGTCAGTCCCACAACGGCAAATCACGTCGCGCGCGACCTCGGCGCATATCTCAGCCCCCGTGACGTGATCCTCGACGGCGGCGTGTGCGATGTAGGCGTGGAGTCGACCATCGTCGATTGCACTGGTGTGGCACCGCGGATTCTTCGTCCCGGCAGTATCGGGATCCCAGATATCGAGCATGTGACTGGCTTGCATGTTAGTGACGAAGCCTCTGATGTACGCGCGCCCGGTGGTCTTGCCGCACATTACGCACCGAATGCCCGTGTTCGACTTATCAACGAAAGCGAACTCGGCAATGTTGACGCCGGAGTGGGACTAATCGCCATGAGCAACGTCGCTACTCCCGCGCACGTTGTGCGGTTGCTCTCGGCAAACGACGTGCAGGCATACGCCCATAACCTGTACGCCGCATTACGCGATGCAGACCAACAAGGCGTGACCGACGTTGTTGCGATTGCGCCTGAAGGCAACACCGGTCTCGCTGACGCTATTCGTGATCGCCTCACCCGAGCGGCCGCGTCATGAGAGGGCGTCTTGCACTTGTTGGCAGCGGCGAATACCTGCCTGTGATGCACGAGATCGAAGCATGGCTCCTTGAAGATCGGCCCCGCGTCTATGTGCAATTGGCCACGGCTGCTTCCACGGAAGGCGAGCACACAATCAAGCATTGGCATGAACTTGGCGCGGTCGCCGCGCAGCGCCTCGACGCGCGCCAAGTCGTAGTCGATGTGCGCACCAGAGCAGACGCCGACGAGCAACGTTGGGTCGATGCGATCGAAGGTGCCGGGTTGATCTACCTATCCGGTGGTAAGCCCACTCATCTCGCAGACACATTGCGCGGCACTCGTGTATGGGCTGCGATCGAGAGCGCATGGCAGTCGGGTGCGTCGCTTGCGGGATGCAGCGCTGGAGCGATGGTGATGGGCGGATATGTTCCGGACTTTCGGCATCCGAAGTCCGGTGGCGCCGAAGGGCTCGGCATCGTGTCGGCAGCGCGAGTGATGCCGCACTTCGATCGACTCGGTGGATGGCTGCCCAACCTCGCGCTTCGACCGCTCACAGCACCAGACGCAGTCGTTCTCGGGATCGATGAAGACACTGCGCTCGTTGCCGATGCGCAGAACGGCACCACGTGGACGTGGCGCCCCATGGGTCGTCAGTCAACGTACGTAATTGGTCGCGATGATCGCACCCGTATCGACGACGAGATTGCGCTCGAGGTGCGAGCCCAGGCTTAACTTCGCCTACTCGTAGCCGAGCTCATGTAGACGCTTATCGTCAATGCCGAAGTGATGAGCGATCTCGTGAACGACCGTGATGTTCACTTCGTCGACAACATCCGCAAGCGAGCGGCACATGCGTAGGGTCGGCAGCCGGTAGATCACGATGCGGTCAGGAAGCGCCCCGGAGTAAGACGCACCGCGCTCCGTTAGCGCGATCCCTTCATAGACACCCAGCAGGTCGGGATCATCGGACTCGTCCTCAACCACGATGACGACGTTGTCCATAAGTGCCGTGAGTTGCGGTGGGATCTCGTCAAGGGCCTCTGCTACTAGCCCCTCGAATTGCTCAACCGTGAGATCCATAATGGGTCAATACTGTCGGGGAGGGGGTGGCTGGAGCCGGATTGGGTAGTCGTGAGAGGCTCCCCTATGCTGTATTGGTCTCCGACGGTGTCGGTCGACGGTGACCATCAAGTCCCCATCGTCTAGTGGCCTAGGACACCGCCCTTTCACGGCGGCGACACGGGTTCGAACCCCGTTGGGGATACACCGGGCTTTCGAGCCCACAGCAAGGCCCAGTAGCGCAGTCGGTTAGCGCGCCGCCCTGTCACGGCGGAGGTCGCGGGTTCGAGTCCCGTCTGGGTCGCCATATTTGCCGATCACACCTCGTGTGTACCCGCCAGTAGCCTCCCGCATACGTCACGATTCTGGGTATCGACGGTCGCGAAGCGGCCTATCAGTCCCATGGAGTGGTTATGAGCGCGAACGGCCGTCCCGCCGGAGTCACCTTCGTCGGCATCCTGATCGTCATCGTCGGAATACTCGGAGCCATCGGTGGAGTGCTCGGTCTCTTTGACGCAGAGACACGCAAGGGCTTCGGCATCATCACGCTGATTCTGACCATTGTCATCAGCGTCATCTACCTGGCCGTCGCCAAGGGAATTTTCGACGGCAACAGCTTCTCGCGCTTCTTGGTGGGTCTCGTCAGCGTGATCAGCGTAATCGCGGGAATCCTCGCCTTCATCTTCGCAAGCGGGATGCGTGTGAATGGCCTCATTCAGGCGATTTTCGCGTTGATCATTCTTGCGCTGCTGTACAGCGCCAAAGCTCGTACCTTCTTCGCCCGCAACTGAGCTAGACCTTCCGGAGGCATCATGAAACTGCGCTCTCTACTCGCGGTTATTGGTCTCGTCATCGCTGGGCTGGTCGCTACCAGCCCAGCACAGGCTGCGCAGACGAAGCACCTGACGTTCACGCTCACCGTGACAAGCACCGCCACGACATTGCACACCATGCCTGGTGATGTCACGTACGGCTGGAACCACCTAGTCGGCAAGACGACTTGGGGCAAACGTGCTGCACGTGTCGAATTCCTCGGACAGGTCAGTTACGTCGACGGCTCTGGGCCTTTCGGCGGCTTTGTAACCATTACGCGAGCCGGTGGCACATCCATCGGATTCTCAGTCACCGGTCTCGCGATGAGTCCGCCCACACCGGGCACTGACCAAACTCGATTCCGGGGCACGATCCAAGTTCTGAGCGGTACTGGCGGCTACGAAGGAGCCACCGGAATCGGCGTCATGACCGGCTACCGCAAGGCTGCTTTGGGGAGCCCCGTCACGCTGACGTTTGACCTCAACGTTCGTCCCTAGCGGTCGCGATCTTCCGGCACTGACCGCATTTCGGAGTTCCTAGCGGGTTCGATACCCTAGGCGGGCACCACTCACGGCCAGGTAGCTCAGTTGGTACGAGCGTCCGACTGAAAATCGGAAGGTCGACGGTTCGATCCCGTCCCTGGCCACAAATCTGCGACATCACGTCGAGCACCACGTGAGTCGAGGTTTTTGCGAAATTGCCCACCCGAATGAATGACGCGTGTCACAGTGATCAACCATGACGACCTCCGCGCACGTCCCCGTCGAGTTGGCGGCTTTGAAGCGCAGGATCACCCGGCACCTCTGGCTACACGCAAGCCCGCCCCTAGAGGGATCCTCGTCACCCGAGGAGCTGCAGTTCCTGCTGGAGACCACGCTGCGCTCCGACGCTCGGCGCATTGTGGAGATCGGCTTCAATGGCGGGTTCTCTGCACAGACCTTTCTTTCGGCGCATCCGGACACGACCGTCTTGTCCTTCGATCTGGGAAGGCGCCGCGCGGCACGCACCGGCAAGGCCTACGTCGACGAATTGTTTCCGGGCCGACACACGCTCATCGAGGGAGACTCACGTTTTACCGTTTCTCAGTACGCGGGCGAGCACCCGGGAGAGACCTTCGATCTCGCCTTCATCGACGGTGGTCATGCCTACGAAAACGCATGGGCAGACATAACAAATTTGCGCGCACTCTGTCGCACAGGCACAACGGTCGTGATGGACGATCTCGTCCCCTGGCGGCCATGGGGTGCAGGACCAGCTCGTGCTTGGTCTCAGGCAATCACCGAGGGCCTCGTTGACCAGCACGAGCTCTACCAAGACGGCAAGCGTGTTGCGACGGTAGGCCAGAGAGCAACTCGGGCCTGGGCACTCGGCAGCTACCGCGCACTGCCGGTGGTCTGCTGCTGAGAGACCCGCTGCGGCTTGCAATCCCCTCACGTCGTGAGCGCACACTGCGACAGGTGCCAGTAGATTCCAGAACCGTCCGAACGCGCTGAAACGGTCGCCACCGAGGGGTCCGACGGCTAGTCTGAAACCCATGGGGGCGTCCGCAGGACCTTTGGTATTGCGAACTATTCGCACGACGCTTACGGCTGCCCTCGTCTCGTTGATGTCGGTGGGAATCTACGTGGGGAATTCCCATGCACACGAAGCCCCGAGCGACGTGCGAGGGCGCTCTCTTCCGAATGCGAGCCAGGGCGTGCCATCGGCAATCCAGCACGAGGTCGACTGCATGCGCTCATATGTGAAGGATCCTTCGCACAACTTCACGAATTACGCAGCGGCGATCGGTGCTCCCGAAGTGACCGATGCGATTCACAGTGGACTTCAGCCGTGCGCCACCTTCACCGGCAAGGTCAACGGTAAGAACCAGGTCGCGCAGTTCACGACCGCGCAGTCGTACCCCGGTGGAGTTCAGATTGTGACGTTCGGCGGACCCAACGCCGCGTTCCTCCTGGGCGGGTCACCCGCAATTCCTATTCCCTCATACACCGACGGCCCCTACGTCGCACGCTTCAACCCATCGACCGGTGCGCAAATCTGGCGTACTCCTCTTCCGTATCGATCAGATCAATGGTTGCTGCCAGGAAGCATGGCGGTGGTGAAGGACGGCTCGATCGATGTGGCTATTGGTCCGCGTGTGTACAAACTCGATCCGACGACGGGCGCTATCACGAAGTGGGTAAGCCAAGCCATGCTCGATGGTGAGCAAGGTGACGCGAACCTTGATGGCTTTGCGGTGGCGCCTGACGCTCGCGGCACGATCTTGCTCAAGTCGCAGAACCGGTCGACCGGCTGCACCATTCAAGGCAGCAGCGCGATGTCGGGGTGCATCGCCGAGTTCGGACCTCAGCCAGACACCACATTCTTCGCGATTGACCCGGTGACTCTGCAGACCATCACGTCAATCAAGCTTGACCAGCCGGTGACGGCTCGGCCCATCGTGATACCCCACCGCAAGCAGACATACATCTATCTCGCTGGCGCGACTCACGGAATACGGATCATCTGGAATCCGAAAGCACGTACGCTCACCCAAGACGCGTCATGGTCGCCGAGTTACCTCATCTCCGGGCAGGGGGCGGGTGATGCACCCGTGCTGATGGGCCAGTGGGTGATTTTCAATGCCAACGCGATCACGTCGACTACGACTCACATCTGCGCAACGGTGGTGCGCCAAAGCAACGATACTGACATTCATCGAGTATGCCCCTGGGGAGTGTCACTTCCAGCGGGTGCGAGCAGTGAAGCGCCTGCGAGCTTCTCGACCGACCCCGAAAACAACATGTTTTATATGCAGGATGTTCTCGTCGGTGGAGTATTCGGAGTTCACCTCAACCAGTCGACCGGAGCGCTTCGGGTGCGCTGGAGTCGGCCGGATTGGCGTACTTCGGACTATCTCGTCACCATGGGGTCAGCGAAGAATCGGGTCGTATCATCGCAGTACATCGACCCGTCTGGCTTTAGCGTCGCTGCTCTATTCAACAATAGTTGGCACGAGAGTCTGCTGTGGGCGAACGCGGCCACAGGTGCCACGGTGGCTCAGTCAGCGATCAATGGCCCGACCAGCTTGGGCTGGATGTACATGCCGGGCTACGCGGGTCGCATGTACGCATTGAACTCAGATGGCACGTTCACCATCTACCTGCCGCTCGCTTGCTCGCGCTTAACCACGCAATCAGTGTCACCCACATCGACCACGACATGTTCCACCAACTACTCGACGTTGCCTCAGCCCATCGCGCTGCCAACTCTTCCTCCGCAGCCGTAGTTCACGCGCTACACCCGAGTACAACAACGAAGCATTATTTAGGCGTTCGTGCCTGTTACGCACAATGCATAGCCGCTCTACAGATGGGCTGCGACACAAAAAGACTTGGTTGCGAGAACATGAGCGGTGAGCCGAGCATCCCGAAGGGCCACGATCGGTGCCATGATGCGGCTATGACTATTGGGCCGGCCACGTCACCTAGTGACGCGCTGGCTCGCCATCAGGCTGGGGCCGTCTCTGCCACGCTCAACATCGGCCTCGTCGCGGTCGTTCTGGCCGTGGCGCTCTCCTTTGTTAGCGGGTCGACGGCGATGTCCGCTCAAGCACCAACGTGGGTACTCCCCATCGCGATCATCGCGCTAGCTGTAGGCGTGCCCCACGGAGCGTTGGACCACCTGACGCTCCGACAGGCCCTCACGCTTCGGCAGTTCGCCGTTCTCGCCCTGGGCTACACCCTCATCGCCGGGCTCGGAGCCGCAGCCATCATCGCCGCACCTGTCCCCGCCTTCATTGTCGTGGTCGCCTTCACAGTTTGGCACTTCGGCACCGGGGACGTTGAGGCAACCTCTTCGCTGCAGGGAAAGGCTCCTGAGCGAGGCTTTCCCCGCGTCGTGCTCGCCTTGGCACTCGGCTCCGCGCCTGTCTTGTTGCCACTGACATCACCCGCGTCGGCAGCAACGCTCGAACTCATCGAGCCGCAGCTAGGGCAGCTACTCACCCCGGCTGTGATCGTTGTCGTTCGCACGACAGTGTTCATCGTGATCGCTGTCGCACTCGCCATCCTCGTCAAGCGACACCAGCTTCGTGGTGCACTCGAACTTGTCGCGCTCACGGCCCTCGGCTGTCTCGCAAGTCCGCTGCTGGCCTTCGCCGTGTACTTCGGCCTGTGGCACGCACTGCGACACACGGCCAGACTCGCGCAATACACCTACGGATACGTATCAGCCAAGACGATCGCATTGACGTTCCGGCGAGGCCTTCCGGCGCTCATCGGCTTCATCATCGTCGTGGGGATCCTTGCGTTTCGGTCGTCATCGTTCACGTTATCCGGGTCATGGCTGTGGTTAGGCTTGGCGCTCGTCTGGGGACTCACCATTCCCCACATGGTTTTCGTGGCCGCCTTCGACCGCCGCGGGAGATCAGCTTCCGTCCGTTAGTCCGCCCTCGTGCAAGGAATAGGGTGCTGTCATGAGCAACTTCCTGTATGCCGTTGAGCGCGAGTTCGATCTACCCGTAGACATGCTGTGGGCTGCGTGGACCGATCCGGTCGCGCTTGAAGAGTGGTACCACGGGACGGACCACCGGGTACTGCCTGGATCAATGCAATCCGACGCTGTTGAAGGTGGCATCTGGACGGTCGGCATCGACGTACCCGAGCACAACTTTGTTGCCTACTTCTACGGCCGCTACACACAGGTCATAGAGAACCTTCGTCTCGAACACACAATGGCCTACACCGAGTCCGCAGAAGAGTTTGCTGCGCGCGACGAGTCTGCGCCGCATCACCGAATAGTTGTCGAGTTCGAGGCGCGCGCTTTTCGCAGTTGGGTGAAGTTCAGCCAGCACGGCGAACTGCCCGAGGATCAGGCAATTCAGGCGCAGGCCGGCATGGAGAGCTACTTCGACTCACTTGCCGCCTACCTGGAAGCTCCGCTAGAGGATGCCTAACGCAGTACCTGCTCTTCTTTAATCAGCAGCGGGTTGGCGACCACTGTGCTGGATCGCCACTCTGGCGCGGCGAGTGTGAAGAATCCCGCCCCAGCCGTCCCACATCGTGGTAAAAAGACATCTGGACCACTCGAAGTTTCATTTCAAAGGGGAAAATTATGCGTTCTTCACTCAAGCGTGCTCTGACCGCGACCGGTGCATTGGTCCTGGCCGCCGGAGCTGTCCTCCTACCCGCGAGTGCGGCCCAAGCCCATGGCGACTACTACGGGAAATGGAAACTCACGGCCTGGCGGATCGACGGAGTGACGATCCCCTGCCCCGGAAAGTTGGAGATTCCGCCGCCCGCCCCCTCGATTTCGTGCGACGACAAAGAGAAACTCGTGCTGCGCACCAACTATCGCTATGCGGCAACGCTGAAGGTCTTGACCCGACTAGATGAGGAAACGGGCGACTTTAAAGTCACCAAGTTCCCCAGCAGCGTGAACAAAGTCATCGTGTTCGATCCCAACTCCGACGGCACCAATCCTCGCGCCTACCGTCTGCAACTCATCGGAACGAAGGCAGGCACACCGAACAAGATGAAGATCTACCTTGCGACGACAAATCGTGACGGCTCAAAATCGACTGCGGCGATGATCTTTACCCGCATATCCTGACGCCAGGCGGTCGCGAGGTTGTAACGCTCAGACGACAGGTGTGATCAAGTGCCATCGAGCTTGCGTTCGCGTGCCTTAGCGAAGTGCGCTTCTCGGTCCGTTGTCAGGGAACATCGACACCGATTCCGGGACGGTCGCGGTTAGTCGTGCCTGCTGCTCGGCAGTGAGCGAGATCGAGAGGCTGCGGACGATCGAGGCGATCGTCGCGGGCCTGCTTGCGCCCGGGATCGGCAACATGACTGGAGACAGTCCGCGGAGCCACGCCAGTACGACCTCCTGGGCAGATGCGCTCACTTCTTCGGCAACTTGTGCAAACTCGGCGTAACGCGACCCGACTTCTTGAGCCTGCACGGCGCCACCGAGTGGCGACCACGGCAGGAAGACGATGCCCAACTCCGTGCATCGATCAAGCACATCGACGTCATTGCGGTATCGCGGCGAGAACTCGTTTTGTACGCTCACGATTCCACCATCGGTGGGCCCGCCGAGAACCTCTAAAGCAAGATTGAGTTCGGCCAGCGTGCAATTCGATAAACCAGCCCTACGGATCAAGCCAGCGTCACGTAGCGCCGCCAATGATTGCGCCTGCTCGAAGTAAGTCATCTTCGGATCGTGGCGATGGAGTTGATACAAATCTATAGATGGCATTCCCAGAATTGCCAAGCTCTTCTCGCAGGCAGCGCGAAGCCCGTCAAGACTCGCATTGCGTCCCCACGTCTCTCCCTCTCCACGTGCACTACCGCCTTTGGTCGCAACCATCACGACGCCTACATCCGCTGGTCCGGTGTAAGTGCGCAGTGCCTCGGCCACGATCTCTTCGTTGTGGCCAATCGTGTCCCACGTCGGCGCATAGACATTGGCTGTGTCGAGCAGCGTGATGCCCGCATCGAGCGCCGCGTGAACTGTCGCGATCGACTGCTCGCGAGGGGGCACAATTTTGGTCATCGTGAGCGAGAAAGGCATGCAGCCAAGCCCGATCGCGGAAACAGAGAAGTCGCCAATACGCATCTGAGGAAGGGTCACGCAATCAGGCTACTGGACCATCGGACAACCACA
>WLOK01000047.1 GCA_009699315.1 Actinomycetota bacterium
CACGGTCGAGGAGACCAATGGCCGCCGTTTCGCCAAAGGTATCTGCCCCACGTGCGGGACTAAGGTCACGCGCATTCTCGGCAAGGCCTAAGCACTCACAAGCAAGCCGCGAAGTGGCCGACTCCCTCCCGGGGGTCGGCCACTTTTTTCAAGGCTCCTGTGGTTCGGGCGGGTCCTCTCCGCGAACCAGCGCAAGGACACATTCGGTATAGCGCGAATGCTTATCTGGCCCGATACCTGAAATCGCGAGTAGATCGTCAGCTTCCGCAGGCTGCTGCTCGGTGATGGCCTGCAGCGTCGCATCCGTGAAGATCACATAGGCCGGCACTGCGCGTCGCTTCGCCTCCTGCAGTCGCCAGTCCTTGAGCCGATCAAGCATCGCCTCATTGAGATCAATCGGGCAATTGCGGCATCGACCTCTGGTGCGCTCAGATCCCGTCACAAGGGCGGTGCCGCATTGTCTGCACGCAGCCGGCCCACGGCGCGAACGCTCAGGGCGTGCTCGCGAAGTTCCTTTGCGAACGGAACCCTCACTCGCGGTTCCCGACGTCGTAACCAAATCATCGAGGAACCGACTCGGTCGACGGCTCCCGCGGCCGCCAGGTTGGCGCGCGCGCGACCAGGAGAGGAGTAGGTGCTGGCGAGCACGTGTGACGCCGACGTAGAGAAGACGACGCTCCTCTTCGACGCGTGCGTCGGTTGTCGCATGAACGATCGGCATCGTGCCCTCAACCAGACCGACGCAGAAGACCGCATCCCATTCCAGGCCCTTAGCCGCATGCAGAGAGGCAAGCGTGACGCCGTCAGTGACGGGAGCATGTTGAATCTCTGCGCGAAGGTCAAGTTCACCGATCACCTCTTTGAGCGTGCCTACGGTCTGCGCGAGGCTTTCGGCCAAAGTCGCGAACGCGGCAAGAGACTCCCATTTTTCGCGCACAGCACCGGTGCCCGTTGGCGGTTGCGCCGACCAACCCATTTCGGCAAGTACGGCACGCACGCGTTCGGTGACATCGGCGTCAGCATCGGCCCGCGCTGCTCCACGTAAACGCGTCATCGCCTCTCGAACTTCGGGGCGCTCGAAGAAACGTTCTCCCCCACGCAACACATAAGGAATGCCACGTTCGGCAAGTGCCTCTTCAAAATTTTCTGACATCGCATTGAGCCTGAATAGGATCGCGATCTCGCGTGGCGAAGTGCCCGCAGCGATCAAGGCAGCTATCTCCTCGGCAATTCCACGCGCCTCCGCGACCTCGTCATCGAAGGAGATCACACGCGGAGTCGGGCCATCGGGTCTCGTCGGACGCAAGGTGAGCCGCCAATCGCTCGGCGCTTGCTGGCCATTAGGGAGAGCGGGCGGCTGCGCGGCGGCAACGATGGAATTGGCGAGAGAAACGATTTGGGGCGTTGATCGATAAGAACGCACCAACTGCACCGAAGTCGCCTGCGGGAATCGCGCTGCGAAACCCAGTAGATGTGCGGGCGTCGCTCCCGCAAATGTGTAAATGGTTTGCGCCGCATCGCCTACAACACAGAGCTCCTGACGCTCGCCGACCCATAGATCTAGTAAGCGCTGCTGCAGCGGGGAAACGTCCTGGTATTCGTCGACGGTGAACCAGCGGTAGGCCTGATGCACTTCCTCAAGAACGTCACGCCGCGAATCAAGGATCGCGACCAGCAACAAGAGCACGTCTTCAAAATCGATGAGTCCGCGCTTAGCCTTGATCTCGTCGTAGGCAGTGAAGATTCGGGCAATCTCAGCTGCGTCGATCGGCAGGTCGCGACCAGCCGCAGTAGCAATCGCCGCGAATCGTTCGGGGGTAATCTGCGAGACCTTCGCCCACTCGATCTCGCTGGAAAGATCGCGCACCATCGCCTGATCGGTGGAGACCCGACACTGGGCGGCTGCTTCAGCGACAATGCGTGCCTTGGTCGGCAAAATCTCGGGCAAAGCGCCGCCAATGGCGCGGGGCCAGAAGAAGCGCAACTGACGCAACGCAGCCGAGTGAAAGGTGCGTGCAGACACGCCACCCACCCCGAGGACCCGGAGCCGCTCGCGTAGCTCGCCGGCAGCCCGCGCAGTGAAGGTGACCGCGAGGGTTCGCCGCGGGTCGTGGACGCCCGTCAGGACCCCATGCGCGATGCGGTGGGTGATGGCCCGCGTCTTGCCAGTGCCCGCGCCCGCGAGGACCACCACGGGTCCGTGGAGCGCCTCCGCGACGGCGCGCTGCTCAGGATCGAGCCCCAGGAGGGGGTCGATGTGCGGCGAAGTGGACACCGTGGAATGGTGACACGTCACCCTGACGACTAGGAGGTTGCGGTGCTCACGATGTACTCCACGCCCTGGTGCGGCTACTGCCAGCGGCTCAAGGCCCAGATGGGACGCGCGGGAATCGACTTTGTTGTAGTCGATATCGAGCAGGACCCCGAGTCAGCAGCCTTCGTGGCCTCGGTCAACGGCGGCAACGAGGTGGTTCCTACGTTGCGTTTTGACGATGGCACCACTTTGACAAACCCGTCTATCGGACAGGTACAGGACAAACTGGCCTAACGCGGTACCTGGATCGGGCGCGACCAGTCACCGGGAAGTTCACTTCCGTACCAACGCTCGATGAGTCGCCGGGCGATCGAGACTGCTGGCGGAAGAGAGACTGACCCCTCTTGGCAGGCGGCGGCGAGTTCGTCGCGAGAGAACCAGCGGGCCTCTTCGATCTCTGTGCCATCCACCTCGATCGAAGGATCGGTTGCCCACGCGTGATAGCCGAACATCAACGAGGATGGAAACGGCCACGGCTGGCTTCCAAGAAAGACAACTTCACCCACGCGCACGCCCGACTCCTCTGCGACCTCGCGGCGCACCGCGTCTTCGGCAGACTCACCGGGTTCAACAAATCCGGCGAGCGTGGAGAACCAGCCCTTCTCCCAACGCGCCTGGCGGCCGAGAAGAGCACGATCGTCCTCATCACGCACGAGCACGATGATGGCTGGGTCAGTACGTGGGTAGTGCTCAAATCCATCATGTGGGCAACGTCGCATCCAACCGGCCGAAACGAGTTCAGTCGCCGTGCCACATCGCGAACACATTGGGTGAGCACGATGCCAGTGGTCAAGTCCAACAGCAGTCACCATCAAGCCAGCGTCACGATCATTGAGCTGCGCACCGACGACTCGCAAATCTACCCATTCCACGTCAACAGGCAGGTCGAGGCTTTCGGTGAGCACAGCAAAATAGGCAACGCCGACTTCGTGGCCTAAGAAAACTCGTGATGCCTCGCTTGAGACTTCTATTGGTGCGACGAGGTAGAGCTGTGGAACGCCATCGACAAAGCGCGCAGGCGCACGACTGGTGTTCACCGCGAGCACGCGGGTGCGCTCATCCGCCCACTTCTGGTGCAGCCACGACTCGTCTTGACGGTAATGAGCGGCCTTATCAACAGTGCCTCTAGAAAGGGATAGCGCGCCGAGCAGCGATCTATCGGCTTCGCTCGGGTCAATGGTTGCGCTCACGTCACTAGCCTAGGTGCAGAGATCTAGAGCCGGTCGGTGGTGCGTCACTAGCCGTCGCCGCGAAGAATGCGTTCGAGTCCTTCGCGGTCAGGCAGCGAATGCGGTCGGTCCACTTCTCCCGAGGAAACAAGCAAGAAGGCAGCATCAACCTCACTGACGCTGAGTCCATGCTGCTCGGCCCACGCCAACCGATAAATGGCGAGTTGCAGGGGATGCAGCCCGCTGCGGCGGCCCGTCTTCCAATCGATGACCTCGGGACGGCCGTTGTTGTCGAAAACCGCGTCAATGCGGCCACTCACCACTCGACCAGCCAGGACAAGGGCGAATGGTGCCTCTATCGCGATGGGCGTGCGCGTGGAGTAATCGCTGCGCTCGAACGCTTCTTGGAGCGCTTGAAGATCAGCGTCACTCTCGATGTCGTCATCAGCCGCACCCGGAAGGTCATCAGGAAGCAGCAGCGGCTGCTGGCCATAACGGGATTCGACCCACGCGTGAAAGCGGGTGCCTCGCGCGGCCGCCCGAGCAGGTGGGCGCGGCATGGGCCGAGCCAGATCCAGTAGATAACGGTCGGGGTCATCAGCAAGGCGGATGACATCGGATGCCGACATTGAGTCTGGCAACGGCACGCGTCGCGATGATTGCGACGCGGCCAGCGCTGCTTCAAGCAGCAGTGGCAGATTGCGGTCCCACTCCGCGATAACCAGCGCCTCATCCTGGGTGATGGGCGCGATTCCTTGCGCGATTGGGTTAGTGACGTACGCAAGAACCGCATCGCGAGCGGCTAGCCGCCTTGCGCGCGTATCAGAATCAGGCGTGAACGGGAAAGCAAGTCGTTCCCCGCTATCTCGTAGAAGCGGGTTCGTCGCATCGTCATCTGGTGCGCTGACCCATACGGGGATCTCGCCACCCTGGGCCTTAACGAATGCATGCGACTTGGTGAGCACTTCGCTTGGACCGCGCGGCTTAGTCTGGCGCGACCCCCACCAATGGGCGGACATCGTCAACGAACTCTCGGCACGAGTCACCGCGACATAAGCAAGACGAAGTTCTTCGCGCGCATCAAGCGCGCGGCTAGCCACTTCGAAAGCTTTGAGTTGCACGCTTCGCGGGGATTCGCCTGCAACTGGATAGTCAGGGAGTTCCTTGGGTCGATCTTCACGAAGGGCCCATGGAATAACCGATGGAGCATCCGGCCACCGAGATGCGCCCTGGCTGCTCGGGAAGACGCCAGTGCTCAGATAGGGCAACACAACATGGCGAAACTCCAGGCCCTTGGCCTTATGCACAGTCATGATCCGGACCGCGTCTGGGTGAACTGGAGATGGAACTTCGGCAGCATTGATGTCGTACTGCTCGCAGACCTGAAGCATGCCGAGGAAGCCCAGCAATGAAGCCCCGCCAGCAGAATCTGTAAAGGTGGCCGCGAGCGCCATGAACTCCGAAATACTCGCTGCGCGTGTTTGAATCATGGCACTATCACCGATCGCAGCCTCAACACCCAGGCCAGTGACCGCGAGGACTCTCCCGATGATGTCTTGAAGTGGCTCATCTAGGTGTCGACGCAGCCCGCGAAGCTCGTCGGCGAGCTCGCGCAAACGAGCTCTTCCGGCGCTCGAAATTGGTGGCATGCCTGCGGAGTCATCATCAGCCACATCCAGCGCCTCAAGCAAGGAGATGCATTCGCTTGGGTCACTCGCAACGACTGCATCAACCAGCGATTGCGCAACCGACTGAGTGTCATTGCGATGACGACCGCCAATGAGCGCAGCTGCGCGCGCGCCCAGCGCAGCGAGATCTCGTACGCCTAGAGCCCAACGCGGCCCTGCAAGCAGACGCATGAGTGCCACGTTGGCAGTGGGATCAATGAGGACTTCAAGTATCGATCGGAGTTCGATAATCTCGGGCCGATCCAAGAGCTCGGAAGCGCCTTCAATCTGGGTCGGGATGCCTGCGGCGACCAGGGCCGAATTGATCTCCACGGAATACTCGCGAGCGCGAACGAGCACCGCAATGTCCGACCATCGGCCACCGACTTTGCCCAAATGGGCGACTTGTTCGACGACCCATCGCGTCTCATCGTCGATCGTCTCGAAGAGAGCGCAGGTCAATTGCCCCGCGCCCTTCTCCGGCGCTGCCGCAGGCGCAAGCGGCCTGACCGATGTGTGTGCTTCGCGAAGCGGCGCGGACAGCAGGTTGGCGAGTTCGAGAATCTGGGGGCCTGATCGGCGATTGGCGCTCAGTGAGAATGGCTTGGCGCTATCGGCCGCGACGCCCGCAGGGAAATGCTCGAGGAAGTTGTCGATGTTATCGACGGTGGCACCCCGAAACCCATAGATCGCCTGACACTGATCGCCAACAGCCGTCACAGGATGACCTTGCGAAAAGAGAGATTGCAGCAGCATCCGCTGGGCCAAAGACGTGTCCTGATATTCATCGAGCAGAACTAGGCGGTGACGCTCACGGCTCAGCGTGCGGACATCGTCAAAGGCATTGGCTAACTGCAGCGCGAGTCGCGTCTGATCAGCGAAGTCGATGCGGCTTGAGTCATGTTTTGCTGCACGGAATCTTTGGACGAGTCCAGCCAATGCGCGCCGCTGTCGCGAAGTGGAGAGCATGTCTGCGCCTGCTGCTTGAAGCGGCTTTTCTGCGCCGAACGCGACCAGTCGTTCAATAAGTTCGGCATCCCATGCCATGAGCTCGTTGGGGTCTACGCCGGTATCTGCCAGCGCGTCGTCGAGAGAGAGCACGTCACGGACCCACACCGACATGGTCCGATCAAATCCACCCAGTGATTGATCAGCGGTGCGTACGACATGAGCCGCAAGCTCTGCACGAGCACCAGGTGAGAGCACATCAGCGGTGGGCTCAATGCCGAGTCTGATTCCATTTTCGGAGATTACGCCTGCTGCAAAAGAGTGATAGGTCGAAATAAGGGGATCACCGGATGGGTTTTCGGGATCGACTGCTACGCAGCCAAGCTCTGTCGCGCGTGCGAGACCATCGCGGATGCGCTTGAGCAACTCCGCGGCCGCCTTGCGGGTGAACGTCAGCCCGAGGACCTGATCGGCGGTGACCTGCCCAGAACCGACAGCCCAGATGACGCGAGCGGCCATGACGGAAGTCTTACCGGACCCGGCGCCGGCCACGATGACTCCAGAGTCCAACGGGGCACTAGTCGAGAGCCACTGCTCCTCGGACAGCGCGTGACCCAGAACTTGCTCGACCTGCTCGCGAGTGATCATGGAATCACCTGCTCCGTCTTGCTTGGACATACCCGTTCGAATCGGCAATAGCGGCAGTGACTGCCCGGCATCGGCGTGAAGTTTTCGTGACGAATGACAAGCGCCGCATCAACAAGTTGGGCCTCGATATCACGAATTGGGCCTTCGGAGGGCTGTAGTGCGTCTTGGGTCTGCACGAGCGGACCATCGACGCCACCGGGAGCGGCCATGCGCAACTGAACTAAAGCAGCGCCACCAGGCTCTTCACCGAAGTCAGAGAGAGCTCCCTTTTCGGTGACGTATTGGTAGAGCCGTAATTGCGTATGGGATTCGAGCTCCGCTGCTGTCTTCTTCGTACGCTCGGTCTTCAAGTCGATCGGATAGATGCGGCCCTCAGCATCGCGTTCTACGCGATCGAGCGACCCACGCAGCTGCACCTCCACACCGTCAGCCACTTCAATCACCTGATTGAAACCGACTTCGGTGCCGAGGAGTTCACGCGTGCTCGCTAGGTGATAGGCGAGGAAGCGCTCAAGGGCAACACGAGCAGCAGTTCGTTCCGAGTCAGACTGCCACTGTGCCTCGAAGGAGAGTTCGCTCCATACGTCGTCGAGCAAAGCCGCCATCTCGCCAATCTCAGGATTGACATGCCCCTCGGCTACGTGGTCGGCAATCGCGTGCACCACACTGCCGAATGCGGTCGCAGCCGACCTGCGTGTCTCCACACGCGCCTCGCGATCGAGGTACCAGCGCAATGCACAAGTGCCGATCGACTCCAGACCAGAGGCGGAGAGCGCAATGGGTTGATCAAGCGGTCGTACCGGAGTGTCACCCACGGTGAACTCCCGGACGCCCCACCAGTTGTCGGGGTGTGCCTGTGGCGCGAGTGCACGCCCTTCAGCCGTATGTGCATTTGCGAGTAGGGCAAGTCGACCTGCGGCAGCGTCCCGTAGTGAGGACGACACGGCCGGATCAGTCGCGACGGTGCGTAACTCCGAGATGAGCCCGGGCAGCGAAAGCGACCGCGCACGACGGCCCGCCACATGCTCAATGGGTAACCCGACGTCGGAGACAAATCGACTCACAGGTGGATCACCGTCGTGGGCTGAATCGACGACAGCAATCATGAGTCGTTGACGGGCTCGGGTACAGGCCACATAAAAAAGTCGACGTTCTTCTGCGAGCATCGAACCCACATGCGGTGCAGGTCCGAGACCATCAATCGTGAGTCGGTCAGCTTGGAGCACAGAACCACGGGGGCGCAGGTCAGGCCACTCGCCCTCCTGCGCTCCGACAACAATGACGAACTTCCATTGGAGTCCCTTGGCACGATGAGCGCTGAGAACCCGGACGCAATCGGTGGGTGCACCACGCTCACCGATGTTTTCGGCTGGAATCTGCTGGGCGAGAAGTTCGCGCAGCAGATCGACGACATCAAATAGGCCGGCTCGCTGCCCCACGCTGCGCTCCGCGGTGTCGAACAGCGCCATCACGCTATCGATGTCATGGTCCGCGCTTGTGCTGCCGCGCAATGCACGCTCACGTAGCCGATCGGGCCAGGAAGTGCCTGACCACAGAGTCCAGAGGACCTCGTCGACAGGAGCCTTCTTCGTCACCTGAGTGCGCGCCGCTGCAAGCACCGCACCTAGGGCGCGCAGTCCCGCAATGCCTCGGTCGGCACCAACAAGGCCATCGAGTAGCGACACATTGAGCAGCGCGTCAGCAACTAGCTGATCGGCAGACGGCGCTGCTTGGCCGGGATTATCCGCACGAAAGCGAGCCCGTAGGGCACGCGCAACGGGGCGAAGATCTGCCGGATCAACGTTGCCCATTGGACCGACGATCAACTCCAGCACAACACTTGCAGGTGGGGTGCCAACCGGACTGACCACCTGCAGCGCCTTGACGAGGACGGCGACCGCAGGCTCACTGCGCAAGGGAATCTCGTCAGGGGCAATCGCAACAGGCACCCCGGCAAGATTTAGGGCGCGCTGTATTGGGGCGATCTGGTGTGCGGCACGAGCGAGCACGGCGATGTCACTCCATGCGAGTCCTTCGTGAATATGCGCTCGAATGATCTCGTTAGCAACGTGTCCCGCGAGCGCAGCTTCGCTGTCGTACGAGACCAACTCGACGCAATCATGAGCGTCATCACGAGCATCGGTCGAGGGATTGCGATGCAAATATTGCTCTTCACTGCTTAACGGGGCGAGCGAGTCCTGAGCGAGAACCGATGTTGCTGCTGCGCGAATGCGCGCCCCAAATCGCCGCGTGTGGTTGAGAATCGCAATGGGGGCATTGGCCCCTTCGGAGGTTCGAAAGTCGGAGGGAAAGCGCAGGATGCCACCACGATCAGCACCGCGGAACGCATAGATCGACTGATCTGGGTCGCCCACTGCCACGATGCTCGTGTCAGCACCAACGAGGGCCTGCAGCATGCGTACCTGCATCGGGTCGGTGTCTTGGTATTCGTCGACGAAGATTGCTCGGAAGCGCCCGGCAATGCCTGGCTGCTCCTCCAACTCAAACACCAAGTCTTTTAGCAGTCCGCTGTAGTCGAGTACGTTTTCGAGTGCGGTGGAGCCAAAAACTTGTTCGGCGAGATCGCCGATTGCCGACCATGCAGGTCGACCGGACTCGATGCCTAGGCGGTGCAGGTCAGCCGGATCGATGCCTAACTCGGCCGCACGCGCGAGCACAGCTCGCACCTCGCTCGCTAATCCCAGCGTAGGGAGCGCCTCCTTAAGATCGTCTGGCCACTTGATGTTGCCGTCTTCGACGCTTCCCCTGAGCAGGATACGAATGCGTACGTCCTCTTCTGCCCCAGACAGCAGGCGCGGCGGATCGGTGAAGTCCTCGGGCGAAGAAATCGCCCGCAGTTGCGCATAAGCGAAGGCATGGAAGGTCGAGATCAGCGGAACCGCGCCACCACCGACCCGAGTGAGGACTCGTTCGCGTAACTCTGCTGCGGCCTTGCGCCCGAATGTCAGACCGAGGATCTCGTCGGGTCGCAGCGGGTCGGTCGGGTCCGAAAGACGCGCGACGATGGACTCGACGATTGTGGTGGTCTTGCCCGTGCCCGGACCCGCCAGAACCAGCAGGGGCCCCCGCCTGTGATCAACGACCCGCTGCTGGGCGTCATCGAGCCCAGGCGCCGATATTGGCTCCTGCTGCTCTCGGTCCAGCCACAACTCCATACGCGCATCCCACCACGTCGGTCTGACGTTCGGGGGGCGGCGTCCGCCCTTTGAGCGCGGCGTCTGAGACCATCGGGGGGTGAGCGAGCGCGAGTCGGAGGTCCGCCCCACGGTGGCCATCCCTCGCCCCAAGCGTGCGGAAGCTCCAGCCCCCATGGTCGTGGTCGAGGACGGGACGATTCCGCGGCGGCTACGTAGGCCCCTCGACCTGGTCAGATTCGCCGTTGCGATTCTCGCCACTGCCCTGACAGTGCTCATTGCCTACTTCGCTTCCGGCACTAGCAACGGCATTGCTCAAGACATCACCGGAGCCACGGGGCTGCTGCCTTCAATCCTGGTCCTGTTGTTCAATGTCATCGGCGGCATCGGCACGATCGCCTTGCCTGTGGCTGTAGCGATCTCCTTGGTCATCCGCCATCGCTTGCGCCAGCTCTTTGATTCGCTCCTAGGTCTGCTGATCGCGGTCGTCGTACTCACCGGCACTGCCTACCTGATTCGGCACTACGGCCCCGACCGCCTCATCCTTGCGCTCGCGGGATCGACGCTCGCGACTTCAGCGGCGACGGCACCTATCCTCGGGGGGCTGACGACCTTCGTCACCGTTGCCCGGCTGTCGAGCCGTCGACCATGGAACGTGCTGTCGGGCATCGTCATCGTGTCGCTCTTCGTGGTCCTCATCATCAGTGGCGGCATCACGATCGCCGGGCTGCTGCTGTCGTTCTTCGTCGGCTGGGCCTTGGGTCTGCTCGTGCGCTATGCCTTAGGCACCCCGACGACCCGACCATCAGGCGTACAAGTGGCAGAGGCACTCGCACGGGGTGGATTCGCGCTGGAACGACTTGAGGCAGCCCAGACTCTCACTGTCGGTCGGCGCTACCGAGCAATAACGCTTTCGGGGGCAGAACTATCGGTCACGGTTCTCGACCGCGATCTCGAAGGTGCGGGCCTAGTCACCGCCGCGTGGAGCGCTTTGCGCTTACGCGACGAACCCGGTCGCGGCGCGTTCAATATGCGTCGAGCTGTCGATCATGCAGCGCTGATGGCATACGCGAGCGCGAGCGCACTGGCGCCAGTGCCTCGGCTCGTGTTGGCGAGCGAGATCGGTTCTGACTCGTCCCTACTCGCCTACGAATCTATTGCCGGCACACGATTCTCCGATCTTCCCGCGGGCTCACTCACAGATGTCGAACTTGAGGGCGCTTGGCGTGCGATGCGGACGCTCCACGAAAATCAGATCGCACATCGCACGCTGACTTCTGATCATCTCTTCCTAGGCAGCGATGGCACTGTGTGGCTACTCGGTGCGCCGACGGGCTCAGTTGCCGCGAGTGATGTCTCGATGCGCATCGACGTTGCCGAGCTGTTGTGCACTCTCGCACTGCTCACCGATTCGGATACGGCCGTACGCACCGGACGTCGCGTGCTTGGGGTTTCCACTCTGGCTCGCGCCCTGCCAGTACTTCAGCCGGTTGCACTGTCTCCAGCGACTCGCAAGGAGATGAAGTCCCGCAAGCGCAAAGACCTGATGATTCAACTCCGAGACTCGCTTGTTGAAATTCGTCCTGACGCTGCCGTCGAGCAGATCAACTTGCGCCGCATTCGTCCGCGTACTTTGATCATGCTCGTTGTCGGCACTGTTGCGGCGTACGTTTTGCTTTATCAGCTTGCATCTGTTGATCTCGTCGATCTCTTCACTCGCGCGACCTGGTGGTGGATAGCGATCGGTGTGCTCGCGTCGATTGCCACCTACTTTGGTGCCGCTTGGTCGCTCTCCGGCTTCGTACCCGAAAGATTGTCTTTGCCACGCACGGTGTTGGCTCAACTCGCGGGCGATTTCGCGACATTAGTGTCGCCGCCCACTCTTGGTGTTATCGCGATCAACGTGCGATACCTCCAAAAGGCTGGGCTTCATCCGGCCCTTGCTGCCGCGAGCGTTGGCGTTTCTCAGGTTGCTGCTTTCGTGGCACACATTTTGTTGCTCATAGGCTTTGGCATCGCGGCGGGCACGCAGAAAAACTTCCACTTCGATCCCCCGCAGTGGGCCGTTATCCTCGTCATCGCTTTGGTTTTGGCGATTCTCGCTGCGTTCGCCGTGCCTCGTATTCGAAGATTTGCATTCGGCCGCCTTGGGCCGATCCTGCGCGAGGTCGTACCTCGCCTAATCACCGTCGCCCAGCGACCGTGGAAGCTCGTGGAAGGCATCGGCGGAATCCTGCTGCTGAACATGGCCTACATCATTGTTCTGTGGTCATGCGTGCAAGCGTTCGGTGGCGAACTCAACTTCGCGGCTATCGCCGTGGTCTACCTCGCGGGCGCGACGCTCGGGCAGGCGGCTCCGACTCCCGGTGGCCTTGGCGCTGTTGAGGCAGCACTCGCGGGCGGTCTCACCATCGCTGGGCTCGACAGCGGCATCGCAATCTCGGCCGTACTTCTCTTCCGCCTGATCACCTTCTGGATCCCGACGTTGCCTGGCTACATCTCCTTCAATTGGCTCACCAAGCAAGGCGCGCTTTAGGCCTACGCCTGTGCTTCCGCCGGAGCTGTTAGTACCAGGGCTTGTCGGTCTCAATCTTGTCGACCCAAGCGAGGATCCCGCCACCGACGTGAATGGCGTCATTGAATCCAGCGCCCTTCACGACTGCGAGCGCCTCGGCTGATCGGCCGCCGACCTTACAGAACAACACAATCGGCTTGTCCTGCGGCAACTTGGCCAATGCGGAACCGTCGAGGAACTCACCCTTGGGAATTAGCACCGCCCCGTCGATCGAGACGATCTCGTGTTCGTGCGGCTCGCGCACGTCGACAAGGAAGAAATCGCGCTCGCCGCGCTCACGTTTATCCATCATCTTCTTAAGATCGAAGACCGAAATGGTCGAACCCATGGCAGCATCTGCAGCTGCTTCTGAAATGGTGCCGCAAAACGCGTCATAGTCGATCAGTTCGGTCACAGTCGCATTCGGGCCACAGATTGCGCAGTTAGGATCCTTGCGAATCTTTACTTGACGGTAGGTCATTTCAAGAGCGTCGTAGACCATCAGCCGACCCACAAGCGGATCACCAATGCCGGTGAGCAGCTTGATCGCTTCAGTAACTTGGATCGAGCCAATGGACGCACACAGCACACCGAGGACGCCGCCCTCGGCGCACGAGGGAACCATGCCGGGGGGCGGGGGCTCGGGGTAGAGGCAGCGGTAGCAGGGGCCGTACTCCGACCAGAAAACACTCGCCTGTCCGTCGAAGCGATAGATAGATCCCCAGACGTACGGCTTGTTCAGAAGTACGCAGGCGTCGTTGACGAGATAACGTGTTGCAAAGTTGTCGGTGCCATCAACAATGAGGTCGTATGCCGCGAACAGATCCATGACGTTGCTGGAGTCGAGTCGCACTTCATGCAGCACTACTTCGATCAGGGGATTGATCTCCTTGATCGTGTCGCGCGCGCTCTCCGCCTTAGACCGACCGACGTCGCTCGCACCGTGAATGATCTGACGCTGGAGATTGGACTCGTCTACTACATCGAACTCAACAATCCCGAGCGTGCCGACACCGGCGGCCGCAAGATACATCAGCGCCGGGCTGCCGAGACCGCCCGCGCCCACACACAGGACACGCGCGTTCTTCAGTCGCTTCTGCCCCGACATGCCGACATCGGGGATGATCAGGTGGCGGCTATACCGACGCACTTCCTCAATAGAGAGGTCTGCGGCTGGCTCAACGAGCGGGGGCAACTGGACGGTCACGACGTACTCCTTTTAGGTGGTCCTAACGAGGACAACCGTCCCACGCTGGCCGGAATTCCCGATCGTGGGGGTCGGTTGGCGAGGGCGCTAACCTGACTCACATGTCGCGACTTTCTTCGGGCGATCGCGCCCCCGCCTTCACGCTCCTTGATGACCACAGCACCAAGGTGTCTCTCAGCAGCTTCGTGGGCAGTCGAGTGATCCTCTACACCTATCCGGCAGCCCTAACACCAGGCTGCACAAAACAGGCATGCGACTTCCGTGACTCACTGGCGAGCCTCACCGAATATGGCTACGCCGTACTCGGCCTCTCGCCAGACAACGTCGACAAACTCGCCAAGTTTCGCGAGACTGAGGCGCTCAACTTCCCGCTGCTTTCGGATCCCGACAAAACCGTGCTGACGAAGTA
>WLOK01000048.1 GCA_009699315.1 Actinomycetota bacterium
CAGTCGCCACCTTTGCCCTTCAGAAATGCCGCGAAGTTGTCGGCCCACTCGCGGTTCCAGCTTTGCTGGAGTTGGGCGGCTTCTTCGGGGGTCCAGGTGCGCCAAGGCACAAGTTCGGCGAGGCCCTCGGTGACCAAGATCGCAGCGGTGGCATCTGCCGCCGACTCGTGAGGTGCGGTGAGCTCTACGCCAAAGCGCAGGACGGCTTCTGCGAGGGTTTTCTTGCCTTTGCGGTATCTCTCTGCATTGCGCCAGATGACGAGGGGATCGAGAACCGGGCCAATGACGATCGGTGGTAAGCCGTGGCGTGCGAGCTCTTCCGTCACGACTCGAAGGTCGTAGGCAGCGTTGTAGATCACGACCACGTCACCGTTTTGCCAGGTATCACTCAACGAACACGCGACTTCGTCGATAACTTCGCTGGCAGCACGTCCGTGAGCGCGGGCGTGCTCCGTGGTGATGCCATGAACAGCTGTTGATCCCGCCGGAATCTCAATGCCGGGATCGGCAAGCCAGTTACGGTCGGGCTCGCCAATCGTGCACAGCGATGCTGTGACAATGCGTGCATCGAACGGATCAACGCCGGTTGTCTCTAGATCGAAGCCCACCAGAGTGCGTCCACCGAGTGGTGCTGAATTACTCATGCCTGCACGTTAGTTGGCTGCGAAGGCTTCTGCGACTACATCGAGACCTTCTGTGAGTAACTCATCGGGAATCGTGAGCGGCGGTAGGAACCGAACCACATTGGAGTAGGTGCCCGCCGTAAGGACCACGACTCCATGAGCGTGGCAATACTTGGCGATCGCCGAAGTTAAAACGGGATCTGGATCCTGAGTGCCCGGCTTGATCATCTCCAGGGCAAGCATGGCGCCTCTACCGCGGATTTCGCCGATGCGCGGATCTTTCGCAGCGAGAGCGCGCAGGTGGGGCAACATCAAAGACTCGATCTGTCGCGCACGGGAGTTGAGGTCCTGCTCTTCCATCGATTGCATAGCGCCCAGCGCGGCTGCGCAAGCCACGGGATTGCCGCCGTAGGTGCCGCCGAGCCCGCCGGGATGTACGGCGTCCATCAACTCTGCGCGCCCAGTGACAGCAGCTAGCGGAAGCCCTCCCGCCATTCCTTTGGCAGTGGTGATCAGATCCGGAACTATGCCTTCGTGCTCGCAGGCGAACCATGCGCCCGTGCGACAGAACCCGGTTTGAATTTCGTCGGCGACGAAGACGATGCCGTTGTCACTGGCGTACTTGCGAATCGCCGGAAGAAAACCAGGAGCCGGGACTATGAATCCACCCTCGCCCTGGATCGGTTCGATGATGATGGCCGCAACTTGATTAGCACCCACTTCTTTGTCGATGCGCAATGTGGCGCGCGCGGCCATCTCGGCTCCGCTGACGTCACCATCGCGGAACGGGTACGACATGGGCATGCGGTAGACCTCGGGTGCGAATGGGCCGAAGGAATGCTTGTACGGCATGTCCTTTGCGGTGAGAGCCATCGTGAGATTGGTGCGTCCGTGATAGCCGTGCTCGAACACGATGACGGCTTGACGTTTGGTCGCCGCTCGCGCAATCTTGACGGCATTCTCGACCGCCTCTGCACCCGAGTTGAAGAGGGCGGAACGTTTTTCATGATCTCCAGGAGTGAGTCGGTTGAGTTGTTCGCACACTTCGACATAGCCGTCGTACGACACGACCATGAAGCAGGTGTGAGTGAGACGCGCGGCTTGTTCGCTCACTCGCGCAGCAACCTCCGGATTGGCGTTGCCGACAGTCGTGACGGCGATGCCTGAACCGAGGTCGATGAAGGAGTTGCCATCGACGTCGACAATGACACCACCACCAGCAGCCTGAGCAAAGATCGGCACGGTCCCGCTGACACCTGCGCTGACTGCCGCGCTGCGACGAGCGAGCAGTGCCGCAGAGCGAGGCCCGGGGATTTCGGTGACCAAGCGGCGCACCTGAGGAAGGTCGGGCCCTCCGACGACGGGTAGGGACTGGTCGATGGCGGTCATGGTTCCTCCTTGGTCAGGACGAGGGTATGCCCGGCGGGCCACGTTTGCGGGGGAGGATGGGGGAGACTGGTGCGGTGAGCCGCCGAGACATCGTGATTCTGGGGAGCACCGGGTCGATCGGGGTGCAGGCCCTTGACGTGATCCGGCGCAATCCGGGCGACTTTCGGGTGGTGGGACTGGCGGCGGGTGGATCGAACCTGGAACTGCTCTGCGCTCAAGTGCTGGAGTTCGGTGTGCCGCATGTCGCTGTGGGCCGAAACGATTGTTTTGATCGGCTAGTGGGCCTTCTTTCGGGAGTCGGCGCTCACGTCACTGGCGGCCAAGATGCCGTTGCTGACCTTGCCGCGCTTCCTTGCGATGTCGTACTCAATGGCATGGCAGGCTCTGCTGGGCTGGTCCCGACGCTGCGCGCTTTGGAAGCTGGCTCAACTGTGGCCCTCGCCAACAAGGAGTCCTTAATCATCGGTGGGCCGCTAGTCAATGCCTTGGCACGTCCAGGGCAGATCGTGCCGGTCGACTCGGAGCACTCTGCGCTCGCGCAATGTCTGCGCGGTGGGAGAGCCTCCGAGGTCCGCCGATTGATCTTGACCGCAAGTGGTGGACCCTTCCGCGGACGTACGCGCGCCGAATTGGCTGAAGTCACTCCCGCGCAGGCGCTTGCTCATCCGACCTGGTCTATGGGGCCGCTCGTCACTATCAACTCGGCCACTTTGATGAATAAGGGGCTTGAGTTGATCGAGGCGCACCTGCTTTTCGGTGTGCCGTTGGATCGCATAGATGTAGTCGTACATCCACAGTCCGTGGTGCATTCGATGGTGGAGTTCATCGACGGATCTACGTTGGCACAGGCATCTCCGCCAGACATGCGGCTACCGATTGCGCTCGGTCTGGCGTGGCCCGATCGCATTGCAGATGCTGCACCCGGGTGCGACTGGACTTCGGGTGCCCGCTGGGACTTCGAGCCGCTTGATGAAGATGTCTTCCCGGCCGTACGCCTCGCACGTCGTGCGGCGGCTGCCGGAGGTACCGCTCCTGCCGTCATGAATGGGGCCGATGAGGTGTGCGTGGAGGCGTTTTTGTCAGGGCGGTTGGCTTTCTTGGGGATCGTAGACACCGTGTCGAAAGTTCTTGAGGAGCACTTATCTGCTTCGCGGGACGGTGGAGGGAACGAAATCACTCTCTCAGACGTCATTACTGCAGACGCGTGGGCGCGAGCCCGAGCCGAGGCTCTGACGGGGCAACCCAGGGAAGGCGGGACCACATGATTGCGGAGATCATCGGGATCATTGTCTTCGCCTTGTTGATTCTGGGTTCGATTGCGCTGCACGAGGTCGGGCATCTAGTACCGGCGAAGATTTTTGGCGTCAAGGTCACCGAGTACATGATCGGCTTCGGCCCCAAGATCTGGTCGAAGGTCAAGGGTGAGACCACGTACGGACTCAAAGCGATCCCAGTGGGTGGCTACATCCGCATGATCGGCATGCTCCCGCCTCCGGCCGATGCGCCTCCCGGCACGGCTACTCGCGCGTCTACCGGGCGCTTTGCGACCATGATCGCCGACGCTCGTCAGCAGTCTCTTGAGGAGATCGCGCCCGGCGATGAGGATCGCGTGTTCTACCGCCGCGCGACCTGGAAGCGGGTGATCATCATGCTCGGCGGGCCGACGATGAACCTCATCCTCGCTTTTGTGCTGTTTGCGATCGTGTTATGCGGCATCGGCCTTCCGACGCCGACAACTGCTGTCTCCGCAGTAGTTCCCTGCACTCCGACCATCAGTGCTCCTACTGGCGACGCTCTCGCTGACGGTTCGTGTCCGACCGGCTCGGTACCTTCGCCTGCGGCGCAAGCGAATCTGCAACCTGGTGAGACGCTCCTCGCGATCGACGGCACGCCTGTGACTTCGTGGGATCAGGCCACCACCCTTATCCGGGCGATGCCTGCCGGTTCGGCCGTACTCACCGTGGGTCTTGTGGAAGGTGGCGTGCGCGACGTACCCGTCGAAGTCACTCAGGTGACACGCCCTGTGTACGACGCCAACGGCAAGCCGACTGGCGTGACCGAGAAGACTGGCTTCTTGGGAATCCGACCAGCCTCTGATTTCGTTCCGCAGTCTTTCGCGACCGTGCCTGCGCAGATGTGGGACATGACCACTGCCTCTGTCAAGGCGCTGATTTCGCTGCCGGTGCGTCTTTATGAGCTTGTTGCCAACACGTTGATTGGCGGACAAGACCGGGCCGTGGATGGCCCGGTGAGCGTTGTAGGTGTTACGCGCATCGGCGGTGACATCGCAGCATCTGATCAGCCATTGAAGGCGAAGATGGCAATCTTCTTGTCGCTGGCAGCGTCTTTAAACCTATTTCTCTTTCTCTTCAATCTGATTCCCGTGCTGCCGCTGGACGGAGGCCACGTGGCCGGGGCCGTGTATGAGTCGATCAAGCGGCGCATCGCCAAAATGCGCGGCAAGCCCGACCCCGGACCGGCTGATGTGGCGAAACTGCTCCCGGTTGCGTATGTGGTTGCTGCCTCGCTCGTGGTCATGGGCGCCATCGTGATCTTCGCCGACATCGTCAAGCCCATCTCGTTGGGCTAACTGCCCTCCCCCCTCATCTCTTTCCGCCGACGTCACCTTCCGTAGCGCTAATTGGCGCATTTATCTCGACGCACGGTGACGTCGGCGGGGTGGATGGTCTATCCACAGGCGCATTCGGTAGGTGGCGAGAAGCGCGTCGTAAGTTGACGATGTTGCAATGTCTCCTCGAGCTGGAACAGCGCGTACGGCAGAGCAACTCCACGTGGCGTTCGGCCTGAGTGTCTTCTCGACGCGAGATGCGGAAAGTGTCGGCGTCAGTCGGTCTCGACTCTCACAGGCAATCGCAGCTGGACGAATCCAACGGCTCAGGCCTGATTCGTACATTGCTAGTCAATGCACAGACCAGGGCCTCACTCGATTTATGCGAATCCAAGAATTTGCTCAGGAAATTGAGCCACTCGAACTAGTCGTAGCTGCAGGCAATGAGACTGCCGCGGCGATCTGGGGTCTTCCATCGCCACAGTTGGTTGCGCATGAGGTGGACCCACCGCACGTCACAGTGCTGGTTTCGCATGCAAAGGGACTTAAGTTTGGGCGTCGGCCGGGAGTACGTGTTCGGCGAATTTTCCAGCTGCCCTCGCACCATGTGGTGAGCGGACCAAGCGGAGAGTCAGTCACTTGTCCGTTACGAACTGGGATCGATCTTGCCCGTGGCTTTTCACCGGAGCGCGCATTGATTCCCCTTTCTGCCGCTCTGCGTTTGGTGATCGCACATCGCGTGACTGGTCGGGTGTCGCCGCTGCACGAATTCGACTCAGGAGAAGTGACGGAGATGGTGCGAGATTCGAGACTTCGCGATTGTGCGCTAGCTGAACTCGCCGCAAGGATCTCAGATTTGCCGGGTTCGAGAGGAATCCGGGCTGTTGCCGCTGCACTGCGAATCGTCGAACCGCTGGTCGAGTCACCGCTCGAAGCGCTGTCCTGGGGGAAGATTTCTCTATCTGTTCTGCCTTCGCCGATTCCGCAAGCCTGGATTCGAAGTGACGCAGGGAGGTACGCCCGCGTTGATTTTCTGTGGGACGAGGAGAGAGTCATCGGTGAGGCAGATGGGCTGAGTAAGTACTCCACCATTGAAGTATTAAGAGCCGAAAAGATGCGCCAGGAAGAACTCGAGGCTCGTGGATTTGCGGTTGTCCGGTGGACAGCGGCGGAGATGTCGGCAAGCCCCGAGCACACAATCGAGAGGATTTCCCGCGCTCTTAGCCGTCGACGTCACCTTCCGTAGCGCTATCGACCCCGCTTAGCGCTACGGAAGGTGACGTCGGGGGAGGCGAGGGCGTGGCGTGCGACGGGTGGGCTTGGCTGGGATGGGGGATACTAGTGAGGTGACGGTCAATCTGGGCATTCCATCCCCGCCTCCTCCGGTGCTCGCCCCGCGCCGCATCTCGCGCAAGTTGGTTCTCAGACATCCCACGCATCCGGTCGAAGTGGGCGGTGACGCGCCGATCAGCGTGCAATCTATGGCGACGACCCTCACCTCCAATGTTGACGCCACTTTGCAGCAAATTGCCGAGCTCACCGCTTCCGGTTGTCAGGTCGTACGCGTTGCCGTACCGAGCCAAGACGATGCAGACGCGCTTCCGCTCATCGCAAAGAAGTCCGGCATTCCGGTGATTGCGGATATTCACTTCCAGCCCAAGTACGTCTTCGCCGCGATTGATGCCGGATGTGCGGGTGTGCGCGTCAATCCCGGCAATATCAAGCAATTCGATGACAAGATCAAGGAAATTTCGCGTGCAGCCGGTGATGCCGGCATTCCTATTCGCATTGGCGTCAACGCAGGCAGCCTTGATCCGCGGCTCCTGAAGAAGTACGGCAAAGCTACCCCCGAAGCACTCGTGGAGTCGGCTCTCTGGGAAGCCAGCCTCTTCGAGGAGCATGGCTTCCGCGACATCAAGATCTCGGTCAAGCATCACGACCCAGTAGTCATGGTGCAGGCGTATCGCCTGCTCGCAGAGCAGTGCGACTACCCGTTGCATCTGGGAGTGACTGAAGCCGGACCGACTTTTCAGGGCACCATCAAGTCGGCAGTTGCCTTTGGTGCTTTGCTCAGTGAAGGCATCGGCGACACCATCCGCGTGTCCTTGTCAGCGCCACCAGTCGAAGAAGTCAAGGTCGGGTTGGCGATTCTGGAGTCGCTCAATTTACGTCCCCGCGGGCTCGAAATCGTCTCGTGCCCGTCCTGCGGTCGCGCGCAAGTTGATGTTTACACACTCGCCGAGCAGGTGACCGCCGGACTCGAAGGACTTGAGGTGCCGTTGCGTGTCGCAGTCATGGGCTGCGTAGTCAACGGTCCCGGTGAGGCACGCGAAGCCGATCTCGGAGTTGCGTCTGGCAACGGCAAGGGACAAATATTCGTACGCGGTCAAGTCATCAAAACAGTGCCCGAACATCAGATCGTGGAGACGCTCATCGAGGAAGCTCTCAAGCTGGCGGAGTCCATGCCGTCGGGCTCACCTGAAGTCACTGTTTCTTAAGCCGACTCAGAGACACATTCATGCGCGTACGCCCGCTCACATCCCACGATGCGATGGCGATGCGGCAATTGCTCCTGCGCGACCCGGTCACACACTGTTTTGCGGCATCTCGCATCGTGGCAGCCAATGGGCAAGTTGACACCGACCCATGGCGTATCGGCGGGGAATTGCTGGGTTGCTTTGTCGACGGAGAATTGCTCTCGGCTGTGTATGCCGGAGCGAATTTGATTCCCATCGAGACAACGTCTGCGACCCGCGAGGCCTTCATTGCACATCTAAGTCAGGGCCCCCGCCGCTGTTCATCGCTTGTCGGCCCCGCGGTTGAGGTGCTCCATCTGTGGGATGGGCTCGCCACTCGTTGGGGGCCGGCTCGCGAAGTGCGAGCGGATCAACCGCTTATGGCCATCACCGGACCTGCGATGGTGGGCGCCGATCCGCAGGTACGCATAGTGCGAACTGAAGAGATTGATCTGCTCCTCCCGGCGAGCATCGCAATGTTTACCGAGGAGGTCGGTATCTCACCAATGTCTGGGGGCATGGGTAGTGCGTACCGGGCTCGGGTAGCCGACTTGATCGCGAACAAACGGGCCTTCGCCCGTATAGAGGAGGGCCGTGTCATCTTCAAAGCTGAGGTCGGCGCCTGCGCTATTGGTGTGTGCCAGATCCAAGGAGTATGGGTTGCACCGGAAAGGCGTGGAGAAGGCGTCTCGATCGGCGGTATGGCGGGAGCGGTCGCGCTAGCCCAAGCCGCAGTCGCCCCCTGCGTGTCGCTATACGTCAATAACTTCAACACCGCTGCCCGAGCCTCATACTCACGAGTGGGGTTCAACATTGTCGGCACCTTCGCGACCGTGCTTTTCTAGCTCAGTCGCGGGAGACGAAAGCCAGAATCCTTTCGGTGTTAAGCGACAAGGGGTCTTGTGGTCAAGGGCAGCCACAGCAAGGGAAAGCCGAAGCAACCGCCGGTGCTGAGGTGGGCCCTTGCCGGTATGGGAGTCTTTGCCGCAGGTGTGGTCACAGCCATGTACCTCCCTGGTGGCGCAGCGCCCGCCATCTCGGCAAGTAGCCCGACTCCCTTACTAGATGTCGGTACGGTCGCTCGCGAGTCAACGCCCGCTCCGCGATCGGTCGATCAAGTCTCTGCTACTCCTGTTGTGTCGTCATCCAAAGTGCCTTCTGAAGTGAGTTCGCCCAGTGTCCCGCCGGATACTCGCATCACGATCATGGGCGTAGGCGACATTCTCGTGCACAAGGAAATCTGGGCAGAAGCGCAGCAGGATGCCAATTACGACGGTAGTGACTTCACCCAAATGCTTGCTGGTGTTGCACCACGTATCTCGGCTGCCGATCTGGGTGTGTGCCACATGGAGTATCCATTCGCGCCGCCTGAGGGCCCAGTGAGTTACTGGCCCGCGCTGCCGGCTGCTCCGTGGTCTCTCGCAACTGGAGTCGCGAAAACGGGTTTCGATACTTGCTCGACAGTTTCCAATCACATCCAGGACAAAGGTCTCAACGGCATCACTCAACTCCTCGATGCTCTCGATATGAACGGCATTGCGCACGCCGGGAGTGCGCGCAGCGAAGAAGAGTCACAAGTCATCACGATGCTCAACGTCAAGGGCGTCACAATCGCACACCTTGCATATTCGTGGGGCCTGTACGACAACGGCGACTCATGGAGTGTCAATCGTAACGACGCCGATCGGATCATTGCCGATGCGCAGCGTGCACGCGAGGAGGGGGCAAAGATCGTCATTGTCAGCCTTCACGACGGTGAAGAAAACATTGCGCAGCCGGATGAGAGTCAGTTGTCCATCACCCAGGCGCTTGCTGACGCGGGCACAGTGGATCTGGTTCTTGGACATCACACCCATTGTGTGCAGCCGGTGGAGAAGATCGGTGACATGTGGGTGGCGTTTGGTCACGGCAATCTGTTGACGGCGCAGTCGCGCAAGAAGCCGCGTACAGCAGACGGGTTGATCACCCAGTGGACCTTCCAAGCGGATTCGTCGGGGCGCTGGCGCGTCGTGGACGCCGCCGGCATTCCGATCTTCAACGAGGACTATCCGTTCCGCCTCATTGATCTCAGTGCTCTGGGCGGCGTTCGTAACCAGACCGAAGAGGACTCTTGGGAGCGCACTATGGCTGCCGTGATGTCGATGGGAGCCGACAAAGACGGCTTCCATCTCTTGTCCTCCTGATGCCGATACCCTCTTAGGACACCTTCCGGTGCCCTGCGGGCGCCATTGCGAACTGGAGAGCTCGTGCTGCTGCGGATGTCGTCCTTGTTTCTTCGCACGCTGCGTGAGGACCCCGCTGATGCGGAGGTCCCCAGCCACCGCCTACTCGTACGCGCTGGCTATGTGCGCCGGGTGGCCCCGGGCATCTTCACGTGGCTGCCCTTGGGCTTTCATACCTTCCGCAATGTTGAGCGCATTGTGCGCGAGGAGATGGACTCCGCCGGGTTCCAAGAGGTGCACTTCCCTGCACTGCTGCCGCGTGAGCCGTACGAACTCACTAATCGATGGAATGAATACGGAGATACGCTCTTTCGACTGCAGGACCGCAAGAAGAGTGACTATTTGCTTGGTCCCACGCACGAGGAGATGTTCACCCTCTTGGTGAAGGGCGAATACTCGTCTTATAAGGATCTGCCGGTGTCTCTCTACCAAATCCAGACGAAGTTCCGCGACGAAGCCCGTCCGCGTGCGGGCATTCTGCGTGGCCGTGAGTTTGTCATGAAGGACTCGTACTCCTTTGATGTTGACGATGCTGGTTTAGCGGTGTCCTACGCCAAGCACCGTGACGCGTACATCTCGACCTTTGATCGACTCGGTCTCGACTACGTAATCGTGGCCGCGACGTCTGGCGCGATGGGTGGCTCAGCCAGCGAGGAGTTCCTTGCCCCGACGGTGATCGGTGAGGACACGTTCGTACGCTGCGATTCCTGCGACTTCGCGGCCAATGTTGAAGCCGTGACTGTGCCCGCGCCACCGGCTGTAGATGCCTCGGGGGCGCCGGCGGCTCACGTAGAGAACACACCAAAAGCTCCAACAATCGACGCGCTTGTCGAGTTGTCTAACAGCGACGCTGCGCTACGTCGCGTCGAAGGCGACTGGACTGCCGCAGACACTTTGAAAACAGTGGTGTTCTGGGTCGACTCACCTACCGGTGGCTACCCGTTGGCAATCGGTGTGCCCGGCGATCGCGAAATCGACATGAAGCGTCTCGAGGCAGTCGTGTCACCCGATACGCCACGGCCTTTCGAGGAAGCCGATTTCGCGAAGTACCCGATGCTTGTCAAGGGTTACATCGGACCGCAGGCGCTCGGAGAGTCGTCAGCCAGTGGGGTGCGCTTCGTCGTAGATCCACGCGTTGTCGATGGCACGCGTTGGATCGCCGGCGCAAATAGCCGTGATCAACATGTCTACGACCTCGTTGCCGGTCGCGACTTCACCCCCGATGGCACCATCGAGGCAGCCGAGGTGCGCGAGGGCGACACGTGTCCTCGTTGTGGAGAAGTGCTACTCATCGCGCGGGGCATCGAGATTGGCCACATCTTCCAACTAGGTCGCAAATACGCAGAAGCGCTCGCGCTCAAGGTGCTCGATGAACACGGTGAGTTGGTCACAGTCACCATGGGCTCCTATGGCATCGGGGTCTCGCGCGCTGTCGCGGCGATAGCCGAACAGCACTACGACGAATTCGGTCTGGTGTGGCCTCGAGAGATTTCGCCTGCAGATGTCCATTTGGTCGCAACAGGCAAGGACGACTCGATCTTTGATGCAGCCGAAAAATTGGCCAGCGATCTCGTGGCTGCCGACATACGTGTCCTATTCGATGACCGACGTGGTGTGTCGCCCGGTGTGAAGTTCAAGGACTCCGAACTCATTGGTGTGCCGACGATTGTTGTTGTTGGCAAAGGTCTCGCGGAAGGCAATATCGAAGTTAAGGATCGCCGCACTGGCGAACGCACAGATGTTGCGCTCACCGATGCAGTGAGCTATTTATCCGCTCTTAACTAAGGTCAGTTGAGCCCAGGGAATGCGGCAGTGGGGGCTCCCCACGTGATTCCGCGTACGGCCGACTCTCTCGCTGCGAGCACCGCATCATTGCGATCCGAGTCGCTGGATGCCCCCGCAAGATCTGCGTATGTTGCCGCCAGCCGCATCTCAACAAGACCCGCCAGTTCGCTGGCGCTCGCCGCATTATCGATGGGGAAGGGTGGTTCGTACGCCACTGCAGCGCCGGGTTGTTCTGCACCGACCACATCGAGCTTGGCGCGCAACGACAACTCTCGCTGTCTGTGCGCATTCATCGAAGACCGCGCGAGCGACTGTGCGGACACATCGAGTTGGGGGCCGAGGAGCCCGTAGGCGTAGACGGCAGCAGCCTCGCCATTGATTGCAGCAATCAGTGCCTCGGACTGGTTCACGCTCCACCTCCCAGCGCGACGGCGTGAGCGGCCTCGCTCGCAGCGATAAGAGCGATGAGCCGGGCAAGCGCCGCGTCGCCTACCGCAACACAATCGGTGGTGCGAGCCTCTGCAGCGGCCTGCTCGGCTTTCTGGAGATCCTTGAGGGCCTGACTCTGAGATTTGGCAACGATGGGAGTAGCAGCTGGATTGCCGGAGACTCCAAACGCGTCTAGGTGTGCTGCGTGTTCATCCCGGATCGTCGAAAGTCCAGCGGTGTCAGGGAATGTCGCAAGCGTTGCGTCATACAGGGCAATGAGGTCGGCCTCAGCGGTTGCGCAGGTGGCACGTATCGCCTCATCCGGCGCAGGGGAGTCGGTGGGGGGCGACGAAGTCGCACCCGAGGTGGAGCCTTGGCCTCCGGACACACCACAGGCGATGAGTGCAAAGGGGGAGAGCGCGAGGCCCGCCACGATCGCGCGTCGGCTGATTCGCACAGGGCTATCGAGGGCTTTAGGGCCAGAAATCAGTCCGAGCTTCTCCACGCGGTCAGCATGTCACGCCGAGGCGGGTATTCTGTCGGTGCCCGCGAGGGTGTCGCGTAGACGAATAGTGGAGGTGGCCCGTGTCGAAGGTTGACGTATTGAGCGGGATCATCGGGCCGCTCGTGAGACAGACTGGCACCGACTTCGAAGGCGTCGAGTGGGAGAAAGTTGCCGGCGAGCGCGTTCTTAGGGTGATTATTGACCGCGATGGTGGAGTAGATCTCGACTGCGTCGCGGAGGTGAGCTCGGCAGTTTCGGCTGCACTCGACGCGAATGATGTTCTTGATGATGAGCCGTACATGCTTGAAGTGACTTCGCCTGGCGTTGATCGGCCGCTGACACTTCAACGTCACTGGTACCGGGCGATAGGGCGACTCGTTCGAGTACTCGTCAAAGGTCAAGAGGTCGTGGGCCGCATCGAATCCTGCACAGACACCACCGTCACGTTGACAATCGGTGCAACGCAGCGGGAGATCGACTACTCAGACATCGAGCGCGCACATATTGAGATCGAATTCAATCGTCCCAAGGAGAAAGAGGTGCCCGATGGACATTGATGTCACAGCACTAGCGGCACTCGTACGAGATCGTGAGTTGTCGTGGGATCTCGTGATCGGATCTATTGAAGATGCGCTTTTGGTTGCCTATCAGCAGCGTGAAGGCTCCGCAGAACGTGCTCGTGCGCAGGTAGATCGCGCGACCGGGCACGTCACGATCTGGGCAACTGAACCGAGTGAGGATCTCCTTGTTCCGGGCGTCGAATACGACGACACACCCCAGTACTTTGGCCGCATTGCCGCGGCGACTGCCCGTCAGGTGCTCTCCGCACGACTGCGCGAAGCCGAGGGCGATGTCACGTTCGGAGAATTTGCAGCGCGCGAGGGCGAGATCGTGTCCGGCGTCGTGCAGAAGGCTCAGGACCCCCGGGTGATTCGAGTCGATCTGGGCAAGCTGGAAGGCATGCTTCCGCTCGCCGAGCAGGTGCCCGGTGAGGCATACGAACACGGCGATCGGCTCAAGTGCTTCGTGGTCGCCGTGCGTCGTGGGCCCCGTGGACCACAGGTGATGCTTTCTCGGTCGCATCCAGGGCTGGTGAAGGGGCTGTTTTCCCTCGAAGTTCCGGAGATCGCAGATGGCACTGTGGACATCACGGCAATTGCCCGTGAAGCCGGGCACCGCACGAAGATCGCGGTACGGGCCAATACCGCCGGCGTAAACCCGAAGGGTGCCTGCATCGGGCCAATGGGTCAACGTGTACGCGCGATCATGGGAGAGCTCAATGGGGAGAAGATCGACATCGTCGACCATTCTGACGACCCGGCCGAGATGGTGGCGCATGCGCTGTCCCCAGCTCGGGTGACCAGCGTGGAGGTGGTCGACCTGGAGGCACGCTCAGCCCGGGTACTCGTTCCCGACTACCAACTTTCTTTGGCTATCGGCCGCGAGGGGCAAAATGCCCGTCTCGCCGCCCGCATGACCGGCTGGCGTATTGACATCCGCTCCGACGATCAGCCGGGGGACGAAACGCAGTGATGCAGGGGGTAGACTCTGGTCCGGTTCAATCACCGGAGCCGACTCCCGCGCGTACGTGCGTCGGGTGCCGGACCCGGACCACCAAGGTCGATCTCCTCAGGGTCGTGGTGGACGGTGACGAGTTCGTCGCTGATCGCCAAGGCCGTCTCACGGGGCGTGGTGCGTACCTGCACCCGAACCGTGAGTGTTTCGAACTAGCAGTGCGCCGCAAAGCGTTGTTCAGGGCCCTACGAGTCTCTGGACAAACACGACTTGATCGGTTAACCGCAATGTTCGCTGCTCAGGAGTGAGTGAAGAGTCTGTCCCGTCCGTCATATCGCTCGAGGAGAACAAGGCGATGAGCAACCGATGAACATGCACCAGCCATGAGCGTGCCACACCATCACTGACGGTCCGGAATTTCACCCGGACCGCGACAAAGGAGAGTCGTGTCAAAGGTCCGGGTCTATGAGCTCGCCAAAGAGCTCGGAGTCGAAAG
>WLOK01000049.1 GCA_009699315.1 Actinomycetota bacterium
GACCCACAGCCATCACACATTCCCAAAGGAGCACGATGATCGTCGATCTGTCGCAGGACATCTATGAGGGGATGATGGTGTACCCCGGTCACTCCAAGACTGTTTTCTTCGATCACGCCTCGCACGAGGAGACAGCTCTTCGATTCGAGGGTGGGTTCTCCTTTCAGACCAAAGGCGTCATGTTTAACGACAATGGCCCCACTCACGTGGATTCGTTCTCGCATCTGGATCCAGACCCGTCCGCTCAGACCATTGATCAGATGGACCTAGATCTGTTCTACGGTCCTGGTATCTGCCTCGACGTCTCGCACGTGCCTGCCCAGACTGACATCACCGCGGAGCATCTCGATGCCGCAGAGACGGCTTCTGGTTTGCGCGTCCAGCCCGGAGATATTCTTCTGTTGCACACCGGCACTTGGAATCGTTATGCCGGCCAGCGCGACTACCTCTCTCTGTTCCCCGGTCTAGGGCCGACTGCGAGTGAGTGGATCCTTGATCGTGGGGTCAAGACTTTCGGAGTTGACTCTCCGACGCCAGATAACCCCATCAGCAAGACCTATCCCTGCCACATGATGTGTCGTCATGCTCACGTCACGCATTACGAAAATCTTGCCAATTTGGACAAGGTAGTCAACCGCAGATTTGTTTTTGCCGGCTTTCCGTTGAAGTTGCGCGGCGCCCACGGTGGACCGACAAGAGCGGTGGCAATACTTGAAGATTGAGTCTGTGCCATTGACGGTGGCGATAATCGGTGGGTCAGTAGCTGGTCTCACCGCCGCCATTGAATTGCGATCGCTGGGCTGCCATGTTGAGGTCTTTGAGCGCTCCGCGACTGAAATGAAGAGTCGTGGCGGCGGCATCGTGCTGCAGCAGAATGTGATCGATTGGTTTTCAGGAACCCTTGGCTTGCCGATCGATCAGGTCAGTACGCGCACTGATTTTCTGCGCTACTTTGATCGCGACAGCAAAGTGGTGAGCAATCGGACGAAGGTCTGGCACAACACATCTTGGTCCACACTTCACAGAACCTTGTTAGCGGCGTTCGGAAACGATAACTACCGCACAGGTGCTGTGGCGGTTGACATTGAGCAGGATGAGTACGAGGCAGTTGTTACCTTCGAGGATGGATCAATCTGCTCTGCAGACCTCGTTATCTTTGCGGACGGAATCAGCTCGGTCGGCAGGGCGCGCCTTTCACCACAAACTCATCCAGAATATGCGGGCTATATCGGTTGGCGCGGGACCGTGGAGGAATCGCTCCTCACCCCGGCTACTTTGGCAGCGTTGGCTGATTCGATGTCTTACTACGTGGGTGAAAACACGCACATTATTCTCTATCCCATTCCCGGACCGGATGGGCAGTTGCGCGTCGGCGAACGGCTCATGAACTTTGTTTGGTACCGAAACATTCCGGCAGGCGATCACTATACGAGCATGGTGACCGATCGCAAAGGTCGAATATCGTCAGTCTCTGTTCCAGCTGGCGAAGTCAAGCAAGAGTTTGTAGATCAGGTCAGGATCGATGCCGAACTTCTGCTGCCAAAGGTTGCCTCGGAAGTAGTTGTGAAGACTGCCCAGCCCTACATCCAGATTATGCAAGACACAATTGCAGGCCGTATGGCCTATGGGCGTGTGGCGCTCATAGGGGATGCGGCCTTCGCCTCGCGCCCGCACGCAGCCGCTTGGACCGCCAAGGCGGTGAGCGACGGACTAGCTCTCGCAGAACACCTTGAGAAGTCGCAGTTTGATGTCAAAGAAGCATTAGCCAACTGGGAGCCTGCCCAACTCGAGATCGGGCGCAATCTTTTCAACCGAGTCCGTGAGATGGGAGCGCGTTCACAGTTCGAAAACAGTTGGGTTCCCGGTGACCCGGCTTTCGATTTTGGTCTGTTCGGTCCAGATATCTGATCGTCATAGCAATCAACCGCCTAAGGAGATGAACATGTCAGACAAGCCCAGTCCCGGCCGTAAGGCCATCGATGCTCCCGGTCTGCCCAAGCCCGGTTTTGCGCCGAAGTTCTCTAGCCCCGGCATTCTTGCTGGAGGCTGGCTCTTCTGCTCAGGAACCATGCCCACGGACTTCGAGAGCCCCGTTGACTCAGTCGGGTTTACAGATCCCGAGGCGCTTTACCGTCCCGCGTCCTACGACAACGCCCGTCTACGCCAGCAGTCTCATGCCACCTTGCAGAGATTGGCGAAAATCTTCGAGGCGGCAGGCGCGAACATCAAGACGGACCCGATCCGGATCGAGCAGTTCTTCCGTTCAGATCACCCGACTCAGCAGGATTTCGACACGACCAGAGACACTTGGGCGAAGGGCATCTCCATCTCTCCGTACCTTGAGACTCGCAATGAGTACATCGACGAAGCTCGTCCCCCGTCGGTGGGCTTCGGCGTTACCGACCTACCAATCCCGGGTGTCGATCTTCAGGTCGACTTGATCGGATCACCTGGTGTGAAGAAGGAGCGCTTCGAGGTTCCCGGCGGCGTTGCTTCGCCTCTAGCGGGCTACGCACCTGCGATTCGCTTCGGCGACTGGGTCAAGTTGGCCGGTGAGGTCCCCACCGACTGGCAGGGCGACTGGATGAGCGAGAAGCACATGGGTGAACCACGTGCGACTGATCCTCGTACCCGACCAAACGAATACCTCTGGTATGGCGATGAGATGGCCGAGCAGGTCAACCTCACATTGGAAAAGCAAGCAGCTATCGCAGAAGTTGCAGGTTCATCGATTGAGCGTTGCGTAAATGCCACGGTCTACATTGGGCACCCTGCCGACTTCTCGTCCATGGATGCAGTGTGGAAGAAGTGGTTCCCGAAGAATCCCCCAGCGCGTACGGTGATCCCGTACTCGGGTCTCGGGGGCAAGGGCTGGCGCTTCGAAGTGACCATGGATCTGCTGACCAATGACTCCAACTTGGAGCCGGTGACTATCAAGACTGATAAGGCACCTACGCCATTCGGTCACGAGCCACAGGCCGTGAAGGTGGGTAACTTCCTTTTCTTCAGCACCTTGCGTGCCGTGAATTCGCAGGGCGTTCTTTCCACCAGCACACCGCCCGGATTTGAGCGCTATGTCGATCAGGGTGCGGCGCAGATGCGAGCGATTCTTGCGCAGATCGAGGCAATCTCGGCTGCTGCAGGAACCAGCCTTGCGAATCTTTGCCGACTAAAGGTGTTCATGGACGGCTGGAACATGCTGGCACCTGCAGCGCAGGAGCTGGCACACGCATTCCCCATTGACCCGCCTGCAGTCTCCATGCATCGCGTCAACGGCAGCCCCATGATTGCTCCCGGATGCCACATCTTGGGTGATGCGATCTCGTACGTCCCGTAAGCACATCCTTGTTGCCTCCGTCAGAAGTGGCGGAGGCAACAAGAGGATCAACTTCAATCAATTCGACTTTGGAATGAGGAAGCGGCAATGACAGATGCAAGCGGCGTGGTCAGCGAAGTGAAAGACGGAATGCGAATTGACTGGGACGTACCGATCACGGTGCGTGATGGTCTCGTCCTTCGGGCAGATATTTACCGGCCCGTTGAGGATGGTCAGTATCCCGTGATCATTACGTATGGCCCCTACGCGAAGGGTCTGCCGTTTCAGGAGGGTTATCCCTCTGCCTGGAACCGAATGGTGGAGAAGCACCCGGATGTGGCTGCTGGATCAACCAATAAGTACCAGAACTGGGAGGTCGTTGATCCCGAAAAGTGGGTCCCAGACGGCTATGTATGTGTACGTGTTGATTCGCGCGGCACTGGAAGGACCCCCGGCTTCGTCGACCACTTCTCGCCTGATGAGACACGCGATTTCTACGAGTGCATCGAATGGGCGGGGGTGCAACCTTGGAGTAGCGGCAAGGTAGGCATTAACGGCATCTCCTACTACGGCATGAATCAGTGGCAAGTCGCTTCGTTGCAGCCGCCGCACCTAGCAGCGATGTGTATCTGGGAAGGGTCTTCGGACTGGTACCGCGACGCCACTCATCACGGCGGCATTGTCTCGACCTTCTGGGCCAACTGGTACGACATGCAGGTCAAGACGGTGCAATACGGGCTAGGAGAGCGCGGTCCGATCAATCCCAACACAGGGGAACTCGTGTGCGGCCCCGAGACTCTTTCAGATGAAGAACTCGCACGAAATCTCTCTGATTTCGGCAACGAGATCTTGGCGCACCCGCTAGATGACGATTATCACCGCGAACGTTCCGGTGCTTGGGACAAGATCACCGTTCCACTTTTCAGTGCAGGTAACTGGGGCGGTCAAGGGTTGCACTTGCGGGGAAATGTTGAAGGATTCGTGCGATCAGCGTCTTCTCAGAAGTGGCTGGAGATGCATGGAATCGAGCATTGGACTCACTTCTACACCGACTACGGCGTCGCCCTGCAGAAGAAGTTCTTTGGTCACTTCCTCAAAGGTGAAAACACAGGGTGGAGCGAGCAGCCACCAGTCCTGTTGAATGTTCGGCACATCGACGGGACCTTCACCCTTCGCGAGGAGGCTGAATGGCCGTTGCAAGGAACAAAGTGGACTCCGCTTTTTCTCAATCCCGGCACTCTCGAGTTAGGCGCTACCCAACCCGACTCAGAGCAGAGCGTTTCCTACGACGCCCTCGGTGAAGGTCTCACCTTCTTCACCGAACCGCTCGCAAAGGACACCGAGATCACCGGCCCATCAGCGCTGAAGATTTTCGTGTCCTCATCCACGGACGATGTCGACATCTTCGCCGTAGTCCGCGTGTTCGATCCATCTGGCAACGAGGTGGTCTTCCAAGGCGCTATTGATCCCTATACCCCGATCGCGCAGGGCTGGCTTCGTGGATCGCACCGCAAACTGGATCTCAAGTTGAGCACGCCTTACCGCCCTTACCACGCTCATGACGAGCTCCAGCCCCTGACTCCAGGGGAGATTTATGAACTTGATGTTGAGATATTGCCTACCTGCTTGGTAATCCCGGCTGGGTCGCGTATCGCACTCACGATTCGGGGCAAGGATTATGAGTACCCACAGGCAAAGCCAGCGCGACTCTCCAACTTTAAGAATGATCTCAAAGGCTGTGGACCTTTCCTGCATGACGATGCGACGGATCGTCCGGTTGAGACATTCGGCGGTCGCGTGAATCTCTACACAGATCCGGAGCGCCCGGCGTTCCTGTTGCTTCCGGTCATTGACAGAGATGGGTCATGACCGAATTCGCGCCTGGTCACCAGCCGCGAAGGGAACTCCTCTCTACGAATGAGGATGAGTGGCCAGCCGCTATCCGCCGTGACTTTATTGTCAACATGAACAACGGCCGGGTCGGGGGAGAACTCCTCTTCGAAAATGAGCGCATCCGAGTGTGGAGTATCCGGTTGCAACCTGGGGAGCGTTACGTAGCCCATCGCCATGTGTTGGACTACTTCTGGACTGCAATCAGCGCCGGCACCAGCCTGCAACACTCAGTTGGCGGCAAGGCGGAATTGGTTCACTATGAGCTAGGCGACACGATGTTCTTTTCGTATGGTGAGGGTGATTCGATGATTCACGATCTTGGGAATGCCGGGGCCACCGAGTTGGCGTTCACCACAGTGGAATTGAAGGAGTCGGCAAACGCTCCACTCCCAATCAACTCGAATGGGGAGTGACGCACATGCTGAGACTGAAGGACGCGCAGCCGAGTAAGGTGCGTGCGATTGCAGACGATTCGGTCCGGGAGACCGTTCAGCGCGTTATCGCCGAAGTCGAGTCCGAGGGCGATGTCGCGCTGCGGAGGTACTCTGAGCAATTCGACAAATGGTCGCCCGAATCCTTCCGGCTAGCACCGGAAGAGATTGATCGAATAGTGGGCACGCTTCCTGACGAGGTCATTGACGATATTCGATGGGTGCAGGCTCAGGTGCGTTCATTTGCCCAGCACCAGCGCGGCACGCTTTTGGATCTGGAAGTCGAAACATTGCCCGGGGTATTCCTCGGACATCGGCACAACCCCATCGCTGCGTCGGGGGCGTACGTACCGGGTGGTCGCTATCCCCTCGTTGCTAGCGCACACATGACCATCGTGACCGCAAAGGTCGCTGGAGTGCCGCGGGTCGCAGCGTGCACTCCGCCGATACGGGGCGAGATTCCAGCGGCCACCGTTGCTGCGATGTCGATGGCGGGTGCTGATGAGATTTATTTGATGGGTGGCGTCCAGGCTGTCGCTGCTCTGGCGCTTGGGACTGAGTCCATTGAAGCTGTCCATCTGCTGGCTGGACCTGGAAACGCGTATGTTGCCGAGGCAAAGAGGCAGTTGGCGGGACGCGTCGGTATTGATCTGGTCGCGGGTCCAACGGAGATTCTTGTTGTCGCTGATGAATGGGCTAGTCCACTCACCGTTGCCGTTGATCTACTCAGCCAGGCTGAACATGGACCTGATTCCCCTGCGGTATTGGTGACCACATCGCACGAGCTTGCTCTCGAAGTGATCGCGCTTGTGGACCGGATTTTGCCAACAATGCCGACGCGTGACTTCGCGGAACCGGCGTGGCGTGATTACGGTGAGGTGATTGTCGTGGCTGACCTGAAGGAGGCATACGAGGTTGCCGACTCTTATGCATCCGAACACGTGGAGATCCTCACTCGCAATCCTCGCGAGGCTCTTGAGCAGATGAATCACTACGGTGCACTGTTCCTGGGGGAGGGTACATGTGTGTCCTACGGAGACAAGGTGATCGGAACCAATCACGTACTCCCCACTCGAGGAGCAGCTCGCTATACGGGTGGTTTATGGGTGGGCAAGTTCCTCAGGACCGTTACCTATCAGGAAGTGCGTGACTCGGCGAGTAGCGCCGATTTGGGCCTTCGATGTGGGAGAGCGTCACGCGTAGAGTCGTTCGAAGGACATGCCCGCTCCGGCGACATTCGGGCGATGGCATCTGTGGATAAAATTCCTGCCTGGCTCGACGGAATCGTCACGTGAGCGTGGCCCCACTTCCCGAAATATCTGGACGGGTGGCGCTGGTCACTGGGGCGGGCAATGGACTCGGCCGAGCGATAGCTCTGTCGTTGAGCGCTCAAGGAGCTCACGTAATTCTCGTGGGACGCACCGAAGCAAGTCTTCAGGAGACCGCCAGTCTGCTAGTAGGCCCCTCTTCAGTGGAGGTCTGCGACGTATCTGACCCGCAGGCTGTTGATCGGCTGCGAGCGTCAGTGAGCCTCCCCGTATCGATCCTCATTAACAATGCTGGAATCGGGGGACCGGTGGCTCCGATCACCGACGTACTTCCGGAAGAGTGGGACGAAGTTTTCCACGTGAATGTCCGAAGTGTGTATCTCATGTGTCGTGCTTTTCTGCCAGCCATGATCGCTAACGGTTTCGGGCAGATCATAAACGTGGCGTCGGTGACGGGTAAGCGACCCCTTACTCGACGGACTCCATATTCAGCGAGCAAGATGGCAATCATCGGGCTCACCAGGACTCTTGCTTTCGAAGTGGGTCACCTCGGGGTTTCCGTGAACACGCTTTCGCCTGGTCCGGTTCGTGGTCCTCGCATGACCCGCAACTTCAGACTTGAAGCGATTGCTACTGGAGTTACCGAAGCCGAAGCAGAGGCGGCGTTTGTGAGTCGCTCCGCGGACCGCCGACTAGTAGAGGAATTCGAGGTCGGTGAAGCTGCCGTTGCGATGCTGCGAATGTCCGCATTGTCGGGAGCAGACATCGACTTGTCGGCTGGAATGATCGCTCCCTAATTTACTCAGTCAGGGTGCAGGGGACCGGCTATCCGCGAGGGGGTCACTCACTCTGAACCGGAGCGAAATCACGAGCGCTATCCCGAGGAGAATCAGCACGAGAGTGAAGGCTATGTGCACGCCCCAAGACTCGGAGGCGCGCCCGAGCAGGATGGGCGCAATGCCGCCAACGACGCCCACGCCGACGCTCACCAAAGCACCAGCCCGATCTGGCCGTCCTTCTGAAGCCCGGAGCGCGCGGGAAATTCCTAGCGGCCAGTGAAGCCCAACCCCTAGGCCCGTGAACGCCAATGCGCACAGCATCAGGACGCTGTTGGTTGAGAGCCACATGACGGTGAAGCCGATGATGGCGACGATGATGGAAACTCGGAAGAGGAGTTCAGATGAGATGCGCTCGGTGAGACGTGACCCGGTGAATCGACCGATAAGCATTCCTATCGAGAGTGAAGCTACAGCGGCTGCGGCAGCGGCATCGCCCAGTCCACCTTGCTCGTGCATCAAAGTTGCACCCCAGGTTGTCAGCGTGAATTCGACTGCGACCAGAGCCACGAGAGCAGCGCTAGCCCACCAATACAGTCGCGGCATTGGGCCACCGTGTGGATGGTCGACTGCGGGTTCAGCGTCTGCGTGGCCGGTCTGCGCGTCGAAGACTTCGAGGTCACGGCCTCGAACGACCTCAAGAACTACAAGCGCGCCGATCAGTAGCCACGGGCCGAATCTCCATCCCCACGTCACTACTGCGGCTCCCAAACCGACGAGGATCGGACCGAAGAGTCCGAACGCGGATCCGAACGTACTGCTCTCGGTGATCGCGGTCGGGGCAGCTGGACCTTGGCTTTCGGTGAGAAACGCGTTACCGCCGATGATGATAAATGTGCCGCCGATACCGGCGATGAGTGGACCAAAAATCGTTATGTAGAAAGGCATTCCCGATGTGAAGATAACAACTGCGATGATCACGAGGTAGGAGGCTCTGCGGACGAGACGCCCACGGCCCCACCGGTGCGTGAGACGGGTGATCACGAGTCCAGCGACCACAGTGCCGACAGCTATGCCAGACCCGTAGAGAGCGAGCACCGTGGCGCTTATGGGGGTCTCTTTATCGATCAATTGCAAGGTTGGTCCAACTGAGTACATGAACCACACCCACATACCTACCTGTACATAGGTGATCCAAGTGGCCCGAGTGCGAGTTGGGCGAGTGAGTACGTGTGTGGAATTAGGCAAGTTGACCGACGATGTGGTCGATCGCTTTGGTGAGCGTCACCACATCGTCTGGTTCGACAGCCGGGAACATTGCAACACGCAATTGATTACGCCCGAGTTTGCGGTAGGGCTCGGTGTCGACGATGCCGTTAGCGCGCAGTGCAGCAGCAATCTTCGTAGCATCGATTGATTCGTCGAAGTCGATGGTGCCGACGACAGCAGAACGATGCGCCGGGTTGGCGACGTATGGAGTTGCAAAGGGAGAAGCCTCGGCCCATGAGTAGAGGGCGCTGGAAGACGCAGCAGTGCGCGCGGCGCACCAATCAAGGCCGCCCTGCGCATTGAACCAGTCGACCTGCTCGGCCATCATCAGGATTGTTGCGAGGGCAGGAGTGTTGTAGGTCTGATCCTGGACGCTGTTGTCGATCGCTGTTTGCAGATCGAGGAACGGCGGGATATAGCGACCAGACGCCGAAATCGCCTTCGCGCGTGCAAGTGCCTTGGGGGACATGAGCGCGAACCACAAACCACCATCGGATCCGAAGCTTTTCTGCGGGGCGAAGTAGTAAACGTCGAACTCCTTGGCATCCACGGCGAGCCCGCCGGCACCTGAAGTCGCATCAATGATCATGAGGGAGTCAGCATCGGTGCCGGCCACCCGCTTGACCGGCACGTAGACACCAGTCGATGTCTCGTTGTGAGGGGTGCAGTAGGCATCTACGCCGGCCTTTGCGAAGAAGGCTGGGGCGGAACCCGGATCGCTCTTGATGACCGTCGGATCGCCGAGATGCGGAGCGTCCTTGACTCCCTGAGCGAACTTCGCGCCAAACTCGCCGAAGGTGAGGAACTGGGCGCGATCGTTGATCAGCCCGAAGGTCGCGACGTCCCAGAACGCGGTGGATCCGCCGTTGCCCAGGACGACCTCGTAGCCGTCCGGGAGGGAAAAGAGCGAACGCAGGCCCGAACGAAGGCGCCCGACCTGAGACTTCACGGTCTTTTGGCGATGCGAGGTGCCCAGATAGGTCGTAGCGACGTCTAGGAGCGCCTGTACCTGCTCGGGGCGGACCTTGGAGGGTCCAGAGCCAAAGCGGCCGTCGGTTGGGATCAGGTCAGCGGGGAGCACGATGTCGGTCACCCCCCAAGGTTACTAGCGATTCTTGGGAACGTATCCCGAGGGAGCGACCATGACGGGATCCCAGCCTGGTACGTCCTCGGGGCGACGCTTCGCCGGACCGCGGTACCGGGCAGTGGGTCGGATCAGGCGGCCAGTCCGCTTCTGTTCCAAGATGTGGGCGCTCCAGCCCGCCAAGCGGGCACACGTGAACATCGACGTGAACATATTTGCCTGAACTTTGGCGTAATCAAGGACGATCGCAGCCCAGAACTCAACGTTGGTCTCCAGCACCCGGTCGGGACGTCGCTCTCGAAGTTCCTTGAGTGCCGCCTTCTCCAGGGCCTCGGCCACCTCGTAGCGTTCGGCGCCGAGCTCGCGGACGGTACGACGAAGCACACGCGCACGAGGATCCTCTGCCCGATAGACGCGGTGTCCGAATCCCATCAGGCGATCGCCCCGGTCAAGAACGCTCTTGACGTAGGTCTCGGCGTTGCCGGTGCGCTCGACCTCTTCGATCATGCCGAGGACACGGGCTGGCGCACCACCGTGAAGTGGGCCGCTCATCGCGCCAACGGCTCCAGAGATTGCTGCGGCGACGTCGGCCCCGGTGGAGGAGATCACTCGAGCCGTAAATGTTGAGGCATTCATGCCGTGCTCTGCTGCCGACACGAAGTAGGCATCAACAGCCTGTACGTGCTTCGGATCGGGCTCACCACGCCAGCGCACCATGAAGCGCTCGGCAATCGTGGAGGCCTCGTTGATGCGCGCCTGCGGCACCATCGGAATGCCGAGGCCTCGTGCGGACTGTGCGACGAAGGACATCGCCATGACGGACACGTGCGAAAGGTTTTCACGCGCAGTGTCGTCGTCGATGTCGAGAAGGGGCTTAAGGCCCCAAGCTGGCGCCAGCATGGTGATCGCAGACTGGACGTCCACGCGCACATCACCGGAGTGGACGGGCAGGGGGTAGGGCTCAGCTGGAGGCAGGCCCGGGTTGAACTCGTTGTCGACAAGCAGGCCCCATACGTTGCCAAACGACACCCGCCCGACGAGGTCCTCAATGTCGACGCCGCGGTAGCGCAGCGCGCTGCCGTCGCGATCTGGCTCGGCGATTTCGGTCTCGAAGGCAACAACGCCTTCGAGTCCTGGTACGAACGTGGACATGGGCGCTCCTCTCTAGGTGTCCCCATTCAACCCCATTGCTTCCACGGCGGCAGCGCGGGACCTGCGCCCATGTGGTGGGATCGGTCTATGACCGATAGCCCGTTGGCCGATATGCGGGTCCACTATGACCTTGGGCGACTCGCTGACTCAGATCTGGCCGGCACGCCGCTAGCCCAATTCGGGCGCTGGTTCGCCGACGCCCAGGCCGGCGGAGTCATCGAACCCAATGCCATGGTCCTGGCCACGGCCGAGGGCAACGTGCCGAGTGCCCGCACTGTCTTGCTCAAGGACGTAGATCGCGATGGTTTCACGTTCTTCACCAATCTCCTTTCGCGCAAGAGCCGGGAACTACATGCCAATCCACATGCTTCATTAGTGTTCCCTTGGTACGCGCTCCATCGTCAGGTCGTCGTGATCGGTGAGGTGACCGAGGTGAGCCGCGATGAAGCGGCCGATTACTTTGCGTTGCGTCCCCGTGGCTCTCAACTGGGCGCTTGGGCTAGTCAGCAATCCCAGCCGGTGGCTCGAGATCAGCTCGACGCTGCATACGAAGAAGCGGAAGCTAGGTTCCCGGCGGAGGTGCCGATCCCGGAATTCTGGGGCGGTTGGCGCATTCGTCCCACGAGCATCGAGTTCTGGCAGGGACGTGAATCCCGACTTCATGACCGTCTGCAGTTCGTCGGCTCCGGGGCGATGGAGGATCCAGCCAGATGGCGCGTCATTCGACTGTCGCCCTGATGGCAAAAATTCTTGCCGACATCACCCCACTGCGAGTCAGTCCGCCGTTCCGCCGGCTCTGGGTGGGTCATGGCATAGCCAACCTTGGCCAGCAGATGACTGCTGTTGCCGTGGGCATCCAGGTCTATGCGATCACCAACTCATCCTTGGCCGTGGGACTCGTCGGCCTTTTCCAATTGGTGCCGCTCGTCACGCTCGGTCTCTATGGCGGTGCGCTGTCCGACATGCACGATCGCCGCAAGGTCGCTCTTCTCACGGCGTTAGGCATGTGGGTATGTGCAGGAGCGTTTCTCCTGCAGTCGATGCTCGACTTCGGATCAGTCGCTCTTCTCTACGCCCTAGTCGCTGTCCAGTCGTCAATGTACGCAATCGGCAATCCAGCGCGGCAATCGATCATTCCGCGTTTGGTGAAGCCGGAGTTGCTTCCCTCTGCTAACGCGCTCGGCATGATCACCTACAACTTAGGTTTCACGGTTGGTCCGCTTCTTGGCGGTTTACTGATTGCGGCGACCGGGACGGTCACGAGCGCCTACTTGGTTGACGTTGTCGCCTATACCGCTGCGGTGTGGGCAATGTGGCGGCTGCCATCGCTTCCGCCAGAGCGCATCGAAAATGCCAAGCCACGTGGTGGATGGTCGCAGGTCATAGAGGGATTTCGCTTTCTGAAAGGCAAGCGCAATCTGCAGATGAGTTTCTACATCGACATCGTCGCGATGGTGTTTGGAATGCCTCGCGCGTTATTCCCTGCCATCGCGGTGCTCTGGTACGGCGGCGACATACGACAAGTCGCGCTCGTGGTGGGACTTCTCAATGCCGCGCCAGCCATTGGTGCGCTGCTATCAGGAATTTTCTCGGGTCCGCTGGCGCATATACGTAGGCAAGGACTTGCCGTTGTCATCTCTGTGCTGGTGTGGGGAGGTTCGATAGCCGCATTCGGACTTATCCATTGGCTTCCGTTCGCGCTCTTCCTACTTGCGCTCGCCGGTGCGGCCGACAATGTCAGCGCGATCTTCCGCAACACCATCCTGCAAGCAGCTACACCTGATGAGTACCGCGGACGGCTGCAGGGGATATTCACTGTTGTGGTTGCGGGCGGGCCCCGTGCCGGAGATGTCGAGGCCGGTGGAGTGGCAGCGCTATTTGGCGAAACTATTTCGGTGGTGAGCGGCGGGTTGACCTGCATCCTCGGCGCGGTATTACTCCTGCCCGCATTCCCGACATTCCTGCGCTATGACGCACACAATCCGACTCCATAGCGGGCGGCTAATCGAGCGCTGTACGAAGAATCTCGCTCACAATGTCGTCGGGTGTCACTTTGCGATCCTTTGCCATCGCCCGGATCTTCTTCCGCAACGACTTTGGTACCCGTACGGCTAAATCGACGTTCTTATCCTTCGCCGGCCCGGTGATCGTGTCGGACGTAGCACCCTGCTTTGTCTTATCTCGACGTCGCGGTGATTCGACACGGCCCGATACCGGATGAATCTCGGCATCATCTGCACGGACGAGTGCAGGTTTGGGTTCAGGCTTCTTGGTCATGCGTTACCTTTCGAGAACATGGTCGAGTAGGTCATCACAGGCATCCACAATTTCGCGGGCGCCGGGTGATGGCCACGCTTGAATAGGAACTCCAGCACCTTGTGCCTGTTGAACAGCGCTGCGCTCGGGGATGTACGGCTCAAGCAGTGCTTCTCCGTAGACAGACTTGAGTTCGTCAAGCCGATATTTGTGTTCGATGAGCGATGCGCGTACGCGATTGACCACGATGCCCGATAACCGCAGGCGCAGATTAATGGCCGGGCGGGCTACTTCAATTGCGTCGATCGCCTGCGCTGCACCCTGCACCGCAAAAAATCCGGGCTCAGTCACAACGAGTGCCGCGTCTGCAGCTGCAAGCGCGTTGCGAGTGAGTTCGCCCAACGCTGGCGGACAGTCGATGAGAACAAGGTCGTACCTATCGGACACACCATCAAGTGAGTTGCGCAGCGCTGTCGGTGACGCTGCTCC
>WLOK01000005.1 GCA_009699315.1 Actinomycetota bacterium
TCCAGCGCTACGAGTACGGTGCCGAGATCGGATGGTGTGGTCGCCTGACAACGATGGGCCTCCATGGCCGCGTGATGAAAGCGATGATCACCGGTGACGGCGAAGCATGGTGCTGTCGCACCTGCACGCTTGTAGCAGTCGAATCCATTGCGGAAGAACCAGCAACGCTTTGCTTGGAGCAGGTTTCCGCCGATAGTCGCCACTTCGCGTACCTGCGCCGAGGCAATGGTCACCGCAGCATCGCGCAGTAGCTTCGGCACGGCGGGATCGTCGATCAATTCCTGCAGAGTCGTGGCAGCTCCGATCCTCACATCGCCCGCCGATTCCTCCGCGACTCCTGCCAGATCATGCGCGAGGCGAAGGGAGACCAGTCGTGTGTGTTGGCTAATGCCTTGCCGACGCTGAAGGTGCAAGTCTGTGCCCCCGCCAAGGACTGCCGTGTCGCTCTGCAGCGCGTCGAGCACATCGTTGGCAGAGGTGGGTGCGAGGACTTCGGCGATCTCTACTGGTTCGGTGAGGTTGGCAACCTTGTGGCCGAAGCGCTGGAGTATCGCCTGAAGCCCTAGCGGATACGCACTGCGAACTAGCGCGATCTGCCAGCGACTCGGTCGTCGCCAGATCTTCAGCCTGCGTGGCGGCTTACCATCGCGAATGCGCAGACCCGCTAGGACCTTGTCCGGCGTGAGCGGTAGTGAGTCGAAACGAATTCCGATCGCGTCGTAGATGGCGTTCAAGACGGCTGGCGCTGCGAGGCAGGTGGGAAGTTCGCCAACGCTCTTGGCACCGTATGGTCCGTTGTCCGTCTCTCCTTCGATAAGGATCGGACGCACCTGCGGCAAATCTGACGCGCGGGGCATGGCGTAGTTCAGGTACGTGGGATTCACGACCCTGCCACCGACGACGATGATCTCCTCACCAAGGACAGCTCCGAGCCCCATCACCGCACCACCGATGATCTGGCCTTCACACGCACTGGGGTTGATGGCCTTCCCAATGTCGTGCGCCGCGACGTAGTCGAGAATCGTGATCTTGCCCGTCGCAGGGTCGACTTCGACCTCGACTGCATGGGCTGCGAACGAAAACGTACCCGTGACATCGTTGAGGACCGGGTTTTCGGGGTCGAACGAAATGATGTGATCGACATAGGTGCTCTCGTGGGTGAGCTTGCCGTCGCAAAAATCCTCAGAGGCAGTGATGACTTCGGCGATAGTGAGGTCGCCGTTTACAGACCGGGCCCAACCATCTGACAACGTCACCGCTGCGCCGAGTTTGGCTTCGGCGAGAGTTCGTATGCGCTTTGCCATCTCCGAAGCCGTGAGCCGCACGGCATGGCCCGCGAAGTATGTGCCGCGTGATGCCCACTGCCCCAGTTCAAACGGGGACGCAGCTGTGTCCGCCAAAGCCACACGCACATCTTCGGGACGCAGCCCCAACTCCTCCGCGACAATTTGCGCGATGGCGGTTGCTTGATGTGTGCCAAAGTCAATCGAGCCGAATCGCACCTGGACCCGGCCATCGGCAAAGACATCGATCGCGGCGGCCGAGCGGTTGGCGTCAGGTCGACCACCATTATCACCGCTGCCGTGGATGCCCGCTGCAACACCGAGACCGCGATTGGGTGTGCGATCACTACGCTTCGCGGCCCACCCGATCGATTCGCGCACGGCTTCCAAACATGCAGGAAGTTCCGATGAACCGATCACACCTCCGCCGAGGGTCTTTTGCCCGCCGCGGTTGGCGTTGCGCAGGCGAAACTCGATCGGATCGACACCTTGTAGTTCTGCAAGTTGATCGACGAGGACTTCGGACGCCATCGCGACCTGCGGGTAGCCCAGTCCACGCATCTGACCGCCGGGAACAGTCGACGTATCTACGAGGGACGAATCCCAGCGAACCCCGACCGGTTGGTAGAGCCCCCCAAGCCCATGCAGGGCTACGTCCATGACGAACGGTCCCGTCAGGTTGTACGCGCCGTTCTCCATCGTGATGGTGCTATCGAATCCGAGAATACGTCCATCTTCCGACGCGTACCCCGTCATGGCTGTCGTAAATCCGTGGCGACTTCGTAGTGTGGCTATGTCATCTTCGCGCGTGTATGCCAACACCACGGGCCGACCACAACGCAGGCTCAGCATCGAAGCCAGCACCTCGTACTCACAAGTTCGTGAACGCGAGCCGAATGCGCCGCCGACCGCGGTCTCGCGACAGATCACTTGATCGGGATTTAGGTCGAGGAAGTTGGCCACGACCTCGCTGACAATTCGAGGGACCTGTGTCGTGGTCCACAGTTGTAAGCGCTTGGTCTCGGCATCCCAGGAGGCGATGGACGCAGACGGCTCCATCGGCAGTTGCGCGACGCGGGGGTAACGGAAGGTGCCGCTGGCTTCACTAAGCGCTGAAGTGCGGACGGCATCGAAATCGCCGTGAGTGCCTCGGCTGCGCACCGAGACATTGCGCGAACCAGCGTGACGTTCGTGCAGGCTCTCCGCACCTGGAGCCAACGCTTGATCGACCGTTGTCGGGGCAGCACGAACGCGATAGCGAACGTCGATGAGTCGTGCTGCCTGTCGTGCCGCTCGAGGTGTCTCCGCTGCAACGACAGCGATTTCCTCACCGATAAAGCGGACACGATCTCTCGCCAAAGGCCGGCGATCGCTAAACGGAAGTCCGGCGAAGTACATGTGCTCACCGAAGTCCGCAGCAGTGATGACGGCATGCACGCCAGGGGCAGCGACCGCACGAGACACATCGATCGACACGACATCGGCCAATGCATGCGGCGAACGATGGATGGCCGCCCACAGAGGTGGCGAATCCATTTCGCCAGCGAGTTGGTCAAGTGTGAAGCGCGAAACACCTGAAGTCTTGTCTCGCCAATCCACCGGCCACCAACGCGCCCCGATCTGAGTCACGGGGTGTCCTCATTCGCCCACAACCCCCGTCGACGCGCGCAAAGTTCGACGGCGTCGACAATTTGGGTGTAGCCCGTGCACCGGCAGATGTTTCCGCCCATGGCCTCCGTGACGCTTTGACGATTGAGTGACTCAGGTGTTGCACGCATGAGCAAAGCTTCAGCCCGGACGATTTGGCCCGAGGTGCAGAAACCGCACTGAAAGCCGTACGCCTGCGCGAAGCTTTCGCGTAGGTCCAGTGACGTCTCGGTGAGGCCCTCAATCGTTGTCACGTCAGACGCAACTTCCACGGCGAGGAGCATGCACGACATCACCGGCTTATTGCCCATCAGTACGGTGCACGCCCCGCATTCGCCTCGTCCGCACGACTCCTTTGTGCCGGTCAGCCCAAGTGTGTTTCGGAGGACCGAGAGGAGAGTGTCGCCGGGTGCGACAACGATTTGGCGTCGTTCACCATTGACAGTCAGATCTAGTTCCACGTCGGGCTGCCTAGTTGTCGTCAAGATGCGTGCCGGTGAGTCCAAACAGAACCTGTGCTGTGCCGTTGCGGATCATCTCGACATCATCCGCGTTCAGTTGCGTGGCATCGAGAGTCTGCACTGCTCGCTCTGCTGTCCAGAAGGGTTCATCGCTACCGAACATGATGCGATCAGCGCCGAAGGTCTCGACAGCCAGTCGGAGTGCCGCGGGCGAAACGCAGACACAGTCGACGTAGAGGCGGCGCAGATGCTCTGATGGTCGCCCCGGGAAAGGCAGTTGAATACCCATGAGCTCGAACTCATAGTCGAAGCGTCCTAGCAGAAGCGGAATCGTCGACCCGACATGCGGCAGGAGCAACTTTAGATCCGGATGACGGTCGTAGATGCCACTGATAACCAGGCGAGCAACACACGCAGTCGTGTCGAACAGGAATCCCAGTGTGGTCATCAGCCCCGCTGCATCAACGGCGGTTCGGTCGATAGGCAGCGTTGGGTGGATGACGAGCGTGACATCGTTTTCGGCGGCGGCTGCGAAGAGGACGTGGTATTCCGGTCCGTCGAGTGGTCGGCCTTCGGCGTTGGAGAGCAGCTGAGCGCCAGCAAGACCGATGCCCGCTGCGCGCACCAACTCATCTGCTGCCGCATCGGGATGCTGAAGCGGCAGCACCGCGAGACCTCGAAGCTTGCCGCCGGTGCTCTGGGACAGTGCAGCGAGCTCGTCGTTCGCGTCGCGTGCGACTGTGATGGCGTCTGCACGGGAAAGCCCAGCGACGCCGGGCGGTGGCACGCTGAGAAGTCTGGTGGTGATGCCCTGGATTTTCATACGAGCCAACTGGCCGTCTATATCGATTAGCCCAGGCAAGAGGGGATAGATCAGCCCGCTGCCGCAGTCCACAAGCGACTGTCCATCAAGCAGGCGGGGCGCCTCTGAGCGAAGTCGTAGCGCTTGGATGATGGCTTCTGGCAGGTGGTGGGCGTGAACATCAATGATCGGTGACTTATCTGTCGTCATGCCGATTCCTTGAGCTCTTGGGTCAAGGCGTGGGTATCCAGCTCTCTGTTGGTCACGTCGCCGAGTCTGTCATACAGATGACAGAGATTCCATGGTTCTATGGAAGCCGGTTCTGCATCAATCAACATCTTCTGGCTACGGCGATGTATACGTGTAGTTCGTTACAGACGTCACTGCTTCATTGCGATTCTCAAGCGGAGTGAACCTTGACGAATCATCACAGGCGCTTAGCCCTTGCCCAAGTTATCCGTGGATGTCCTTGACGAATCCCGCTGCTTCATTAATCACGGTGGACTGATGCGGTTGGAGCTCGTGCCCTGCGAATCCACCCACGATGGGCAGGAACGGATCCGGAACAGTCGTAACCCCTGCGAGCGTTTCGACAACAGCCAGCCCGCAGAAGGGTACGTATGCGGGGCTGTATCCACCTTCATGCGACATGGCAATTCGTCCATCGCAGGTGGCAGCCGCAACGTCCATCAGACGAGTGGTCATAGAGCGATAACCCGCTGAAGTAACCATCTGCCGCGACAGCGGATCCATCGCGCTGGCATCGAATCCGGATGCCACGAGGATGAGGTCGGGTCGGAAGGAAGTGATTGCCGGCGTCACCACTTCATCCATTGCAGACAGATATCCACCATCACCTGTGCCAGGAGGCAGCGGCACATTGAGCGCATAGCCGACTCCCGCGCCTTCGCCGCGCTCGTTCAGCGCGCCACTACCTGGCGGGAAGACGTTGTCCTGGTGTATCGAGATCGTCAGGACGTTGGGATTGCCATAGAACGCGGACTGAGTCCCGTTGCCGTGGTGGACGTCCCAGTCGAGAATCGCGATGCGCTCAACGCCGCGAGCAGCGATGGCGTGCGCAGCGGCAATAGCGAGATTGCTGAAGATGCAAAATCCCATGCCCATCGAACTAATGGCGTGGTGGCCAGGTGGGCGTACAAGTGCGTAGGCATTGGTCACCCGACCTTCCACAACTGCATCAACGGCTTCGATCACGCCGCCGGCCGCGAGTGCTGCGATCTCGTAGCCGCCCTTGCCGAACGGTGAGATTCCGTCTCCAGCGTCTCCACCCTTTGGCAGTTGGCTCTCGGACTTGATGCGGGCGATGTGCTCGGGTGTGTGAATCCGAAGCAGTTCATCCTCGGTGGCATGTCGTGGAGCGATACGGGTCAAGTGGTCAATGAGACCGGAGACCACGATGAGCTCATGCATTCGACGTTTGGTCTCGGCGTTCTCGAAGTGCTGGTACGGCTGGATCCCCGCTAGCGGATCCGAGCCGAACAGACCGGCGTTCGTTCCGGTGTCGTGCCACCCGTACACCTCGTGGTAGACGTATCCGGTCGTCATAGGTTCGCCCCTTCTCGTGGTGCCTATAGGCACGTGCCGTTGAGTTTGCGGAGAGAATAATGGGCCAGCCGCCCGTGTGTGGACCTTTTGCGGGTGTTTCTACCCGCGAAGGAGGCAACACGGCTCTGGTCGGCTTGTTTGGGGGACAATTTTCCAGCATCTTAGGTCAGTTAGTTCTGACTTTGAGATGGGTGATGCCCGCGCAATGTACAAGGTGTCCTGGCTCGTGGGGGGTAAGTGGACCAAGGCGGTTGCGGCAACCGGCTTCGCGCACACCATCACGAAGCTCAAGCCAGGCACGTACTCGGTGAAGGTCACCGTGACGACTAGCCAAGGCAGCGCGAGCGCGACCAAAGCAGGGATCGTCCTGAAGAAGTAGCCGGTCCCAGGGCTGGTTCGACGCCAGACTGACCGCAGGACCTCTAATTCTTGATTCAGTCCAGAATTAGAGATAGTCTGAAGTGGTGCCTCTCGACCTAGCCGATGACTTGCGTGCCCAGGGGTTGCAGGTGACCGCCCAGCGCCTCGCCGTTCTTGAGGCCGTACGGGCAAACTCCCACGCGAGTGCTGATTCGGTGTGGGAATTCGCGGTGACGCGCATCGGCTCGATTTCGCGGCAAGCCGTCTATGACGCGCTCGCGGCACTGACTGAGGCGGGGCTCGTCAGACGCATTCAACCGGCGGGCTCACCCGCGCGCTTTGAAGGTCGAGTGCACGACAATCACCATCACATGATCTGCCGTGAGTGTGGGCATCTCGTTGATGTTGATTGCGCGGCAGGCGCTGTCCCGTGTCTTACTCCGAGTGACTCGCACGGCTTCGAAGTAGACGAGGCCGAGGTCGTCTACTGGGGCCGCTGCGCAACGTGCAAAGACAACGGCGAGAGCCAAATTCCTGTTGCGGCGTTGACACTCACCGGCAAGAATTCCACGACCAAGACTTAATTTCGCATAGTTCGTTTTCACCATCACAACTCCAGGCAACGAAGAGAGGCAGATATGGCAAGCGAAGGAAAGTGCCCCGTGATGCACGGGTCCAGCTCGGGTGGTACCCAGAACAAAGACTGGTGGCCCGACGAGGTCAACTTGCGCGTCTTGGCACAGGCCGGCGGCTCGTCTGACCCGATGGGTGAGGACTTCGACTATGTCGCGGAGTTCAACACCATCGACTACCCAGCGCTCAAGGCCGATCTCACTGCCGTGATGACCGACTCACAGGAATGGTGGCCTGCTGACTACGGCCACTATGGCCCCTTCTTCATTCGCATGGCATGGCACAGCGCCGGCACCTATCGCATCAGCGATGGTCGCGGCGGTGGTGGCGCGGGCATGCAGCGCTTTGCGCCTCTGAACAGCTGGCCTGACAACGTCAACCTCGACAAGGCCCGTCGACTCCTCTGGCCGATCAAGCAGAAGTACGGCCGCAAGCTCTCATGGGCCGACCTGATGATCCTCGCGGGCAACGTGGCGCTTGAGTCCATGGGATTCAAGACTGGTGGATTCGCCGGTGGCCGCCCAGATGTCTACGAACCTGACGAGACGTACTGGGGTAGTGAAGTCGAGTGGTTGGCCGACAACCGCTACACCGGAGACCGCGATCTCGAAAACCCGCTCGGCGCTGTTCAGATGGGTCTGATCTATGTCAACCCACAGGGTCCCAATGGTGTCCCTGACCCGATGGCATCAGCCCGCGACGTGCGCGAAACGTTCGCTCGCATGGCAATGAACGATTACGAGACCGTCGCACTCGTTGCAGGTGGTCACACCTTCGGCAAGATGCACGGCATGGGTGATCCCGATAAGTACGTCGGACCCGAACCCGAAGGCGCGCCGATCCATCAGATGGGCCTTGGCTGGAAGAACAGCATGGGCACCGGCGATGGATACGACACCATCAGTTCCGGACACGAAGGCGCATGGACTCCTACGCCGATCACATGGGACATGAGCTACCTCGAGACTCTCTTCCGCTGGGAGTGGAAGCTCATGACCACACCGGCCGGTGCGCAAGACTGGATTCCCACGGAGGAGTCTGCTGCTTCGCTCGTTCCAGATGCACATGATCCCAGCAAACGTCACGCACCAGTGATGACGACCGCGGATCTTGCGCTTCGATTCGACCCGATTTACGAGCCGATCGCACGTCACTTCCTTGAGAACCCGGATGAGTTCGCCGACGCTTTCGCTAAGGCCTGGTTCAAGCTCACGCATCGCGATCTTGGCCCGAAGGTCCGCTATCACGGCGTCGAGGTGCCTGCAGAGGACTTCATCTGGCAGGACCCGATCCCCGCTGTCGACCATCCGTTGGTGGATGCCGCTGACATCGCATCGCTGAAGGAGAAGGTGCTCGCCTCCGGGCTCACCGTCTCCGAACTCGTTGCGACTGCTTGGGCATCTGCTGCCACGTTCCGCGGCACTGACAAGCGCGGCGGAGCAAACGGTGCACGCATTCGCCTTGAGCCACAGACTGGCTGGGAAGCCAATGATCCTGCGCAGTTGGCGAAGGTGCTCAACACACTCGAGGGCGTCAAGACTGCATTCGATGGCGCGGGCGCGAAGAAGGTCTCACTTGCTGACCTGATCGTCCTCGCCGGTGGTGCTGCAATCGAGAAGGCGGCAAAGGATGCGGGCGTAGCAGTGACGGTGCCCTTCACTCCGGGCCGTGCTGATGCATCCGCAGCGAAGACTGATGTCGAGTCGTTTGCCGTACTCGAGCCCACCTTCGATGGATTCCGCAACTACCTCGGCAAGGGCTTCACGTTGCCAGCAGAGAAGATGTTTGTGGAGCGTGCGGCGCTGCTGACACTCAGCACTCCGGAAGCCTCTGCGCTCGTCGGCGGTTTGCGAGCGCTGAACGCCAACACAAACCAGACACAGGTAGGCGTCTTGACCAATCGCCCAGGTGTGTTGACGAATGACTTCTTCGTCAACATCGCCGACATGGCGACTGTCTGGACTCCATCGCCAAGCGACGACAATCTCTTTGAGGGTCGCGATCGCAAGACGGGCGAACTGCGTTGGACAGCTAGCCGAGTTGATCTCGCATTCGGATCCAATTCGCAGTTGCGTGCGCAGACCGAGGTCTACGGCGCATCCGACGGAAACGCACAGTTCGTTGGTGACTTCGTCAAGGCGTGGGTCAAGGTCATGGAGCTTGATCGCTTCGACCTGCATCGCTAAAAGCAAACACAGTGGCGCCATACCCAATGGGTGTGGCGCCACTTTTGCGTAGTGGTGGGGTCAGGCCCAGAAGCGCGTGATGGGTTCACCGGAGAAGAATTCTGACAGCGAGCTGATCATTTCAGCGCCCGCATCGGTGCCCGTGCCCCATGGCGGATCAACGATCACGTGAATGAAGCCGAGCTTCTCCAGTGATTCGCGGACAATGTCGGCGACGAGATGCTGGGTGTCAGGCACGGAATGAAGTTTGAGGACCGGTCGCGCCACAGTGCCGAGTTCTGCGCACGACTCTCGGTAGATCTGCATAGATGCATTCATCGCCTCCGAATCCCAGATGTGCGCAGCAGAGATGGCCATCCAGCCGCCGGCTCTCGCTGCACGCTTGAGAGCGGGTGCGGCCATACCTCCTACGAGGATGGGCACCTCTTTGCCGTTCGCAGGGCGTGGGTGCAAGACGAGGTCCGGGTCAATCCGAATCTGTTCACCCTCGAATGCCTGAGGCCGGCCCGACCACGCGTCAGCCAACACCGCGAGCTGTTCCTCGAATCGCTTAGTGCGGCCCTTGAATGGATATCCGAACGCTTCCATCTCTGGGATATTCCAACCTGAACCAACGCCAAGAATGAAACGACCATTGCTGATGCGGTCGATGGTTGCGGCCTCTTTGGCAACCTGGAGGACATTGCGCTGGGGGAGAATCATGACTGCTGGACCGATGACGGCGGTCGTTGTTGCTGCAGCCATCGCTGCGCAACACAGCAGCGTCTCTAAGTAGTCGTCTGTGACATCCCACGTGAGGTGTCCGTCATCGCTGTAGGGGTAGTAGTCGATTGGCTTATCGACCATGAGCAGATGGTCGCTCGGCCATAGCCCTTCAGCGCCGGCCTGCTCCGCGATGAGCGCAACGTCAACGGGTTGAAGGCGGGAGGCGACTGCGCCGCCGTTGGGGATCATTGCACCGATACTCATTTTTCACTCCGATAGGTGGGAGAGCGGTTCCAACTTTTGGGGAGAATTCGGTAGGACCCTTCTGAGTATGGCGTACAACGCGACGCCGAAGAGGACTCCTGCGATAAATCCGCTTCCGCCTCCGTCGAATACATCGCGAGCGACGAAACCAAACCAGCCAAACGGAATTGGGTATTGCTCTGCTAACTGATTGCCGAGTGGAGTTGCAGTGAAGGGGAGAAGGAGCACAAAACCTGCCACAAAGGCGATGGCTGCCGCTTTGCTGGACTGAGCTGGGACCCGCCACGGCTGGCTATCGTGTCGACGCGACAGTAGTTCGACGATGGCAACTCCGAACCACGGGGCTGTGTAGTAGCCAGCAAACAACACGATATCGGAGGTCAATTCACCAAGACTCGTATGCATGCTGACGATCGCCAGTCCAAGACCTGCAGTTGCGACGATGAGCGAGCACGCAATTCGTGGCAGACGGACCCCCATTTGTCGCAGACTCAGTCCTGCGCTGAAGTCATTGAAGGCATTCGCGGTTGCAAGCGAGACGCCCAGCACCACAAGCGCAACCGCTGCGGCAGGTCCGGCACCCAGCAACTCTTGGACCCGACCCATGGGATTAGCCAATGCGATATCTGTTGAAACCCAGGCTCCGATTCCGCCGAGAACCAAAAGTGGGATCGTCATTCCGAGAAATACCCAAAGGAAGACTCCCCGGGCAGAAGTCCGCACTGGCAATACTCTCGACAAGTCGCACGCTTGCACAGTCCAAGCAATTGAACCGCTCAGGCCGAGAGCGACTGCGAGAAGGAACAACCCCAGCGGAAACCCGCTTTGCATAGCCGGCGCCGGATCGGGTGCGGTGCCGGCGACAGAGACAAGGAGCCAAATGCAAATAACCAGCATGACGGAACTGATGATCATGCCAAGAATCTTCATTAGCCGTACGCCGAAGATGACTACAACAACTTCTATGGCGACAACGGCGACCAGCGCGAGCGCGAAGGGAACTCCCAAAGAGTTTGCCAACGCGTTCACCCCGAAGAGATCGTTCAGGGCGTTGTAAGCAATCAAACTCGCGATGAGGAAGATCTGCGGCACAAAGTTCAATGCACCAAAGGCGAGGCGTCCGAGTGGCATCTGTGCCATGCCCGTTCGTGGGCCCCAGATTGAAATAAAGGCGACGGCAACGCAGCCGACGATCGTCCCCAGTGCGAGCCCGCCAAATCCGTATGCGAATCCAGGTCCCGCGGAGCCTCCTGCTGCCACCATTCCGGTGATGATCGTGCCAGGGGCCAGGAGTACGCCTGCCCACGTAGCTGCGAGAGTGCGCGGACTTCCTGCCCGGCGGGTCTCCGAGACCCGTTCCTCTTCGATAACTTCTGCATTCGGTGTCGAAACATCAGACATAGGTGACCTCGCTAGATCCTCATCATGACCGAACGGGAGCTCGCAAAAATCGCACTATCCCTCTCTTCATTGTGTCAGCAATCATGAATTTTCGGTGTGAACTCATGGCAGACTCCTGTCGTGGCTCTTGACCCGCAGGCTGCGGACCTGTGCGAACGCATCGCTAGGTCTGGCGGTGGACGATTCGCTGGCCGAACTGTGGCCGAGATTCGGCACTCGGGGCTCGACCCTTCCCAAATGTGGTCCCTTGAAGAAGACGTGTTGGCGGCTCTGACCACCCTGATTCATTCCGCCAATGCGCTGTCCGATCTTGAACTAGCCGCGGCGAAGGGGTGGACGCAAGGTCACGCTGACGAAGTCCTGACAGATTTGCTGCACGGAGGCTTCGCGCGGTTTCGTGCCCTTGCGGATGGCACCAAGGTGTGGCAGGCGAGTCTTAGCGGACATCGGCACCCGCACACCGGCATGTCGGACGTCCTTAAGCGACTCGAAGAGGAGCTTCCGCACACGGAGTCAGCTGTTGCTGGCCCGGATCACGAGGTCGCTGCAGGAGTCTCGCTTCGTCTCTATCGTCCTGAGCACATCGGGCCCGTCCCTGTTGCGATGTTCATACATGGTGGCGCTTTCGTCTCAGGCTCAGTTCAGATGTACGACGCCTTCTGCCACGCGATCGCCGAAATGTCTGGTGTGGCCATCGCAAGTGTGGAATACAGGTTGATTCCCGAGCATCCGTTTCCCACCCAACTAGAAGACTGCCTAGCTGCCTTGCAGTGGCTGCTTGAACATGGCCCGGAATTAGATCTAGCGACGGATCGCGTCGCAATCATGGGGGACTCAGCGGGAGGCTCACTCGCGGCCGCGACAGTCATGCAGGCACATGCGTCCCAGCTCGGCACGGTGTCATCGCTAGTGCTGCTCTATCCAGTACTAGATGCCACGATGACTTCGCCATCGATAATGGAAAATTCTGACGCACCACTATTCTCTGCCACGTGCGTTCAGTGGATGTACAACACTCTCGACGCTCCGCCCGATGACTGGCGGGCATCTCCGCTTCAATCTCCACACGTAAAGTTATGCCCACCGACATTCGTCATCACTGCTGAGTGCGATCCGGTGCGAGACGATGGTGCGCGATTTGTGGAGAGACTCGCTGAGCTAGACGTCGAGTCTCAACATGAGAAATGTGTAGGAATGATGCACGGATTCGCGATGTTTGCGCCCCTACTCCCCGAAGCCACCCGTGCGCGCAAACTCATAGCGGAAGAATTGCGCATCCGCTTAGGTGAGAGCTCACAGGGATAGTCCCGGTTGCACCCGATAGCCGGACGAGCAGTCAGTGGAAGATCTCGAGCAGTTTTTCTACCGGTTGGCCAGCCTCCGCCACGTGACGGAACTTCAATGTGGAATTGATGCTGTAAACGTTGCGGCGGCCGATGCGGGATCGTGACACGTAACCACCCACTTCGAGATCGGCGAGGATATTCATCACGCTTCGCTCGGTGATCCCGACCACTACAGCCAGATCGCGGACGCGGGCCTCGGAATTGTTGTGTAGGTGGATTAGCACGTGGGCATGGTTGGTCAGGAACGTCCACTCCGCAGCCATGGCACTTCCCTCCGACAACGCCACTCTAGTGCATGTAATGCATTTCATGTATTATACAGCACATGATACTTGAGGAGCTCCAGACCGCGCTGTCCATCGCAACCAAAAACCTGCTCTCGATCCCCGTTCTGGCGTTCGCCCTGGGTGTCCTCGCCTCTCGTCTTCGAAGCAATCTCAGGCTCCCCGAGCCCGTCTATCAAGCCGCTTCCATGATTCTTCTGCTCGCAATCGGGCTCAAGGGCGGCGTTGCCCTGCGTCAGGCCGATGCAGGTGAACTAGTGGTCCCCATTCTCGTCACGGTGGGCCTAGGAATCATTATCCCTTTGGGCGCATTCTTCGCGCTCAAACTCCTGACACCGCTTGGCCGTATGGATCGCGGATCAATGGCCGCTCATTACGGTTCGACTTCTCTCGTCACTTTTACCGCCGCACTTGTGCTCTTGGAATCAGTGGCCGTGAAGACCGAAGGTTATGTCGCAACTTTGCTCACGGTGATGGAGATTCCTGGCATCGTTGTTGGGCTCCTGCTAGCGACGGGCAGGTCGGGCGAGAAAAGTGCATCATGGCGACATGGTCTAGTAGAGGTACTCACCAGTAAATCGGTCCTCCTACTAGTTGGCGGCTTGGCGCTAGGTGCGGCTGCTGGCCCGGAAGGCTACACACGAGTGGAGCCCCTATTCGGCGGACTTTTCCAAGGGATTCTCACGCTGTTCCTACTGCATCTTGGCGCAATAGTCGGAACACATCTCGCTCAGGTGAAGTCTGCAGGTTGGGGACTTCTCATCTTCGCGATCGGGTTCCCGATAGTCGCTGGTGTGCTTGGTGTAGTGGTGGGCACGAGCATCGGCATGAATGTCGGCAGCTCCACAATTCTGGGAGTGCTGTGCGGAAGTGCTTCCTACATTGCAGCGCCAGCAGCGGTTCGGATCGCGCTCCCGGAGGCAAACGAAACCATTGCCCTCACGAGCAGCCTCGCCATCACTTTCCCGTTCAACCTGACGTTAGGCATCCCGCTGCTACTCGCTCTCGCGCAGCGTCTGGCAGGAATCCTTTAGGACTACGAGCCGCAACCTTGACGGTTTGGTTGTGAGAGCGCGGTATCAGACTCATCGATGGCGCGATTAACCTCTGCCAACGCGTCCGTATTCCACGTGAGCGCAGTTTGCCCGTCGATCTTGGCAAAATCTGACACAAAGATGCTGTGGGTCAAAGGTGCCGACCAGCATGAGCGGTGCGGCATGATCGCGTCCGAAACATTTGTCGCCCATGCGCTGTACTGCGAAGTGATGCCGTCGTACGGCCATATTGTGGGATCGCCACCCATGGCAGTGAAATACGTGCCTGCCATCAACGTCACCGGGATATTGTCAAGCGCATTGCCCTGCGCATTGTTCCAGCCGTCGGGACCATCGAGGTACTTCAAGGTGTCTTCACGGTTAAGACCCTTGTCGCCTTGTCCGGCGTATTTAATCCAGACAGTGTTGAAGTCAATGCAGAACTGCACGCCCATGCAATCGGCCAGGGTCATTTCGCCCCATGTGAATCGACCCGGCACGCTTGCTACGTGCGGAGCCCCCATCGCAACCAACGAGCGAATCGTGACCGGAGAATTCGTAGCCTTCAGGATGTTGATTGCGGCGCGACTCCACAGCCCTCCATTGGAGTGGCCCACAAGATCTACATCTGTGACGCCGTAGTCGGTGTAAAGGTAGTTGAGGAATCGCGCGAGACGCTCGCCGCCTGAGTCGATGTCACCGGCGGTCATGATGGTCATTACCTCGGGCAGGACCATGGGGCAGCCCTTGAACGGCGCGAACGACGCTGGGTCTGGCTCGGCGACTACGCCCCAGTCGTCCATAGCGGGTGCGGTGTAGACCTGCTTGCCTTGTGCGAGAAGGAAGTCGCGAAGAGCGGTGTCGGTGTTGCCTGCAGACATGAAGCCTTTGTCGCTAGAGCACGCCATCGTGGGAGTCGTAAACGGCGTGATCGTGCCGCCGCCAGAGACGATGACTACCGCGCGCGAGGGCACCGGCTTAGTTGTTGGGCTCGCACCACCCGCAGCACAAGCACTGAGAGTGAGTGCAACGGCGATGGCTGACACAGCAGCTAAGCGAGTGAAACGCATGCAAGTCTCCTAGCGGTTACTTGCATGCTATTCCACATCTCAGCCCTCGATACGTACGACTCCACCGATCACACCGGCGTATCCGACGCCACTAGGCGAGAGATACAACGATGCGTAACTGTTATTGAAGAAGACGCCCGTGCCCGTGAGGACGCTATAGACGATGCGTCCAGTGCGGTAGTCCAAAGCAGTCCAGTACCAGCGGTCGATTGTGCCGGGTCCAGCGGGCTTGGTGTAGGTGTACACGAGTCCGGTTTTGGCGGAGAACTTCGGGACCACCGAGGGGGCAGTCACCTTGTTGTTCGTCCACACGTTGACACATTCGCCAGCCGCAGTGACGTCGACTCGAGCCATACCTGGGGTCGAGGTCTTGCCCTTGGTGGTATCTGCGATGACCTTGTATCCGAAGTTATTCTCCGCGATAAGCGAGTCACCGATTGCGACGAGAGAATTCTCCGTGGCGCTTGCATCCTTGCCAAAGACGGGCGCTTGGCAGATCTTGCGGTTGCTGGCGTTAGGAGCTGTTCGGTAGACGACAACGTTCTCCGGATTGGCGTTGTCCACGATCGCAACTCGGCCACCAGACATCACCGTCGGTGTAGTGCCTGAGCCAGCGCTCTTCTGACTTGGCTTGGGCTCACCACCGGTGTTGTCGTACACAGCACGCCACGTGGTGACCGGTGTGCCGTCGGAGCCAGCATCGAAACGGTAGAGCGCAGCGGTGGAGACGATGTAGACGCCGCCATCTTTGTCCATGGCGAATGAGTTAGAGATGATCTCGCCCGGCAGGTTGATCCACTTCACGACCTCAGTCTTGGGATTAACGTTGCCGACTACCCCCGACTTGGTGGCGAACCACACATTGCCCGAAAAGTCAGGAAGTGCAGATTGAATCGAGTCCGTCGTGTCCATTGCTGAGGTGATGTCAATCTCTTTGACTACATTGAAGCCGCGGTCACCTGGCGTCAGGCTGTACGCGTAGTAGGTCAGGTGATGATCTGCGGTAGCGACGACAGCGCGATTGCGGTTGTCAAGATAGAAGTACGCCCCAGCGACCTCGGTGTAGTCACCTGAACTATCGGTCTCGGGGCCTGCTGGCAACTTCTCTCGCGCGATTATGCGCAGTGAGTCGGGGTGCATCATGGTGAGGAATGAACCCTTGGGGTTGATGCAGACCGCGACGAGACGTCCAAGGCTGTCGAACGTGATGCTTGCGCACTCACCGAGGGCGTTGACCGAGGTCACCTGCGTGTTGCGTCCCAGCGGGCCATCACCCGGGTAGGCGTCGGTCATCCACGTGTCGTTATGAATATTGCTCGTCCCATTGGGCGACATGTAGGGGTTATTGGACACCTTGGGCAGGGTCACCGGATTTGGCACCGCGGGCCTGCCGATGAACTTCTCGGCCTGGTCGTAACCGCGTCCCTGGGGGATAGCGGCGGGCCCCGGCGTGGGGGCGGGAGCTGCCTGGCTGAGGGCCGGCACTAGGAGGAGGGCGCCGATGGCGGCCGCTGACATGACTGTGGCTGTGAGGGTACGCATGACCCGAATCTATTGTCTCTCTATATATATGTCTCGTTGGGGGCCATGTTTTGACCAGTCATGAACAGGTGGGGATGAAAGGACCAGGCTCCCCTGCCCCCAGCACTTGAGTCCGAGCCCCGGGGTCACTAGCCTCAAAGGACTGCACCACCGGCATTGAGGAGCACCTGTCATGGCTACTGGTCCCACGAGTTCTTCTCGAATCCGGAAAATTGGCGTCGCTGTCGGTGGCCTTGCACTTGCGTGCGCCTCGATCGGAGCAGCTGTCACGCCTAGCTCGGCAGCACCTCGCGCCAACGACACCATCGTGGTCGTAGGTCAGAACGATCCTGCAGAGGACCGGGCCGCGGTGCAGCTTGGTCTTGCTGTCGCCGAACGTTCGAATGCCACTCGCTTGGTCCTGCGTGGAACCTTCGACTTTGGCGATTGCTCACTGTGCGTGATTGTCTCGAATTCCATCACGATCACCGGAGTCGGCGATCCGTCTGTCGCGAACCCCAAAGGCTCTGGCTTCACAAAGATTCACACCACGGGCGCCGCGCCGTTTGTGATCCTCGATAGCGAAGACACCGACGCGATCACCCTCAACCACTTGTGGATCGACGGCGCAAGCACTCTTGCCGTGATGCTCCTTCACGTACAAGGCACCTTCACGATGACGGATAGCCGTATCACTAATGTCGTTCCAGGCAAAGAGTTCCGATTCGCGATTGCCGCTGCGCAGATGGGTAGTCAGCCCGCGGGAAGTACGTCCAAGCTGAAGCAGCTGCTCGCGGCTGCCGGAGAAGATCCTGATGCGCCTGCGTTTACGGGCAAGGTTCTTCTTGACGGCAACTACATTGATCAGAACCTGCCGATGCGCGCTGGAGACGACAATGCATTCGCCACAGTCGGCTGTCACTTCAGCGCTATCACCATCACTAACAACTACCTGCGCGCTGGTGAGGCCGTCGAAATCGAAGGCTGCCACGGCACAGATGCGACATACACAATCTCGAAGAATGTCATCGTGCAGACACCTACCCCCTCTAACCTCTCTCAGTTCACAAGTTCACCGGGCTTTATACGAAATGGCGGGCATCCGGCCGCGATCAAGCCGGTGAATATCGAAGCGAAGAGCGTCATCATCACGGACAACCGAATCGACATTCGTCGTGGCTGGGCCTCGGGCTCATGCATCATGACTGGCAACAGCAACGAGTCGAGCTCGACATTGATTCAAGGCAATGTATGCGCGATGCACGGGCAGTTTGCCGCGATCCTCGGCGGTTGGGCTGGCACCCCCGGCTTCTTCGGGCCGTTCTACATGCGCAACACCACGATCGGTCAGAACGTCTTCAAGGGAACCGCCCTCTTGGGCTTGGCCCTGCTGGACTTCACGTTCCTTAATCAGGCCAGCATGGCCGAGGTCAATAAGGGACACAACAACGTGATGTACGACAACTCGTTCAAGCAGTTCATTGCGTCTCGTGCGATCGTCTACCTCGGAAGTAGCACTTATGACAACAGGTTGGCGGTCGGCGACATTGGTGCCATCGTCAATTTGGGTAAGGGCAACAGAGTCACTCGCACGTCTTAGTGATTTTTTTGCGTGAAGCCTAGGGCTTCGCGCACTGGTTTCCCGTGAGTGTTTCTACCCGCGGAATGCACTTGAGTGACGTTTTGCGGTTGCGATGTCGCTGGGCTTGCTGCGCTCGCAGTGGGCGTAGTTCCCTTCGTCGGCGTGCAGCCATGGGCGTGTGCGAGATTGAGGTCGGGGGCGGATCCTGGCAGCTCGACCGTCTAGGTGCTTCTGGCGCCCGCCTGATGGTGGCTCTCCCGCTGCGGCTCTCCGCAGCTAGTGCCACTGGAGTCTGACCGGTGGGGTGCTGAGTGGTTCTGAGAGGATTCGTGCATGCCGTCGCCTTGGGTTGAGTCGATAAAGCATTCGCTCTCAATCGACATCAGCAAGGTGCCGTATGCCTATCCGCTGCGTACCGCCACAATTTTTGCGATTTCTGGTGGTGCACAGGTCATCTCTGGCCACACAGCGATGCTCGTTCCGTCGTCTGTTGCAATTCTCTTCATCGGCTTGGTTGATGCCCCTGATCCAATGCGCACGCGATTCCATGTGTGGTGGCGCACGACTTTCGCTTTTGTGCTGAGCGTTTTGGTCTCGATCGTTGTCGCGCCCTACCCAGTCGTGCACGTGATCGCCACCGGCATTGTCGCTGCCATGTGTGGATATGTCGGAATCATCGGTATGCGCTGCGCGGTGGCGGGTCTGCTCACACTCGTGTTGTTCACGGTCTTCTCTGGAACACCCGAATATGGATTTAGTGTTATTGAGACTCCTCTTGCGGTGCTGTGTGCCTGCGCGTTCTATGGGCTTGTCGCCTGGGCAACAACTCCTCTCATGCACATGCGTCGACGTATTCCAATTTTCACACCGTTGCCGTGGCGGTCTGCACTCTTCACCCGGCACGGAATTAGCGATGGATTCGTCCGGCATGCGATTCGCCTGGCCGTCGCAATCATGATTGGCACAGTCCTTTCCGAGGTTCTGGACTTCCCGCACGCATATTGGATTCCCATGACCGTGGCGTGGGTTGCCAAGCCTGACCTCACCGGCACCGTGAGCAAAATTGTGTATCGAGTTTTAGGAACTCTCCTTGGCGTTCTTGTTGTGGCCGTGGTCTTCACCACTTTCCCAAATGTCACACCACTTGAATTGGGTATGGCGATTCTCGGATGTTTGCTCGTCAGCATGATGATTTGGGTCAATTACTCATTCAGCACGATCGGGATCACAATCTTTGTGATCAGTCTTTTCTCGATCGAAGGCGATCCGCTGTCGGACACCCTTCCCTGGCGCATCTCTGCCACGCTCATTGCCGGTGCGCTTGTGGCCGCGGCCAGCTACATCTGGCCCACTCGACCAGCTGCGCCCTAACTGCTGAGAGATGCTGTGATGAGGTCGGTGATCAACTTCTTGTCGACCTTCCAGCCGACCGGGACCTTGAGTGTCTTTTTGTTGACCTCGTAGGCCGTGAGCCGGTCGCCAAACTCCGCGAGGACATCAGCATTGAATGGCGCTAACAAGATGTGCTTGGTGTGCACCGAGACTCCAAAAACATAAGTGTCGTTGACCTTGACCATCGGATGGTTCCACGCGATGACCACCTCGGCCTTGGGCCACTTTGAGGTGATGGCTTTGAAGACGGCCAGTACCGTTGCACGCTTGGTCTCATCAAACGGGGCCAAGTAGCCTTCCACCGTGTGCACCCGCTTAGCGCTGGTGGATCCGCGGGTATACATGACGAGGGCATTTGCGTGGGCCTGGCTGAAGCCGTGTCCTTCCCGCAGAAAGGCGATCTGCTCGGGGTATTTCTGGCCTGTGACTGTCTCCATCTGCTCGAACCAGTAGGACATCGGCAATCCGTACTTCTTCTCGATCGCCGGGAAGTACGACTCCCGATCGCCACTTGGCTCGGCCATGTAGTCAAGTCTATGTCTGGCGATCGGACCCCGTGAGCGGCTAAAGTTTGACCAGTCGCAACCTAGGAGCCCCGCATGCGCCGTCTGCTGGCACCGCTAGCTGCTCTAGCGGCTGTGGTCTCGCCCTTGGCGATGGTTGGAGCGACTACTCCGGTGGAAGCGGTGGGTAGCCAAGTCGCCCTAGGAACTGGCACGGCAAAGGTCTTTGCGATTGATGGTCAACTCTATTACGCAAGCACGGGCACCTACACCCGCGCGTGGACGACCCCGGTGACTTCAATTCAGGTAGGCGATGTTCAGGTGCGGCGCTTTCTCCCCAAGTCTGGCGTCGACGCGACCTTCGCCCCGAACGTTTCGCTCGACATCACCACTAGTCCCCAGAGCGGCACTTTTCTCGGCGCTCCGAAAATTCTCCCGGTCAAGTCCGGGTTGCTCTTCTGCCGAGTGAACTCGTCTTCGGTTGACTCGGGTCGCAATTGGTGGCTCGAGACGGCCCTCTTTGATACGGCGAAGAACAGCTGGGGCTCTTTGCGCTACGTCAAGATCAATCCAGTGTTCGGCAGTGACGCCGGGTGCATTGGTGCGGCTGCGCATGGCGATGGATACACCGCAATTGTCGGGCGTGGCAATGGGTTCAGTCCGGGACAGTCGATGTATGCCGTCACGTATTCGATTGGGAGTACCCCGACCATTAGCCCTATCACCAACGGATTCGGTGCAGCGCTAGGTGATGGCGCAACTGGATACTCGGTAATTAGCGTCAATGCTGCGACGGGCATGACTGATCTCTACTTGGAAAAGAAGATTCCAGTTACATTCACTGTCTCGAATGTCTTGCGAGGTACACGTATAGTCAGAGTGTCGCGCTCTTATTTTGTGACATATGACGTGGCAAGAATGCTCTGGGATACCCCAGTTGAGACCTTCCGATCTCGGATGGACGCAGACGAGAACGTGGTTGGGGATGTTGAAGTTGGGGGCAATGCGGTGCTCGTTGCCGCTGACGGTAAGTCGATGACAGTGATCAATGGCTATAAGAGGATTCTGTCGGTTCCCCAACGCACCTCGGTTCCCGGCACTTCACTTTCTCGGATCGATCCAGCCAACCTCCGCTATCAGCGGATCTGGAACCTTGGTCTGTCGACCGCCGACCTAAAGCGCCCCGACTGGAGTGTGCCGGGTGGGTGGACGCTCACCTATAAGGACAACTCGGGAACCCATTCGGAAAAGGTGACTATCTTCGGGATTCGCACCGGCGCGTTATCCCTGTACACAGTGACGGGTCCCATCGTGCCTTTGGTTGGCAGTGCGACAAATATCCGCCTCTCCTTCACCGGCAACACCAACGATTGGGAAACGCACGAATTGAATTGGACCCGAACCGTAGAGACGGTCGAGATCGGCAACACGGCTCGTACCTTCGTCTCCGGCAAGTTGGGCTCCCCGGTGAAACTAGCGGGTGTGGAAACAGGTAACGGCTACAGGAATACCCAGGTATTTGCTACAGCAGTCATTGATGGCGTCCCGACCGTTATCAATCGTGAAGCTGGAGCTGCATCTGGTGCGGTGTATTCGGCACAAAGCCTGGTAGACGCCAAATGGAGCAAACCCCAGAGTGTCTTAGATCGGGTCGACACCTTTGCATTGGCTGACCCGATTCTCTTTATGCCGTATGGGACGAAGACAGCCCTAATCGGTATTCAGGGCCTCGACTACATCGCACCCCGTGCGAAGTTCACGGCAGGTGTCCTGCGACGAGTCTTCAGCAATGGTGTCTGGAGTGACCCAGAACTACTCAGTCGTTATGTTCCGCACGCTGAGATCGGTGTACCTGCCTACGCCAGCGTGATGGGTAGATCAGGCGAAGTGGATGTGCGCATTGCCACGGCCCATCCGACAGTCATCATTACCGGAGTGAGTTTCTCTGCCAGTCGGTTGCCAGGCAGTTCTTTCCCAAGCACAAATATCTACACGTTTTCCGGAGCAATCCCGGCGAGAGCACACGGCAGGGTCAACATTTGGGGCTGGCCCAACGCGTTGGACTGGGCGCTCTCAGGCTCAAGCCCGGTCATTAACGCGTCTGGTCGCACCATCAAACTGCCGAGTCTATTCGCGACACTTCCAGCAACTCCGGCTCCCACGACAACCGCCACGATGGAGTGGATCGATATGCTCATATCGACGTACGTCGTGAATCCGTAATTGCTGGCGCAGTTGTAGCTATTCCGACGGCGTATATCGGTATCCACAGAAACGGCAGACCTGCGCCTCGCGCTTGATGGTCTCGGCACAGTCCGGACATTTCTTTGTTGGAATTGCCGACTTGCCGAGGACCTTCTGCCAGAAGGACGGCTGTGTTGTGCCGTTCTCGATGTCGTCGATTGAGGCAATTGCATAGCGCGCCAGTTGCTCCGCACCCTCGCGGTCTTTGCCCGATGAGGCTTCCGCAATCTGAGTGCTGAGGTCTGCAGCCCGACGCAGCACTTCGACATCCTTACGGCGTAGTGCGTCGAGCACTACGTTCCAGGCAAGCCGTAGCGCCTTGCCGTTCTTGCCAGCAACCAACTCGGCCTCTGCGCGTTCGAGTTCGGAACTCACAGGGGCAGGCTACCGGCGCTTGCCGCCCTGTACGCGCTCACCCCGTCTGGACTCGGGATTTGGTGCCCAGGTTGGTAAAGCGATGTTTACTAGGCAGGGCCCTTCAGTCGCTCCGCGATAACTTCAGGGATCCGAATCGGGCGGCCCGAACTGGGATCAACAACGGCTAGTTGTGAGGTGGCTTCTGCGACTAGCTCGCCCGTCTCATCGAAGACTCGATATGCGAGCGTGTAGGTCGCGCGCGTCAACGAGGTGAGGCTGACTTCGATCATGATTGGCTCGCGTGAGTAGCTCAGCGGCTTGATGTGGTGAATTTCCTGCTTCACCACAATCTGGGCAAACTCTGCATTCACGATGCTGCCGATGTCGTTCATCTGGACGACGCGGGCCTCTTGGAGGTAGTCGTGGTAGACCACGTTGTTAACGTGGCCGAGCGGATCCAAATCGCTGAACCTGCGATAGACGGGGACTACAACCATGGGCCGAGTTTAGCGGGCGTGTAGCGTTTGGGGCATGGACGCCAAGCTTCGACGACAACTGCATTTCTCCATGGTGTTGCAGGGGTCGGCGGCCCTCATGCTGCTAGGCGCGTTTGCGCTGCGCGTTATCTACTCCGGACTCGACGTACTCGCCGTGGTTTTCTTGCTCGCCGGTGTGGGCGCAGGGGCATTCGCCGTGGTGTTGTTCAAAAAGGCCAGGCAACTTAGGTCTTCTGCCACAGACTAAGAGCCCCTAGCTTAGGTAGCAGACGCCATCGATCATGATGTGGCGCGGATTTGCGAGACAGGCAGCCTGCTCGGCGCTGATATCGCTGAACGTCACATTGAGGGTATGCAGCCCGGTCACATTGCGGAAGGTCCAAGAGCTGGGTGCGCTTGCTTGAACCTCACCATCGACCACGACGCGCAGCACTGAATTGCCGGTAGCCGGCGTGAACGTGAACGTGATGGAGGAGCCGCCTGAGACCGCCTGATCCCCACTTGGAGAGATGGTCCCACGGCCAGCTGTGCGCACCGTGATGTTCTGTGAGTCCGCGACGAAGCGAGCGGTGACGTCGATCGCTGACTTTACGTCTGTGTCCGTACGCGTCGCCGTGGTGATGCCGTCACTCCACGAGCTAAACCGATAGCCGTTGGTAGCGACTGCTGTGACCGCGGTCGCCGAGGTGCCCCACTTCACTTGTTGAGCAGTACTGCCAGTGATGGAACCACCTGAATTAGCGGAATACGCTAAATCAAATTTCTTTAATTCAAGTACTGCGGTGACACTCTTCCCCACCGCCGAGCTGTCAGATCTTGGATTTGAGACGACTCCATCGGACCATCTAGTAAATACGCAACAGTCTTTGGCAGTTACTTCGATAAGTGAAGACGCCTTTTCCCCACATTGCAGCTCCACATTGTATTCGGCCCACACCACCCCCGAAGGTTCGCGATAACTACCACCAGTGATTGTGCCCCTGTCTCGGTTAATCGAATATGTGTGGACGACAGTGTTGACGAAGAAAAATGCGTCTAACCATATGTCCCTAGTGACGGTTGTTTCCTTACGCATGGGGTCAAAAGATAAAGGGGTTTTACTATCGTGTTGCGTCCATACGCCTGAACTGCATCGATCTGGCACAAGAGTGACTGGCTGTGAGGATTGGCCGGCAGCCACGATTTGAAGGGCTGACCCTGTGATGGACCCGCCCGCCCCTTCTCGCTCTTAACGGAGTAGGTCACTTTGTATGTCGTGGACACTAGCGGGAGCACGGTTAGTGTGACTTGACTTGTTGTCGCTAAGAATCTATCTGTCGCTGACTGCGAAGCAGTGATCGTGCAGGTGCCCTCGGTCAGTGCTACCACCTGCGTCGAGCCCATAGGAATCGAGCAGACGTCCAAGGTCTGCGAAGCAAAGGAGATGGGAGCATCGCTGGTCGATGTTGCGGTCAATGCTTTGGAGAGCGTCTTCTCGATATTGCCGGGGCTCGTGAAGGTGATTGTCGCTGCGATCGGCTGAGCTGCCGAGCTCGATGCGGAAGAACTTGTTGAGGACGGACTAGGTGACGAACCGTCGTCCGCGCTACTGCACGCGACGAGGGCCAGGGAACAAGCGACCGCCACGGCGAGAACCGTCGAAACCTTGAACGATGTGAGTTTCACAGCAATCTCCTCAGGGCCGAATGTCCCCTGAGCGTAGAGCAATCTCTTCAGGTTTGTCCCCTCAACAGGTGAGTGGCGGACTTCGCCATTGGAGGCCGGCCGGATTGGTGAAAATCAGGGTCGATTCGGGATTGCCGTGCAGGGTCCAGTTGCTTTCGTGCACGAGGTGGTGATGGTGGTGACAGAGGCCAGCGAGGTTGTTGGTCGTTGTGGGACCGCCTCGGGCCCAGTGAATGACGTGGTGAATCTCGTGAATCGGACTGTGACATCCGGGGTATCTGCACACGCCACCATCGCGGGTGAGGACGTAGCGACGCAGCTTGGGAGAGATCGTCCGCACTGATGCGGAGATCGTGTCAATGCAGCCTCGTGGGTCAAGACTGATCAGACGTGTGGTCGCATCGCAGGAGATGCGTCGCGCGGTCTCTGCGGTGATCGGCGTGACGGGCTGCCCGGTGAAGCTCTCAATCCAGCCCGGGAGAGCGTCACTGTCGTCTCGCTCGCAGATGAGGGACTCAGTCGGGATAGTGATGTGTACGACCGGCCGCTCGCCATGCGAATCAGGCAGCCCATCTGCCCCAGCCACGCGTGAGGCAACGGCGACGATGTGGGCGAGGGCAGACATATTGCGCTGCGACAGGCTCGGCTTGTCGATGAGAAACCCCGGGGGAGTCTCACCCTTCGGCTCGCGAGTTGCCTCGCGGGCGGCCGCCAACGCGCTAAGTAGGGCTTCACCCACTTCGGGTGCGAGCAGTCCGTCAACGCGTACGTAGCCGTCCAGGCACCGGGAGACATGCAGGCCAGCGGAGTCACGCCGTTTTTGTGCGTCAGCGTCGTCCATGGCCTGCGGGTCTAGGGCATGCAGGTGTTCGAAGAGGATGCGGCCGAACTCTTCGGGCTCAACCCCGGAGGCCGCGTAGGCCAGGTCGGCCTCGATCGCCTTGAGCCCCTCGCGCAAGTGCGGGAAAGACTTGTGGGCATCGGTGAGCACGGCGACGTGGCCCCAAGTGACGGTGCCGTCCGCCCACGCGGCAGCCATCAAGGGGCAGGTTTCGCGCGCCTTGGATTGCACGATCAGGCGGCCGGATGCGGCTGCCCCTTCGCCGGTGCGGGCCCGAAGCCATGCCTTGGGCGTCGCAAAGCCTTCGTTGTTCCATTCGCCACTGGCAGCGTGCACTCCCACAACATCTGCCAAAGCAGCTTCAAGTCGGCGGCGCTCCGCGGCTAACGCAACGGCGACCTCGCCTGCGCCCAGACCAGTGGCGTTCGTGACTCCATCAGCGCCCACTGCAGCAAGTGCGACGACCTGGTCCAGCGCGACGGCAAGCGCATCAATTGCCTGATGCATCGACACACATGGCGCAACACGTGGTCGTGCATCGCGAGGGGTGACCTCGACGCGGCGACGCGAATTGCGACGTCGAGTGGGAGAAGCAACGGACATGAAATGGCACCTTCGAACGGGGTGGACAGCAACACAACGACCCGTAATTAAGAACCCAATGAGATTGACATCTCGGACATAAGCAACTCAAGAACATGCTCTCGATCGAGAGCTCCACCGTATGCAGAAATAATAAATGGCATGACTGACAATAGCAAGTATTTCAACAAACTTTTTTTACAAAAATGTGCAAAAAATTTTTACTGCGTATGCGATTTCTGCCAGAGCGTACGCAGTTGCGGAAGCCGTTCGATATCCACAGCTGCGGCCCAATCTGTGGATGCACGTGACTCCGTACGCCATGACCGAAGTGCTGCGCGAGCAAGATCTGGATTACGCCGAATTCGTCGCGCCATCTCCATTGCAGTTTCGAGTACCGACTCTTGCGGCACTGCTCGCCACGCCAGTCCAAGACGTACGGCGTCATCGCCATTGAGTTGCTCGCCGAATATCGAGAGAGCTGCGGCGGTGTCCTGACCGACGTAGCGCTCGAGCAGATGGAAGTGACCGCCGCCAGGATGAATGCCGATCCGCAGGAAGCCCGACATCAACTTCGCGTCATGCGCGACGACGCGCAGCGTCGCAGCCAGAGCCAGATTGAGTCCGGCACCAACGGCACCACCGTGTACGGCCGCGATGGTGGGAGTGGCAATCGAACCGAAGGTGACGAAGGAGTCGTAGATCGTGCGTAGGCCCGACCAGGAGTCCTCGCTGAAGGGCTCATCGCCCACGGCAGTCAGGGTCGCCAGGTCGCCACCAGAGCAGAAGTCGACGCCAGCGCCGTTCAAGACTGTCGCTGCTACCGAACGATCGGCGTCGATATCGCGAAGGACAGTAATGAACTCCTCGGCCATGGGCACGGTGAAGGCATTGCGGCGATCAGGTGCGTTCAAGGTGATTAGCGCGACGCCGTCGATCGCCTCGACTAGGACTTCATTACTCATCATGGGCTCCCTCATATTCAGGGGGAAAGCATCCCACCGCGATGGATCTCGGGCGGCTGTGGCCACTTTTAGTGAATCGACTAATCGCAAGTATTTCGTCGTGGATGTCGTGCTAGCACCATAAAATGGCCGCCGAGCCAAATCTGGAGTGACTGGCTGGTTGCGCACGGTTACCCTCAAGAGTCCCCTAACTGAGGTTATATGACGCACTTGCGAAAGATCGTCCCGATTGTGGCGGCCGCGAGCATCCTCGCGACCGGATTGCTTGGCGCGGAGGTCGCTTCCGCGAGCCCCGTCGAAGCCAATTCGCCCTCGACGGATTCAGGCTCGGTGCTTGCTCCGGCGCGCGTATCCGCGATCGCCGTACATAGAGGGACAGAGATCCACATTGAGCCGGCTGCTTCCCAGCCAGGTGCGCTTGATCCGACGAGCTACCAAATTGTGACGTGTGGCCCCTACGCGCCCAAGTCAGCACAACTCAATGCCGCGTTGGGCGATGTGTGTGTCGGTGACACCACTTACCAGGTGAAAGAAATCCCAGCCTCGATGACCACGGTCGTAGCGGATTGCAAGCCATCGCCCGAGTACTGGTGCGTGATCGCCGTTCGCGGCGTCAACGGCTCCCAGCTCTCAGAACCGAAGATCTCTGGTGCGGGTGGCGTAGCTCCGAACCCTCCGCGCGATCTGCTTGCTACTCCAGAAGCTGATGGTCGATCGATTCTGGTCTCTTGGTCCGCCGGTGCCCCAGCGAAACAGGCGAAGGGCATCCCAGCCATCGCGACAAGATACGAAGTGCTCATTGATGGCAGGGTTGTCGCTCGCGATCTACAGAAGACCGAATACCTCGGCCAGTGCGGTATTGCCCAAGAGTGCACCTACGCCGTTCGCGCTGTTAGTGCAGCGGGACGATCAAAGAGCGTTGTCGTGACTGCTGCCACTGCCGGCACCCAAGCACCGACTATAGATCCGTTGGGTGCAGGGCTCGTGGAGCCAGGCACAGCCCAAATTGTCGGTGCACGAGGCAACGGCCCGTCTGATGAGCGACCGGTACGCATCGACTTCGCGTCTGCGTTAACACCAAGTCTTGTGCGGTACTCCGCAGAGGCGACACTCACGGCGAATGGACGCTGGGTGCTGGTTGTTCCGGCCGACGTAGTCGCAGGCACGTACAACCTGACGGCCACGCAAGGAACATTTTCGACGTCCTTGTCTTCAGTGCACATTTCCGCGGATGTTCCATTGACCGCAAACGTGTCAGTCGTCGCTGGCGGCGTCGTTCTCACAGGCACAGCCGTGACATCAGAGATCGCCGGTCCGGTCACCATTACCGACAGCAAGTTCGGCACCGTCACGGTTGAAGTGAATGCTGCTGGTGGTTGGGCATACACAATCCCCATCTCCGCACAGGGACTCGGGTCGCATGCAGTCACCGTCACGCAGACGGTTCCGGGTGAGATGGGGCGCACTTCCGCTATCAACTATCGCGTTGAATCCCTGAGCGGTTGGACACCGCGTGCGGCGAAGGCACCAGCAAAGCCCGCAGCACCCACTGTAGTCGCGGGAGATTCATCTGCGGTCGTCTCGTGGAAGGCGCCGGCAGACAATGGATCGAAAATCACGAGCTACGTTGTTACATCAACCCCGGGCAGCAAGACCTGCACCTACACAGTTCCCAAGACGGGTACGTCACTTAATAAGTGCACCGTCGCGGGGCTGACTAACGCAACTTCCTACAAGTTCACGGTCAAGGCCATCAACGCCGGTGGCTCATCTCCGCTGTCGTCGGCCTCCGCTGCAATCACGCCGAAGGGTAAGCCGTTAGCGCCGGCGAAGCCGACAGCTCGCGTGATGGGTAGAACGATCGTGGTGTCGTGGACAGCCCCGAACGACCAGGGTTCTCCGATCACGAAATACACGGTCAAGCCTTCGAGTGGCACTCTGCCGTGCGTGTTCACACGCGCAACAGCAGTGACCTGCACGGTTGCTGCACCGCTGAGTGGCGTCGCATACACCTACCAGGTGTCGGCGACCAATGCGATTGGCACCTCTGCGCTCTCTCCCGCTTCAGCCGCAGTGACTTACGTGGCGGGAACTGCGCCGGGCGCACCAACGGCGGTCACCCTGATCTCTCGCGACGGCGCCATGAGCATCAAGTGGACTCCACCGGTGAGCGATGGGGGCAGCCCCATCACGTTGTACACCGCGACGGCAACCAGTGCACAAACGTTTGAAGGCGTAGCGCTGGGTGGGCCAGCAAAATCGTGCACGTACAATGCGACTGGTTCGTCCAATATGTGCTCGATAAGTGGTCTGACAAATGGAGATCACTACAAATTCACTGTGACTGCGACCAATGCCCTGGGTACGTCGGTGGCCTCGGGTGAGTCCGCGGATACTTTTGTTGGTGCGCCTATGACTCCGTTGATCTCAAGCGTGACACCAACCGATCATGGTGCAGTTGTCGACTTCCAGACTGTGGCGACGCCAGCAAACATGCTCGTACCGATTGGGGGAAAATACGAATGCATGGTCGTCGGGCATCCCGAAATCACGGCTTCCGGGAGCGACTACAACCACACATGTACTTTCTACTCGTTGGTGAACGGTACGAGTTATCGGTTTGTGGTCCGAGCTAGAGCAGATACCCCGATGTGGACGCCGTACTGGGCCTACAGCCAGTACTCAGAGCCGAGTGAACCGGTCACGCCGGTAGGTCAGCCATCCGCTCCTACATCGGTGCGCGCCTACTCATTCAATAGTGGCCTGTTGGTGTCCTGGGTGGCTCCAACGAATACTGGTGGATTACCCATCACGGCATATTCGGTCGTCGCCAAGCTACCGTCGGGGTCGACCGTATTATCTGAGAGATTCGCGAGTACGACTCGCGTTGTGTCACTTGATGGACTCGAAAATGGAATCCCCTACACGGTGACCGTGAAAGCTCTCAATGAGCAAGTTGCTGGTCGAGCCGCTGAGGCAACTGCAGGTGCGTGGTCAGCAAAACCGTCGGCGCCGCTCAATGTCACTGTGGTGTCATCGGGAAATCGCGAGGCCGTCCTGTCGTGGGATCCACCACTAGACCAACCGGTGCCGGTGACCTCCTACACCATAACCGCGACCAACTACTATATAACTTCGCAGACCCTCACGCAGACAACAAGCGGTGGGGGTCCTTATACGTTTACGGGCCTAACCAACGGCCTCACGTACACGTTCACCATTGTTGCTACGAACGACGCCGGAGATGGTCCCGCGTCTGCGGTGTCGGCGCAGGTAGTGCCAGCGACTGTCCCTGATGCACCGCCGGCATTTTTTGACGCCAATATTGGTGGATCAGTGGAGTACTACCCGTCTGCTTTGGCGGCGTTGTGGACTGAGCCGGTCTCGAATGGCGGTTCTCCAGTCACTGGCTATCGGATCACAGCCACCCCAGTCATTGGTGAGCCGGTGACAACGTTCATTACGGGTGGCTACTGTTCGTATTCCTCTTATTACTGGGGTTTCGTGTGCAGCGGAATGCTCACGGGTCTCTCAGCAGGAAAAACCTATTCGTTTTCGGTACGAGCCGTGAACGACGTAGGAGATTCCAGCCCCTTGGAACTCGGTGACTATGTAGTTCAGGGCCCACCATCAGCGCCGACCAATGTCGTGGTCACTCCGTTGAATCACGGACTGCGCATCACGTGGTCTGCTTCAACGTTGGGCGCCGGCTCAGACACCTACTACGAGGCTGTTCTCAATACCAATTTCCTGGGCTTCGAACAGTCTGGCTGCAAGCGGGTTTATGCGCCGGAGTCGGGCAATATGTCGTGCGATATTTTCGAAGCGACACCGGGGACGGCACTATCGAACGGGGTGGACTACCCGGTGGTAGTCGCTGTAGCGAATCCCTACGGGAGCAACAGCGTTTCTAGGACAGGCACGCCTGCCGCGCAGCGCCCTCAGCCGCCTACCGGAGTCGCCGCGTCGGCGAATGGCGCAGGGCAGATGCTCGTGACGTGGACAGCACCCTCGGATAACGGTGGAGCATCCGTTGCGGGCTATCGCGTAAGTGTTGTGGGCAATGGCGTGCTCGGGTGCACTCCGGCGGGTGCAGCTACGTCGTGCACCGTGAATGGCCTCACTTCTGGCACTACGTATTCATTCACGGTGACAGCGACAAACTCAGTCGGGTCGAGTGTGGCGTCAGATGCCTCAGCGGGAGTGGCAGCGACGGGTCGGCCAGATGCGCCCAGCATAAATTCCATCTCTGGCGTGGCTGGCGGATTCACCCTCTCGGTGACTCCCGGAAGTGAGCGTGGCTACGCTCCTGTGGCGTACCGCGTGCGTGCCACCGATGTGGCTAACGAGGCAACCGTGATCTATTACGCGTCGGCTGACGCGAACACGACCTTCACCGCTCCATCGGGCACGCTCGTCCTTGGCCACACCTACAACATGAGTGTGCAGGCGTGTAGCACACTCGGAATATATTTTGTGACCCCTTGTTCGTCTCCTGGCCAAAGCGCATGGGCAGAAGCATCCGTGGTGTTCGTGGCAGCCTATGTTCCGCTTGCGCCAACTGTTTTGACCGTAGTGGCGGGAGATGCCTCAGCGCGTTTGACTTACACCGCTCCGACTGGCTCCGGTGCCGCGATTACCGGATACACAGTGACGGTCAATGACACCACAGCTTCGACATCAACGACGGTGGCAGCAGGAACGACAACTGCCGATATCACGGGCCTTATCAATAACCATGCCTATACATTTTCTGTCACTGCATCTAATGCCGCCGGCACCTCAACTCCTTCGTCGACTACCGGTGCAGTAACACCAGAAGGTGCTCCCGGCGCTCCCAGCGATGTCATCGCGACGCGAGCAGGAAAGGGAGCCATTTCGGTGGCGTTCGTCGCGCCCACGGACGCAGGCGGCTCCGACATCACGGGCTATCGCGTTCGTGCCATCGACATTCTTGGAAATGTCTTCGCAAACACTGGAAGCAGTAGCCCAATCACGATTTCGGGTCTCACTAACGGCGCCATTTACGCCGTCTACGCTCAGGCAACGAAGTCTGTCGGGCGAATTCTGGGGTCAAGCGCTCGTGCGACTGAGGACATCATTCCACGCGGCGTTCCCGAAGCTCCATCATCGGTGTCGGCCACCAACTATGAAGATGGTCGATCGACAATCACCTTTTCCGCGGCAGAGTCCAATGCATCTCCAATCACGTCTTACACCGTCACCGCCACCGACTTCACGGTCCCAGGCACGCGGGTAGTCTCCGGTTCGGGAAGTCCCATTGATGTCACGGGGCTCACGAATGGCCACACCTATCGCTTCACCGTTTTTGCCACCAACGTGTATGGCAATGGCGCGGAACAGTCCAATGGCGTAAATATCTACCCCATCGGCAGGCCGACAGCACCAACAGTGACAGCCGTTACGGCGGACTCTTCAACGTCTGCAATGGTGGCGTTCCTTGCATCGTCGAGTAATGGCGGAAGTTCTATTACAAGTTATGTGGTCACCGCCACTTCGTTAACTAACGCGGCTCACAGTCTCATCACCTCAAATGTCGGAAGTCCGATATCCGTGACCGGTCTGACGGCGGGCGACAACTACACCTTCGCGGTTGCCGCCACCAACTACTCCACAAGTGGTGGCGCTCATGGCGGCGTGGGCGCATCTTCACCGCAAGTTGCGGCTCGGCCGGGTGTTCCAAGTTCACTAGTGGCTAGCTCCGGAGATTCGTCGGTGCAGGTCGAGTGGAGCCCACCGACCGCTGTCTTCGGCGAGACCCCCACGCTCTACCAAGCGACAGTGAGCCCAGGTGGACAGACGTGCACAACTACATCACTACCTGCTTGCACAGTGACAGGCTTGACTAACTACACCGACTACACGGTCTCTGTTGTCGCAATCACAGGCGGTGGTACTTCAGCTGCTACTTCTCCGGTGTCCTTTCGCCCCACGCCGAATGTTGGGTCCGCGACCTCAGTGCCGGGAGCGCCGACCAGTGTGAATGTCAACATCACGTCCGGATCAGCCGTGGTGTCGTGGACTCCTCCCACGGTCACCGGGGGTGCCATCGACCTATTCACCGCGACGGCTCAACCCGGTGGTGCGACCTGCAACTCTCAGCCGCGTGAAGTGGGTGGCAAGTTCAGTTGCAACCTCACCGGACTTGATGATTATGCGATCTATTCGATCACGGTTACGGCGACAAACTCCCTCGGCACGGGTGTCGCATCTGATGTGGTTCAAGCGACGATTTGTGGCGCTGTGTGGCCCCGTGGCCCCACGTGTTCCTCACTCTTCAACGCACCCCTCGGCGGCTTTCCGCTACGGGTAAGTGGCGGAGTCAAGGTGACGTGGCTGCCTAGGTCGGCTGACGAGCTGGGCGTGTCGACTGCCTTCGCATCACCCTCAGGCGCGTCGTGCACAAGCAATGCTGCTTCACCGTTGCTCGACAACTTGGGCCGCCGCTATTGCGTGATCCCTGGATCGTTTTCCTCGAGCGAGGTATTTCGAGTGCAGGGACCAAGTGGTAGCACGACACTGCCTAACTTGGCTGGTTTCGCGACTCTCTCCGTCCCGAGATATACACACGAACTTGATCCACGCGTGACGGGCACCTCGAATCTCGGCAGGGTCGACGTCCTGGCGGTACCAACAAGCTGTGTCGAATACTTCACTTGCGCAACCTCACGCCGATTCACTGGCACGGTTACGGCAGGGGCATTCGATATCGCCTTGGAAAATCTTCCAGACGGTACCTACTCGGTGTTTGTTGCTGACGAGGATCCGAGTGGTCCGCTGCCGGTGACTGCACCTGCAACGATGCTGATTGACCGCATCGATCCCACGCCCCTTTATGTTGTCGATCGTGGAGGTCGTGGCACGACCGGCACAGATAACCAGGCCACGCTGCGTGGTGAAGCCGAATGCGACATCACCACGAGTCTCAATATTGACTGGTACGCGGGTGATTCGGCGACCGGTGCACCGGTGTTCTCACAGAGTCCGAGCCGAGCTGCGACCTTGGTACCGGGGCGATGCTCCTACTCTTCCACGGCCCCCGGTTTAGCTGATGGTCAATACACAGTGGTCGTGCGAATGGTAGATCTAGCCGGCAATATCGCGGAGGACAACCTTGACTTCTACCTAGACACAATAGGGCCGAGCGTCTTAGTTACATCGCCCGCTGGCGATGAAGAAGTACCGGCCGGCATAACTGAGATAGCAGGTACGTCTCCGAGTGTATTCGGGGACCGCGATACGGTTGCAATCACGGCGACAAAAGGTTCGTTGACCTATCGCTCTGCACCGAGAGTCGTTGGTGATGCATTCACCACCCGAATGAATCTGCCATCCGGTGTGTGGACCGTGCGAGTCACTCGCTTTGATTCCGCCCAAAACTCCGCCACACAGACTCGCACGATCACGGTTGTGGATGCGGCTACCGATGTGTCTATCTCTTTGCCGACGAGCGGATCAGTTGTAGCAACATCGACAACGATCGCGGGCTGGGCTCGACCTGGCTCCACGGTGGTCGTGACAGCTGATGACACGACGCTGGGCACGATTGTGGCCGACACGCTCGGCTCTTGGTCGACCCCGGTGAGTTTGTCGGCAGGAGTGACATCGCTGAGGGCAGCGGTAGGGGCGGCAGGCACCGACGTCAGTGTGACGGTGGGAACTCCTTCGGCTGCCATGACTATCGCGAAGCCGGGGGTTGGTGGTCGCACTAATGGTCGTCCACTCTTCGGCACTGGCCCGGCGAACTCGATCGTCAATGTCACCGTCGATTCCCAGACTTTCCCAGTGACTGTTAATGCTTCTGGAGTCTGGACGCAGACACTAGGAACATTTTCTCCTGGAAGCCACACAGTCACGGCCACAGACGGTGCAACCACCGCCTCAACAATCATCTTCATTGACCGGACGGTGCCGACGCTCTCCGTGACAGCACCACTAGCTGGTTTGACTAGCGCGCAAGGTGTGACTCTCACCGGTGATGTGTCCTTGGGTGATCCGGGCGTAGTTCGACTAGATTTTTATCACGGGTCAGATTCGACATCCGCTGTGGCATTTTCCCAGAATCTCGCAATGGCGAATGGATACCTGCTCTCAGGATTCCCGAGTGGAGTCGATGACGGCCAGTGGACGCTTATTGCGTCACGTGTAGATGCGTACGGCAACGTCGGTGCGCTACAGCGCACCTTTACGTACGACTCCACCTCTCCTGCATTAACTACCAACGTGAAAGGGAGCATGCCGGCACCGCTCACTCTGGCTGGGGTCGCTGGAAGTGCAGAAGGTGATGGTCCAGTGACAATCACAGTAGATGGGGTTCTGTGGACGGGGTCGACCGGCGCCTATAACTACACACCCGCACCCGCGATCACGAGCGGTGATCACTCTGTGATCATTCGCCAAGTTGATGCCGCCGGCAACGTCTCTCTATTTTCTCAGTATGTAAATGTTGATGCGATTCCACCTGCGTTGACTGTCAATCCAATAGTCAACCCGAATCCGCATGAATACGTGGTGAGCGCGTCAGCACCTCGAGAAAATGATGGGCGAGTGATTATCTCCTTTACTCCAGATGATTCACCGGCGATGGTCTCAAGTTTCGATATCTATCCCAGCAACCAAGTGGTCTCTCACTACGCAAATTTGGAGTCTGGCTGGTGGACCGTGCGCGTGTCGCGGGCGGATCAGGCGGGTAACGAGACGGTGCACACGGAGCGGCTCCTCGTCGACACCGAGGCACCGCAACTAGACCTCACGTCACCAAGCGGGCGCACTAGCGACAGAACCCCAACAATTACCGGAACCACCTCGACGGAGTCCTATCGCTTGGACGCGATGCACGTCACATTCACGCGCTTGGGAGCGTCAACCCCGACACAGTCAGTCGACTTTTCTCCGGTGGCGGGCGAATTCTCAGTCACTCCCCCCGCACTGCCTGACGACACCTACACGGTCCGGGTTTCGCGTGAGGACCCGGTCTTCCCAGCCGTTGTCACACAAACGATCGTGATTGACACGACTGCTCCGAGTCTCAGCGTCACCGCGCCACCGGCTGAGCCAAGCGACATCCACTCGGTTAAGGCAGTGTGCGGAACCGCTGGCACAGCACCGGGGGATGACCCCACCGTGACGGTGACTTGGACAACTGTCTTCGACGGCTCGATCTTTGTGCAGACAGTGACGCCAAGTGCCGGTGCATTCTGCGCCTACCCGCAGCGTTCGGCTCTCTATGACGTTGTGGTTCGACAATCAGATTCTGTGGGAAACACCGCGACCTCTATCTCAGCCCGGTACTTCGTTGACATACAAGCTCCCGTGGTAAGTGTCGATGGAGTCGCGGGAGGAAGTCGTTATCTCCCGGCGCTTACTGGCCTTGCCGGATCATTGCCAGGCGATGCGACAGAGGTAACAGTTGTCTTGGCTCGTCGAGGAGATGGCTGCTACTGCACAACCGCGATTCGCACGGCGCAAGTAGTTGACGGTGTCTGGCGACTCCCGCTCCTAGATCTAACTTCTGATCTATGGAGCTATCGATCGGTGACTCAGTCTGATGCCGCTGGCAATAGCACCACCGTGACCTATCCCTCAGATCCATATGTCTATGGGTTCACGGTGGACAACTCGCCGATAGCTGTGCCAGTGGCATCACGGCGGGGAGACTCCATCCGTTTTGATGTCAATCAACCCTATGCGGCATACGCGACAACGATTCACATGAAGATTTATCGAGGTTCCACGGCTACTACGCCAGTCTATGCTGCTTCGCTCGGGCAGGGTTCTGGACCAAAGGGCTACGAAACTCTTTATCGTAACCATCCGTTCGCTTCGGACGTTTATTTCGGCAATGGCAACTACGTAGTGCAGTACGAGGTTCAAGACAGTGCGGGCCGCGTTGCCAAGTCAGCGGAAATCCCGGTGCGAATGTCGTGGGTCGTGCCACGAGTCACGGTGACCGCCGTTACGGCCGGAGATGTCTCAACTCCAGTCTCAACAGTCAAATTCGGGACGCCGCTCACAGTTTCGGGCACGGCTACGGTGAATGAAGTTGACCCATCGACCGTGAGTGTCATGGTCCGTCAGACCTCGGGCAACACTTCCTACCGCGATAGCGATGTCAGTGTTTCGTCCGCCGCCTTCTTTGCTACGGCAACTGTCGACGCCGCAGGGACTTGGTCAGTGCCATTGTCCACAAGGTTCCCTGTCGGGTCGTACTCGATTACGGTGAAGCAAGGCCTAGGGCAATCCATCGGAACAACATTCAGTGTGACCGGGGATGCACCTATCGTGGATTCAATAGTCATGCGGTCTGTCCGTGGTGTCGACAATCTTCTGTACCAGACAATATTTGTTCGAGGCCGCATTCCCACGGATCGAGCGGTCACGGGGCTGACAGCCCGGATCACGTCGCCTGCTCTATCGAATGCGCTCACGACGTGTACCGGGCTAGTACTAACCGGCTCCACGTGGACGTGCTCTTTCACGGGTATCACTGCTAACGCCTACTCCGATGCGTCTTACACAGTTGAAGCATCGGTCCTAACTGCGGTGAATTATGTGGCGTGCGTCCGGTTCGTGAGCCCTAGTTACCCCGACTGCGCTGAATTCCGGACAACCGAAACCACGCAGGCGAGTACCGGCTCCCGGACCGAGTTCCTCAAGTCGACCTACCCGGTCCCGACAATTTCGGCACCCGTGAATGCAAACACCTACGGCTCTCCAGTGGCAGTCACGGGCACTGTGTCCGTCAGCGCCGGAAACCTTCCTGGAGTCACGCTCAAGGTGTGGTCCGGGACTGAAGCTTCGGGTCTTCCCGCTCAAACACTGACTGGCACCGCGGTTTCTGGAACTTATTCGATCCCAGTCACTCTGACTGAAGGCACGTGGACGATTCAGGTTCAGCAGGTCGATAGTGAGTCTCATGTGGGGCTATCCCCGGCAGTAACTTTTGCCGTTGATACCAGCGCTCCGGTCATAACTTTGCAGTACCCCGTTTCAGGAGCTTCCGTGCCGAGCGCCTCGATTGGTGGCACGATCACGGGCGGCTACGGAGATGTGCCCTCGTTGTGTAGTACTAGTCCTTACACGTGCACCAGCCTTAGGGCGTGGCAACGAGATTTTGCCAGCAACCCATCCACTTCGGTGGGGACGGTCACCTACTACGCCGGTTCGAGTGCCAGTGGCACGGTTCTTCGCACCTCTCGAATCACCACGAATCCCACGCTCACTACTCCGGCACCTGACAACATCTTCCGAGATGTGCAGAATTTGTCCGCGGGCACCTACACCGCCGCGGTCGAAGCTTCAGATCAGTATGGAAATGTGGCGCGCCAGTCTGTGACATTCACAGTGCGAACTATGACGGCCCCGTTGGTTCCCACCATGACAGTGATGCTGAACGGCACTTCGCTAAACGCAGACCGCTCTGTAGGAGTCGGCAACTACCAGCGGTATGACATCGCTCTTACAGACTCACCGGTCTCTAGCCCGTATGCGACGGGTACGGTTAACGTTATGGATGGATCGACCGTCCTTGGAAGCGGCACTCTGGTGCGAGGCGCCGTCACGATCGTCATGGCGACGCCAGCTTTCGGGAATGTTGGCGCAATTCACGTTGAGTACGCTGGTGATACAAACCACAGACCAGTTTCTTCAGGTACACGATCCGTTACCGTAACTTTGAATACGCCACTTTGGGTCTATGCTTCTTACCAATTCGGGCGTTCGGCCGCGGGGACCATGTACGCATGGATCAGAGTGCTTTATGACGGTTTTGATTCCAGTGGTACATATCAGAATTTTCTCTGTCCTGGGCGGATAGATATCTACCGACAAGATGGAATCATGATCTCCGACGTCGGCGGGAGCATGGAGTCTGGTCGCGGACAGTGGATCTCGGGTCCTGGAGTCGCAGGTCCCCCACTGTCAGTCGACCTCGCTCAGTCAAATACGTGTGCTGCGCAACGTATGTATACCTCCGGGCCGAACCTCCCGGCGGCCGTTTTGCCACGAATGTCAGCAAGCGTCGTAACGCAATGGCCACTTGCAAATAAAGACTTTGAAATTCAGGTCGGTGCGGCCGAAGCTTGGGGTGGGATAGGTGGCGACATCAGCAATGCACTGATCACGGTGCTAGATGAGAATGGCACAGTCGTCTCGCAAGGATTGACATCCCTCGGTTACTACAACTTCGGCCGGCCGGCTGGACGAGCGGTAGTGAGAATCGCTACGCCGGGCACGCACAAGCTCACGGTGCGTGTGGGCGGAGGCCAGACGGGGTGGACTGAGCGCACGGTGGAGTTGACGGTCGTCGTTGACAGCGCAGAGGCGGCATTAAGCCTCTCTATCCCCACCTCGCGTCCGGGGGACAGGCCCACCGCAACGCTCGTGGTCGGGGGTCCAACGATGCGAGGTACGGGCACTTTCACGTCTTCGCTGCCGGGTGGAGCAGCTCACGCAGTCACTGTCTCGGAGACTCAGTGCGATGTCGCTAAGTGCTGGATTGCGGCGCCCATCCCGGAGGACATGATTGACCTGGGTACGAACGCTGTTATTCAAGCGAGTTTCACGTCAAGCACTTCAGGTCGCACGTACACGATAGACGCGACAATGCCGCGCACTCGATGGGCACCGGGGCTGGTCCTCACGGCCGGGGCTGGAGTGCCAGGTGGGGTCGGGGCTGTCGCAACAGCGAGTGGTCAAGTGACCGTCTCGTGGCAAGCTCCCGTGGTGGCAACTGCCACGATCACGGGATACCGCGTCGTCGCGACGCCTGGTGGTGCGAGTTGCGAAACCGCAACCGTCGCCCCGGCCGCCGCGCCAGCGACGTCCTGCGCGATAAACGGTCTGACTAATGACACGGATTACACCTTCGCGGTCAGCACTCTCACTACGTCGGGGCCAAGCGGCGCTGTGACGACTCAGGGCACGCCCAGCGCTTCGGTCTTCGTGCCGCCTCGCTCATTCGCACAGGTGAGTTCCGAGGGAACCTACCGCCGCAACTCCCTTGTACCCATCAAAGTGGTTATTCCATTTGAGGCGGGCGTTCCGTCTGGACTCAGATCTGGAACCGTGAACATCAATATCGAACAGCCAAACTGGTGCCGCGTATACCTCTACCCAAGGTCGTACCCATTTTTGTACTGTTTAGGAGCCTCACACCGTGTGACGGTGGATCTGGCAACGGGAGTCTCCTCAGACGCCCTAACGATCCGCGGCGCCGCACGTGCTGATATTGACCCTGCTAGCTATGCCGCCGCTGGATTAACACCCGCTCTCCTGACACCGACAACGCGCGTGACCTGGGTCGGCTCTCAAGCCATCGTGACTACCCAGATGTACATCGGGAGTGGCACCCAAGCTTATGGCACCCAATTCACGGTGACGGCGGACTTCGTGCCCACGGACCTCACCCGCGTCATCGGCGCAGCCACTTCACCAGGAATCGATAGCGTGTATTGGGGCGTCCCGAAGACAAATTTGACTCTTGAGAGTACGGGCTCTCCGGTCCTCAAAGTTCAGGTCTCGTCCGCCGTTTTGACTGGAGGCCTATGGGGCCCGGTGCGTGCGCCCAGGACCTCAATTTTGGGGCCGCAGTATTGGGTGTCTGATCCGACCGAGGAGTCGAGCGCCGACTGGAATGTCCGTCCGCCGCGTGTGGGCGAGACAGTGTTTGTGCGAGCGAGGGCTGACTACATATTCGGCGATGACATTGACCAACAGGTACGGCTGGGTCTGGCCGAATCAATTCCCGGAGGCGATCCGCTGTACGTGGATGCGTATGACGGGACAAACCACGATCGCCTATTAAGCACAAGAAGTGCGAAGCGAATGGACCCAAGGTCGGGGGTGATCGATTGGAAGATCCGGAATCTTGATTCGACTGAGCCCGTACCGAGCGGCGGTGGGGTCACCATCGGGACTCGTGAGATGGGCATCATCGCTGATGATGGCTCAATCTCGGCCTTCTCCCTCAATGTGGACCCTTGGCCGACAAGCCAGGTGAGTCAAGTGTCCCGATCAGGATCGAATATCGATGTTTTCACCAGTGCCCGCTGGCCCGGCTTAGCGCCAGAAGTCCAGACGTCGTTGTCGGACATCATGACAACAGTGAGCATCACGCACAATGGCGTGACGAAACCAATCGCCATTTGCTTCTATTCGAATGTCTGCCTGGATTCGGATGGCAACGGGACGAATTTCCTCCCGACCGCTGTGACGAATCTTGGCGCACGAATAGGACTCGTGATTGATGCGTCCTCAATCGGCTATACCTTGAGTGATGCAGACACAATCACAGTGTCGACAAGCGCGCCATGGGGCACTGCGATTACTTCGGCGGAGATGCCACTAGTGACACCCGCCATTGCCGTGAATACAACTGGCCCAACACAGTTGTCTGGCTACGGGAAGTGGCTCGGAGCCACAATCTGGGAGCCAGACTTGAGCGCTCCAGGTTTTGCTGGCTGGCTCGGCGGGTGGGATTTGGTTGAGGGCCTTGCGGCATTCACGTCGCTACAGCACGACTTCTTCATGGCTGTCTTCAATAGCGAGACGGTAGCGAGCGTATTTATGCAGTTGACGTCGGCTGCTCTATCGTTTGTGCCCGTATTCGGCACTGCTTATGCGGCGATGCAATGTGCGTCTTGGCAGTGTGTGGCCTTCTCGGTGGGAGCTTCTGCAGCTGGCGCTTTCGCGCCGAAGCTACTGAAGGGCATTTATGAGGGCTATAAGGCCGGAACCAAAGTGGGCGTATCTCGATTGGGTATGTTTGTCGGCCGCTTAGGCAATGGTGCAAACACACTCAAATCGCGCATTGTGAAAACGCTGCCGACTCGAATTCAGAACGCGATGAAGAGTGAAGCAACCCTACGAGGGACGATTATTAAGGGGACTCTCAAGGCCTTTGGCAAGATGAGCATAAAGGTTGGCGTGCAGGAGATCAATATCGCACGCGGGGCCGTAGATCGTCCTGGATCGCCCGATGTTGCATCTACAATCCAGCAACCAATGCCCGAACTGAATTCTCCGGTCAATAACGTTGCATTTCGGGCCAACCCGGCGCTAGCGGAACTCTTAGCGAATCAAGTAGCAGGTGCGCAGAACACGGCCGATGGAATTGTCATCGCAAATTGGGATGCGGCGATTGCGGCGGCCTACAAAATGGCTTCGGAATCAAATGTCCCTGCTGTGACAGATGTGGGTTACGGAGAGGGCATCGGGCGAGCATTCGCACATTCATTCGCCGCAGTAGCGAACATCGCAATCCCAAATCTAGCCACGGTGGACAAGGCGGCTTCTACTCTGACGATTGACGAGATGAACTACGCGTGGGGTGATGATCCGTGGAATTCCTCACTCTTCAACTTTGCCAAGTGCGATCTGAATATGAATTGTTCAGTGATTGAGGGCCTCTCGATTTTGCCTGTTAACGGCATGGTGATTATGTCGGGAATGTTCCCGTTGGAGAAGTCTTGGAAGCCTGCAGGTGCTTGGTTGCGCTATACGCTCAAGGTCGTACGGGCGGGAGTAGTGGAGACGTACGTGAGTTATGCGAACGTGCCATTCGGGGGGAGTTGGCAGGACTGTCAGTGCCAAGGCTGGGCCCATGTTGCTCCGCGTCTTGATCCAAGAGGAACCTGGGATACCCCCCAAGAGCCTTGGCGAGCGCCCGATTTTGATTCGGCAACCATGTGGTCCCCGACGACCCAGACACTGCGCGGCGGTTTTTAGTAGGGGATACTCGGCAAGTTCGTGTCCCCTGCCCCATGTGCGCCTCCGAGGAATCCAGCGGACAAAGGCCTAGCGTGCGTCTCAGCTGAACTTCAGCGGGCGGCCGCTGAGCTGACATCTGGAGGCATCACATGGGCAACGGACTCGCACGCAAACTGATCGCCGAACTTGTCGGCACTTTTCTGCTGGTCTTCCTCGCGGTTGGAGCCGCGGTCTTCGGCATCGCAGCAATGATCGGTAAGGACCATCAAGGCCCAGGTGCAGGCATCGTCGGAGTCGCGATGGCATTTGGTCTGGTGCTGTTGGGCATCGCCTATGCCTTTGGCCCCATCTCAGGTGCGCACGTAAACCCTGCCGTCACGCTCGCAATGCTGGTCGGGCGTCGGATGCCCGCGAAGGAAGCAGTCGGCTATTGGATCGTGCAATTCATCGGTGCCATCGCCGCAGGAGCCCTGCTCAAACTCTTCGTCTCATCCTTTGGTGTCACGGACTACACCGGTGGTCTCGGCACAAACTCCTACGACAACGGCGCGATCAATATGGGTGGTGCGTTCGTGCTCGAGGCGGTGCTCACGGCCGCGTTTGTGCTCGTGATCTTGCTAGTGACCGAGCGCATCGCTGCACCAGGTTTTGCTGGCATCGCGATTGGCCTCACGCTTACGCTCGTCCACCTTGTCGGCATTCCGCTGACCGGCACTTCAGTGAATCCGGCTCGTTCACTTGGGCCAGCCCTCTTCGAAGGCGGCACAGCGTTGTCTCAGCTGTGGCTCTTCATCGTGGCACCACTGGTTGGCGCACTTATCGCCGTGGTGTTGTGGAAGATCACCCGCAAGGACGAGGCTATGCCCGCGGCACAGGTCGCCGGTTCAGAGCGCGAGTAATTAAGCCGGGCGCTTGCCGCCGTAACGCTTCTTGCCATGCTGAAAGCCGTACGTCTTTGGCTTGTCACGACGTGAACCACCTGAGCGGGAAGGTTCTGGCTTTGGGTGCCACGGCACGCCGCTCGGTTCGCGTGAACCTGTGATCGACACGAGCTCCTTGGCGTGTGGCTCCACGCGTACGAATGCCGCATCAACGCCGGCCTTTTCGGTGAGCGACTTGACCACGTGCTTTTGCTTTGAGGTCGTGAGAGTCACCACGGTGCCTGACTCGCCTGCACGGGCTGTGCGACCAGCACGGTGCAAGTAGTCCTTCGGATCTGCCGGGGGATCGACGTGCACGACCAGCGAGATGTCATCAACGTGAATGCCACGAGCGGCAACGTCAGTGGCAACGAGTGTCAATGTCTCACCAGAGCGGAAGTCGTTGAGTGTGCGCGTGCGCACAGCCTGCGACTTGCCACCATGCAACGAACCGACTGGCACTCCCTGCAGCGCGAGCTTGTCCGCGAGGCGATCAGCACCGCGCTGAGTGCGGACGAAGAAGAGCGTGCGGCCATCGCGTGCGGCAATCTGGGCCGTGACGATGTCCTTGTGCTCGGGGTGCATGACCAGTACGTGATGGTCCATCGTCGTGACCGAGGCAGTCTCGGTGTTGACCGAGTGCTGAACCGGATCCTTCAAGTAGGACTTCACCAAACTCTGTACGCGCTTGTCGAGCGTTGCGCTGAAGAGAAGGCGTTGGCCCTTTGACGGAGTGGCGTTGAGGATCAGCTGAACTGCAGGTAGGAAGCCGAGGTCAACCATCTGATCAGCTTCGTCGAGGACGACAACTTCGACCGCGGAAAGGTCGGCTTCGCCCTTCTCCATCAAGTCCATGAGACGACCAGGCGTTGCAACAAGAATCGGCACGCCAGCGCGCAGGGCATCGATCTGCTTGCGATAGGGCATTCCGCCCGCAATGAGTTGGGAATTGAGGCCCACCTTGTGCGCGAGTGGCACGAGGGCGTCGTGGATCTGCATCGCAAGTTCGCGCGTGGGCGCAAGAACGAGAGCAAGTGGCTTGCGTGCCTTGGCCTTGCGACCGGCGAGGCGCGTGAGCACCGGCAGCCCAAAGGCGAGGGTCTTACCCGATCCGGTCTGCCCACGACCGAGCACATCGCGGCCTGCGATTGCGTCGGGAATGGTGGCGATCTGGATAGGGAAGGGAGAGGAAATGCCCTGTTTAGAGAGCATGCTGACGATTTCGGGGCTAACCCCGAGGGATTCGAACGACATATTCACACTTTCGAGA
>WLOK01000050.1 GCA_009699315.1 Actinomycetota bacterium
ACCTGGTCAAGGCAGCAAACGGTCAAGACGGCATGCAGGTGGGCGCCGGCGGGCAGGTGTTGTCCTTCGCCGGGCAGGAGCCACCGAGTAGCGAGGCCATTGGCGTGCTGGTCGCGCTCATCATTCTGCTGATCGCGTTCGGCTCCCTCCTAGCTGCTGGGCTGCCTCTGTTTACCGCCATCTTCGGCGTTGGTCTTGGTGCGGCGTTCCTACTTTTTGTCGCGCGTTTTCTTGATGTCGCCACGTTCGCGCCGACCTTGGCCGCCATGATCGGTCTTGGGGTAGGCATTGACTACTCGCTGTTTGTCATCAACCGATTCCGGCAAGCGATCCAAGCAGGCCGCGATCCGAAGCAGGCAGCCTTAGAAGCGGTCAACACGTCGGGACGTGCGGTTGTCTTCGCAGCATCGACTGTCATCATCGCGCTTCTTGGCTTGTTTGTAATGCGCATTAGCTTCTTCAACGGGCTTGCGCTCGCTGCCTCAGGGACCGTTCTACTGGTGATGCTTGCAGCGGTCTGGTTGTTGCCGGCTGTGCTCTCACTTCTTGGTCGCCGCGCGCTATACCCGGGTTCACTGATCATTGCGCGCATTTTTGAGAAGTTGCATCTACGACCGGTTGCCAAGCCATTCCGGCTGCTCTACCGGCTCACGCGCCACTCTCGCTTTGTCGGCCAAACTCATGCCGAAGGTGGGCGCTGGGCGGGCTACGGACGTTTCCTCCAGAAGCATCGCATCGCCGCTGCACTCGTGTCTTTGGGTGTAGTGGTCGCTCTTGCGATTCCTGCGCTCTCATTGCGACTCGGATTCCCCGACGACTCCGGCACACCTCAAGGCAGCATTTCTCGTATCGCGTATGACCTAACAGCAGAAGGCTTTGGGCCCGGTGCCAACGGTCCATTCTTCGTCGCGGTGCAACTTCCCAAGACGGGTGACATCGAGGGCCTGACACAGATTGTCGGTGCGCTCGAAGCCACTCCCGGTGTCGCGAAGGTGATTCCGAACACCGCAATGCTTCCCCTCTACACGGAGTCTCTGGCTACCAACCAGATCATGGCGATCCAGGTGCAACCGAGCACCGGGCCGCAGGACGAGGCGACGTCAGAGTTGTTGAGCACTCTGCGAACTGAGACTCTTCCCGCTGTCACAGCGGCGACACAGTCTGAGGCCTATGTCGGAGGCACTACCGCGATTGTCGATGACTTCAGTTCGGTCATGGCCAACGCAATGCCGGTCTTCCTTTCGGTTGTGGTGGGACTGGGCTTCTTGATGCTGCTCCTGTTGTTCCGCTCGATCATCGTGTCACTCACTGCTGTCGTGACAAGTTTGTTGTCTTTCGCGGCATCCACTGGCATCACCGTCGCGGTGTTCCAATGGGGTTGGTTCAACGGTCCTCTGGGAGTCTCGGGTACCGGTCCGATCTTCCCGTTCCTACCGGTGATGGTGTTCGCCATCCTCTTCGGACTAGCCATGGACTATCAAGTCTTCCTCGTGTCTCGCATGCAGGAAGAATGGGCACGCACCCAGGACAACCTGGTCGCTGTTCGTCGGGGGCTGGCGGGTTCTGGACGTGTTGTGCTCATGGCGGCGCTCATCATGGCCAGTGTCTTTGCCGCGTTTATCCCGACAAATAACAACACCATCAAGCTCTTCGGTGTTGCCCTTGCGTCGGCCGTACTCATCGATGCATTCGTCATTCGCCTGGTGTTTGTGCCGGCGTTGATGTCGATTCTCGGTCGTGCGAACTGGTGGCTGCCAAAGTGGCTCGATCGGATCATTCCGAGGTTTGATGTTGAAGGCGGGGCTGATGAGGTCGCTGATGATGAGCCTGCACCAGTGGGCGCTGGGGCACGCTAGACATCCTCTTGCGGCAGTGTGATCGGCATTTTGCTGTGCCGTGCCTCACACGCTCAATTGCCTGTTTAGTCCCGTCTCGCGCATCGGATTACCTCCTAGTAACATGAGGTTTCTACACAGGCTGAGATAGCCCGAGCATTCGATGGGAAAACGCATGAAGATCGCCGTGTGCGTCAAGCAGGTACCCGACACGTGGGCAGAGAAGCGTCTGCGCCCCGCAGACTCCCTTCTCGATCGCGAATCGGCCGAAGGTGTGCTCAATGAGCTCGATGAGTACGCAGTCGAAGAAGCGCTGAAGATTCAAGAAGCTCACGGCGGTGAGGTCACCATCGTGTCGATGGGTCCCGAGCGCGCAGTTGAGACCATTCGCAAGGCGCTCTCGATGGGTGCCGACGCTGGCATTCACATTGTCGATGACGCGCTGTCGGGATCTGATGCGCTGGCGACGTCGGCTGTGCTGGCTGGAGTTTTGAAAGATCGTGGTTTCGACCTGATCATCTTTGGCTCCGAGTCCACAGATGCTCGCATGAGCGTCGTGCCGGCGATGGTCTCTGAACGCCTCGGACTTCCGCAGTTGACCTTCGCTCAGAAGGTCGATGTGAATGGCGGCACCATCACCATTGAGCGCCAGACTGACTACGGTTTCGATTCGGTGGAGGCTTCTTCACCAGTCGTGGTGAGTGTTGTAGAAAAGATCAATGAGCCGCGTTACCCCTCCTTCAAGGGCATCATGGCCGCGAAAAAGAAGCCACTTGAGACGTTGAGCATTGTGGACGTTGGTGTGGCCGCAGGGTCTGTAGGTACGAGCGCTGCGTGGAGCGTGGTCGCGGATTTTGCGGCTCGCCCGCCGAAGGCGGCAGGAACAATCGTCAGTGACGAGGGCACCGGCGGAGTCAAGATCGCTGAGTTCCTCGCAACCAACAAGATCATCTGAAGAAGGACAGGACAATGGCACCGATCCTCGTTGTAGTCGAGCACGCAGACGGCGTGGTCAAGAAGGTCACTCTCGAACTGCTCACGCTCGCCCGCTCGCTCGGTGAGCCCGCCGCGGTGTGGCTCGGACCGGGCTATGGCGATACAGGCGCGTCGCAGTTGGCCGAATATGGCGTCGCTACCGCCTACGTCGTCGACAACTCCGACATGGTCGACTTCGTAGTTGCGCCCAAGACCGAAGCACTTGCTGCAGTTGTTAAGCAGGCATCGCCAGCAGCGATCCTCATTGCCTCTAGCGCAGAGGGCAAAGAAATCGCGGGTCGCCTCGCCATCAAGATCGAGTCCGGCGTGATCACTGACGCCGTTGCAATCGCGCCCGATCTCACGGCGACGCAGAGTGTCTTCGGTGGATCGACGATCGTGCACTCCACGGTGACTCATGGCATTCCGATCATCACTGTGCGCCCCAACTCAACAGCACCCCAAGCCGCGGCAACTGCCCTGTCACGAGTCGACGTCGAGGTTCCCGTCTCAGAGGGCGCCCGTGGCGCGAAGGTCACCGGCCGCACAGCCGCGACCAAAGCCAGCCGCCCAGAACTCTCCGAGGCGGCGATCGTTGTCTCGGGAGGTCGTGGCGTGGGCGGACCTGAAGGATTTGGCGTTATCGAGTCTCTGGCCGATTCGCTCGGTGCGGCTGTAGGTGCCTCTCGTGCCGCCACGGATGCAGGCTGGTACCCCCATCAGTATCAGGTGGGCCAGACGGGCAAGACCGTGTCGCCTCAGCTTTACGTTGCCAATGGCATCTCCGGCGCTATCCAGCACAGAGCGGGAATGCAGACCTCGAAGATGATCGTGGCGGTCAATAAAGACTCTGAGGCGCCGATCTTCGAACTGGCTGATTTTGGTGTCGTAGGAGATCTTTTTGCCGTCGTGCCACAGCTGACCGACGAGGTCCAGAAGCGCAAAGGCTGATCGCCGGTAGCATCACCTACGTGAGTACCGCCTATCTTGACCACGCAGCATCGACTCCGATGCGTCCTGAGGTTCGGGACGTGTGGATCGAAGTCTCGTCGTCGGTCGGAAATGCGTCTTCCCTGCACACCGCGGGGCGAGGGGCACGGCGCGTGGTGGAAGAGTCCCGGGAGTCAATTGCCGCTTCGCTGGATGTGCGCCCATCCGAGGTCATCTTCACCTCTGGCGGTACCGAAGCCGACAATCTCGCTATCAAAGGCATTTACTGGGCTCGGAAATCACTTGATCCGAATCTAAACCGAGTTCTTGCTAGTTCGATCGAACATCATGCAGTTCTTGATCCGGTGGAGTGGCTCGAAAAGCATGAGGGCGCCGACGTTAAGTGGATTGATGTCGATGTCTTGGGTCGAGTCGATCTAGCCGTTGTTGGGCAAGCCCTTGCTAAACCCGGAGTTGCCCTGTGTTCAGTGATGTGGGCAAACAACGAGGTGGGCACAATCCAGGACGTTGCCACGATCGCCAGTCTGTGCGCGGATGCCGGTGTGCCATTTCATACCGATGCGGTTCAAGCTTTCGGTCAGATTCCGCTCGACTTGAACTTGCGCGGGCTCGCCGCTGCATCGCTCAGTGGTCACAAGATCGGTGGCCCGATGGGTGTAGGCGCGCTTATCGCCCGGCGTGATTTACAGATGACACCTGTTGCCCATGGCGGCGGACAAGAGCGAGAGGTTCGATCCGGCACTCTCGATGTTCCTGCGATAGCTGGGTTTGCGGAAGCGGTTCGACTGGGGGTGCTCGAGAGGGAGAAGCACGCTGCGGTTTTGGAAACGTTGCGCGATGCACTTATTGCGCGAGTCGTCGAGTTGGTGCCTGGCGCCACGCTCAGTGGCGACCCTGCGGATCGACTGCCCAATAATGCCCACTTCACCTTTGCCGGTTGTGAAGGTGACGCTCTACTCATGCTTCTCGACGCGGCGGGCATACATGTATCGACAGGCTCCGCCTGCACCTCTGGCGTACCCGAACCAAGTCACGTCTTGTTGGCTATGGGCGTGAGCGAGGCGACAGCGCGCGGTTCGTTGCGGTTTTCGCTTGGCCGTACCTCAACTCAAAGTGATATAGATCGACTGGCGGAGGTCCTGCCTGCCGTTGTCGAACGCGCCGGACGTGCCGGGGTGCTCTCGCTTGCACGATCGACGGAGTCGTGAAGTTATGCGCGTAGTGGCAGCCTTGTCAGGTGGTGTTGATTCCGCAGTTGCGGCTGCGCGTCTCATCGACGCGGGCCATGACGTAGTAGGAGTACATCTTGCTCTTGCACGTGAGGCAGCCGTAGGTGGTCCAGGCAGTAGGGGTTGCTGTTCTATCGAAGACTCGCGAGACGCTCGACGGGTTGCCGATGTTTTGGGCATCCCTTACTTCGTCTGGGATATGTCTGAGCGATTCATGGAAGATGTGATCGATGACTTTGTGGCTGAATACGCCGCTGGTCGCACTCCCAACCCATGCGTGCGCTGCAATGAGCGCATCAAATTTGCGGCGGTGCTCGAACGCGCGCAGGCGTTAGGTTTCGACGCGGTGGGCACTGGACATTACGCACGGATTGAGTCTGGCGAACGCGGTGCAGAGCTGCATCGATCCGTTGATCCCGAGAAGGATCAGTCCTATGTTCTTGCGGTGATCAATGCCGATCAGTTGGCCGGAGCACTGTTCCCCTTGGGCGATTCACACAAAGACGAGGTGCGCGCTGAAGCGAAGGAACGTGGCCTTCTCGTGGCTGACAAGCCGGATTCGCATGACATTTGCTTCATCCCTACCGGCGATACTGCTGCATTCCTTCGTAAGCGTTTGGGTCCTGCCGAAGCCGATATCGTCGATGCCGAGTCCGGTGAGGTGCTGGGGCATACCGACGTCGCATATGCACTGACCATCGGCCAGCGTCGCGGTCTGGACCTTCGTCGACCCGCATCAGATGGACAACCCCGCTATGTCGTTGACGTTGACCTCTCGACCTCGCGCGTACAAGTTGGTCCGCGCTCCGCGCTCGCCGTCACCGAATTAGTGGGCGATCACGTGCGGTGGTGCGGTCCGGTCGAGGACGGCGAGGTCAATGGCCATGTGCAGGTGCGCGCTCATGGCGAGCCCGTCCCGGCTAAGGCCGTAGTCGAAAGCGATGCGGTCACCGTCTACATGTCGGAGCCAATATTTGGGGTCGCAGCTGGCCAAACGCTAGTTATGTACTCCGGCACGCGCGCGGTGCTCTCGGCGACTATCAAGGTGACCGCACACGACTAGAGTGAGCGTGTGCTGAATGCCTCTGGGATCGGGTCGCTGCCTGGCACGCGCCCGGCCGAGGCTGCGCGGATGGTGGCTGGTGAACTTCCCGATTTTCCGCATGTCGCTGAGCTTCCCGCGAGGGGGCCAGGCGCAGACATGATCGGTCGAACGACCGCCATGCTTGCCGCGGTTGCGCCGTATTTTGCCGTGGAGACCACTCCGGCGGGTTGGCGATTCGCAGATGCGCCTGGGCGCGTCATGCGACTGGCTCAACAGTGGCTTGTTGAGGATCTCGATTGCATCGAAGAGGCGCTGGATGGATTCACCGGATTTGTGAAGCAACAGGTAGTCGGCCCCTGGACCCTTGCCGCCGCAATCGAATTGCGTACGGGCGAGCGTGCCGTTCGTGACCACGGAGCGTGTCTCGACTTAGCGGGTGCGATTGCTGAGGCAGCAGTGGTTCAGGTGGGGCAACTTCGTCGACGAGTGCCGGGTGCGACGCCGGTCATCCAATTTGACGAACCGGCCCTTCCGACAGTGTTGGCCGGTGGTGTCACTACAGCAAGTGGCATCGCGACATATCGGTCTGTCGATCCCCAACGTGCGCGCGAACTGCTTGCAGTGGGCATCGACGCGGTGCATGCCGCGGGAGGGCTTGCCGTGATCCACTGCTGTGCGCCACATCCGCCGATTGACGTGATGTGCATCGCCGACATGATCTCCTTTGACCTCACCCTCCCGTTCGATGCGGATCAGGTAGGCGAACTACTTGACCAAGGGACCCGCATGCTCTTTGGCGTTGTAGACACCGCGCCGCGAGACGTCCCCTCCGTGCAGGTTGTGGGTGAGGCTGCCGCTCGACGTGTGCAGAACACACTTGATCGGTGGGGCTTTGATGTGTCAGAGGTGGGAGAGAGAATCTCTTTGACGCCCACGTGTGGGCTCGCTCATGCCAGTCCCGCGTGGACCCGTACCGCTTATGCGGCCCTAGAAGACGCTGGTCGCGTTCTGCGAGAGGAGAGGAGAGGCGATGACGCAAGACCCGCGTGAGCGTTGGCAGCTCCTCGTCGCACAGATTGAGCAAGCGCGCTCGCAATATTATGTGCAAGACTCCCCATCGCTCTCCGATGCCGAATATGACGTTCTTTATCGCGAATTAGAGCAGCTTGAGACTGACTTTCCAGAACTTCATTCGCCGGGCTCTCCGACCCAGACGCCAGGTGGCCGTAGCTCTGAACTCTTCGATCCCGTTGAGCACTTAGAACGCATGTATTCACTTGATAATGCGTTCAGCGCCGAAGAGTTGGACGCTTGGTTTGCGCGTGTGGAGCGCGGCATCGCGGATTCTGGAGTCGGTGAGGCGCCGGCCTATCTGTGTGAATTGAAAATCGATGGTCTAGCAATCGATCTGGTCTATCGCCACGGCCGACTTGTGTCGGTAGCGACGCGTGGAGACGGACGCGTAGGTGAAGACGTCACCTACAACGCCCGCATGATTCCAGCGATCCCGCAGACGCTTGTGGGCGAAGTGCCGACGCTCGTGGAAGTTCGTGGCGAGATTTACTTCGCCAACGTGGATTTCGAACGTATTAACTCCGAGCAATTGGATGCGGGAGGCACAGTGTTTGCCAATCCGCGCAATGCGGCCGCGGGGAGTTTGCGCCAGCGCATCGACAAGCGCGAACGTGAAGCCCGCACCGAGCGGGCCAAGGCCGAAGTTGAGCTAGGCAAACGCAGACTGGCTGGACTGAAGTTGATCGTGCATGGCATTGGTGCACATGAGGGCCTGAAGATTGAGCGTCAGAGTCAGGCATACGAAGTTCTCAAGGGGCTCGGCATGCCGACGAGCGATCGAGTGCAAGTGCTCTCGTCTCCGATTGAAGTGGCTGCATTCATCACCCGGTTTGGCGAAGGCCGCCACGAGGTTGAGCACGATATTGATGGGGCTGTAGTCAAAGTCGATCAGCTTTCTTTGCAAGATGCGCTCGGCGCAACATCTCGTGCGCCTCGGTGGGCAATCGCCTATAAGTACCCGCCCGAAGTCGTACGCACCAAGCTCCTTGATGTGGCGGTGCAAGTGGGTCGCACCGGCCGGGTGACGCCGTATGCCGTGATGGAGCCGGTGTTCGTGGCCGGATCCACCGTGTCCTCGGCCACCTTGCACAACGGACATGAGGTGCAACGCAAAGGAGTTCTCATCGGCGATCTGGTCTTCCTGCGCAAAGCGGGAGACGTCATCCCCGAAATTCTTGGACCCGTGCTGGAGGCGCGCACGGGTGACGAACGTCCATTTGTGATGCCGACCCATTGCCCCGAGTGCGGAAGCGAACTTCGGCCAGAGAAGGAGGCCGACGCCGACATCCGCTGCCCTAATGCCCGGTCTTGCCCGGGTCAACTTCGCGAGCGACTTGCCTACCTTGGTTCTCGTGCTGCCTTTGACATTGAGGGCCTTGGGGAGAAGAGCGCACGGGCACTGCTGGAGGAGGGCGTCATCGCTGACGAGAGTGAGCTGTTCGACATCACTGCTGATCAGTTGCGACAGACCACCTACTTCACGCGTGCGCCCAAGAAGGGTGAGGATGGTCCGCAACTCAGCAAGGCAGGCGAATCGCTGCTCGAAGGTCTGCAGAAGGCGAAGTCACAGCCGCTGTGGCGAGTAGTGAACGCACTCTCGATTCGTCATATCGGGCCGCCTACTGCCCAAGCAATCACGCGCGAGTTCGACTCGCTTGACGCGCTGGCCGGAGCCTCAGCTGAGGAGTTAGCACTGACCGAGGGCGTAGGCGCAATCATTGCTGAGGCGATCGTGGAGTGGTTCTCCGATGAGTGGCACCGCGACATTGTGGCCATGTGGGCCGCAGCGGGCGTACGAATGCGCGATGAAGTCAAAGAGACCGGCCCGCAGCCTTTCGCCGGACTTACCTTTGTCATCACCGGCACCTTGGCTGGTATGTCACGCGACGAGGCAGCCGAGGCCGTGACCTCCCGTGGTGGCAAGGGAAGCGGATCGGTGTCCAAGAAGACCTCGTATGTAGTCGTGGGTGATTCACCCGGCTCGAAGTACGACAAGGCGATCGAACTCGGTGTTCCGGTCTTGGATGTCGAGGGATTCCGGGCACTACTAGGGACCCCAGTAGACTCTGGCGAGTGACCTCCATTAGCCGCGCTGACGTGGCCCATCTGGCTCGTCTGGCTCGTCTAGCCATCCCCGAGGACCAGCTTGACCACTACGCCGAGCAGCTTGACGTGATCCTGCAGTCGGTTGCTCGAGTGGGGGAGGTGGCCGCGGCCGATGTGCCGGCGATGTCACATCCGGTTCCGCTTCTCAATGTGTTCCGCGAAGACATAGCCCGCCCAGGCCTCGACCGCGAGGCGGCTATGGCGGCAGCGCCGGCAATAGAGGATGACCGCTTCCGCGTTCCGCGCATCCTGGACGAGGAGTGATCGTGAGTCTCATCCGTGACAACGCCTCAGTCCTCGCCTCCGCGATCGCCGAAGGAGAGGTGAGCAGCGAGGAAGTTACTCGCGCGCACCTTGATCGCATCGCGGCCGTCGATGAGCGCGTGCATGCGTTCCTTCATGTCGACTCTGATGGAGCCATTGCGGCGGCGAAGCGTGTTGACGCCAAGCGTGCGGCGGGTGAAAAACTCGGCCCGCTTGCTGGGGTGCCACTCGCGCTAAAGGACGTACTCGCGATGAAGGGTCAGCCAACAACCGCTGGCTCGAAGATCCTCGAAGGCTGGATTCCGCCGTATGACGCCGCAGTAGTTGAGCGTCTACGCGCAGCCGACATCATCATCTTGGGCAAGACCAATATGGATGAGTTCGCGATGGGCTCGTCTACTGAGCACTCCGCCTACGGGCCGACGCACAATCCGTGGGACCTTGATCGTATCCCGGGCGGCAGCGGCGGTGGTTCTGCAGCGGCACTAGCTGCTTTTGAGGCACCACTGGCGATTGGCACCGACACCGGCGGCTCGATTCGCCAACCCGCGGCTGTCACCGCAACAGTAGGTGTGAAGCCGACCTACGGAGCGGTTCCGCGTTACGGACTGATTGCGCTCGCCTCGTCACTTGATCAGGTAGGCCCTTGTGCGCGCAACGTGCTTGATACGGCACTGCTGCATGCGGCGATTGCTGGCCATGATGCACGTGACTCCACGTCGATTAATGCACCTGTCCCGGATGTCGTTGCAGCAGCGCTCAATGCAGACGTCCGCGGAATGAAGGTCGGACTGGTCCGCGAGCTTTCGGGTGCTGGATATCAGGCCGGTGTGCAACAGCGCTTCGATGAGGCAGTAGCAATTCTGACCGAACTAGGTGCCGAAGTCATTGAGGTCTCGTGCCCACATTTCGAATATGCGCTCGCCGCCTACTACTTGATCCTGCCCAGTGAGTGCTCAAGCAACCTGGCTCGCTTCGACGGCATGCGTTATGGGTTGCGGGTGGGTGACGACGGTTCGCGCTCTGTCGAAGAAGTTATGGCGCTCACTCGTGAAGCCGGCTTTGGCCCAGAGGTCAAGCGCCGCATCATGATTGGCACATATGCGCTCTCTTCAGGCTATTACGACGCTTATTACGGTCAGGCACAGAAGGTACGCACGCTCATCACGCGCGACTTCACCGAAGCCTTCGAGAAGGTCGATGTGCTTATCTCGCCGACCGCACCGACCACTGCGTTCAAAATTGGCGAGAAGGTGGATGATCCGGTCGCCATGTATCTCAACGACATTGCGACTATCCCGGTTAACCTCGCGGGCAACTGCGCAATGTCTCTGCCGATTGGCCTCGCGCCTGAGGATGGCCTCCCAGTGGGCCTACAAATCATGGCCCCGCCAATGGGTGACGATCGGCTCTACCGCGCAGGTGCGGCCGTCGAGGCGGCACTCGTCGATAGATGGGGCCATCTGCTCATTGAGGAGGCACCCGCGCTATGAAGACCGTTCCCTTTGAAGAGGCTCTGACGCGCTACGAGCCGGTGATCGGTTTGGAAGTGCACGTCGAACTCGGTACGCAGTCCAAAATGTTCTGCTCGTGCTCCACGAATTTTGGCGCCGAGCCCAACACACAGGTGTGTCCGGTGTGTCTAGCCCTGCCGGGAGCAATGCCCGTGGCGAATCGTGCCGCGATCGAATCCATTATCCGCATCGGCCTTGCACTGAACTGCTCGATCGCAGAGTGGTGTCGTATGGCCCGCAAGAACTACTTCTACCCGGACATGCCCAAGGACTACCAGATCAGTCAGTACGACGAACCAATCTGCACCGACGGATATCTCGATGTCACAGTGGATGGCAAGGTCGTTCGGGTCGAGATTGAACGTGTTCACATGGAAGAGGACACCGGCAAGCTCACCCACTCAGGTGGAGCCACTGGGCGCATCCATGGCGCTGACTACTCGGTCGTGGATTACAACCGCGCGGGCATCCCGCTCGTGGAGATTGTTACCAAAACTGTTGTCGGCACAGGGGCGCTTGCTCCTGCGGTTGCTCGCGCGTATGTCGCTGAGATACGCGACTTGATGCGCGCATTGGGTGTCTCTGACGTCAAAATGGAGGAGGGCTCGCTGCGCTGCGACGCTAACCTCTCGCTCAATCGACCGGGTGATCCATGGGGCACCCGCACTGAGACAAAGAACGTCAATTCGTTGCGCTCGGTCGAGCGGGCGGTGCGTTTTGAGATCGAACGTCAGGCCGCGGTGCTCGATGACGGCGGTCGAGTCCATCAGGAGACTCGTCACTTCCAAGAGGGCGACGGCACCACGGCACCCGGTCGGTCCAAGGAGCAAGCTGAGGACTACCGCTACTTCCCTGAGCCCGACCTTGTGCCTATTGCTCCGTCACGGGAATGGGTCGAAGAACTTCGACTCACGCTTCCCGAACTGCCGTCTGTGCGTCGCGCACGTCTGGCTGAGGCCTGGGTAATTGGCGAGTTCGAAATGGCCACGCTGGTTAATGCTGGAATTCTCGACATCGTCGAGGAGACAGTCGCCGCTGGTGTTGCGCCGGACGCTGCGCGCAAGTGGTGGTCGGGGGAGTTCACCCGAGCGGCCAGCGAGCGTGGGGTTGAGCCCGCGGACCTCCCCGTGACTTCAGCAGACATCGCACGTGTGGAGGAGCTCATCGCGTCGGGTGCACTCAACGACAAACTCGCTCGTCAGGTTTTCGAGGCAGTGCTCGCAGGTGAAGGTTCGCCTGATGAGGTCGTTGCAGCGCGCGGTCTGGCCGTGGTGAGTGATGACGGTCCGCTGCTCGAAGCAATCGATGCGGCGCTGGCTGAACAACCAGATGTCGCGGAGAAGATTCGCAGCGGCAAATTGCAGGCGGCCGGTGCGATCGTGGGGGCGGTCATGAAGACCACGCGTGGTCAGGCTGATGCGGGTCGCGTACGCGAACTACTCCTCGAGCGCCTCGGCGTCGAAGGCTAATTCACCACGACCCACCGCCACCACCACCGCCACCACCACCGGAGAACCCTCCAGAGAACCCGGAGCCACCTGAACGTTGAGGCGCTGTCGTGCTGGACGTGAGGGCCATCGTCGAGGTGTTGACCATGGACCACAGTAGGTAAGTGCCAGCGACGTTGTAACCGACGCCATGTAGTTGTTCTGGTGTGAGATCGGGGAACGCGCCAACCCACGACTCGGACAGCCCGAAGACGATGGCGTAGGGGAGCATCGTTGCGAACACAGCTACATCGGTGAGTCCTAGTTTTTGCGCGAACTCACGACGTGCTGCTGCGGCGTCAGTGTCGAGCAAGCGACGGAAGCCTTCGACCTCAGATAGAAACTTCGCCGAGGTGCGAGTTTGCATGCGCGGCGTAATCCATGCGGCGATCCCGCCACTGATCGCCGCCATGACAGTGAACGGGAGCACCGCAGCGGCGAGTAGCGGGACGCCTCCCCAAATCGAGATGACGAGCACGATGACGCTCAAGACGCCGCCGATCGCGAGCAAGCTCTTCCATGGCCGGTCGGGTTTGTCGCCATCCGGATTGCGTCGGCCCGACGTGAGCGCTTCGTCGACGAGTTGGATTTTGGTCGAGGTGACAGCGGCTGCTACTTCTGGGTCGTAATGTCCGAGTGTCGCCTGTGGCTGGCCCTTAAGGACAGCGGCGAGAAGTTCGTTTTCCCAGGGTCGAAGGTCAGTGGCTTCGCCGCACCACGTGATCAGGAGTTGGTCATGTCCCTGTTGCGCCACGGTGACATGCTTGCGAGCGGTGAGGTCGAGCACGGTTGCTGTAAGCGCTCGTCCGTCAACCTCGCCCTCCCATGCAGCGGCGATTTCTGCCGGTCGAAGATCGTCGGGGGGTCCATAGCGAACGGGTGCAAAGGCAATGTCTACGCCCTTATTGCGGCGACGAGTGGCGATCGCAATGACGATCGGAATCACTGCAAGAAGGATCGCGATCGGAATCGTGATGAGCGCGATGGATAGCGCCTGCGCACCCGGACCTTTGCGAATATCTGGCGAGATGGGGGCAGTGAATGCGTTGGGAGAGTAAGCGATCACGCCAGTCAGGGCCTCAGTCGGGCTCAGTATCTCTGGCCCGAATGTGACCGAGTTGCCGTCGGTCGTGATCGTGCAGCTGTTGGTGGAACCGCTGGTGCCCGTGTAGCACTTCGTGCCCAGTGGCGCTCCCGGGCCGCTGATGGTGGCCTTCGCTGAACGGATGTATACGTCCCACTGGGTTCCAATGAAGTTCCAGTACAACTCTGCGTCGCCGGCACTCACTCCCGCGGGGAGGTTGTTGTCGCTCGCCGCGATGGTGGTGAGGGCACCACCGACGGTGTAGTCGATCGAATACAAATGAGTCCCCGTGATGGTGGCATTGGGGTTGCCGATCTTGACGACAAGGTAAGCA